>JAYGED010000181.1:0-5528 GCA_046582565.1 Alphaproteobacteria bacterium
CGCGCGCCGATTTGTACCGAACTCGACAAGCTTGACGCCGACATCGCGATCATGGGCGTGCCGACCGATGACGGCTCGCCCTTCATGGCCGGCTCGCGTTTCGGCCCGCGCGCGCTACGCGAGCATTCGCTGCGCTTTGCAGGCGGCGGCCGCGGCGGCTACTACAATCCCGAAACGCGGCGCAACTATCTGGTCCACGAGATGGAGAACGACCGCATCGTCGACACCGGCGACGCCGATTGCATGCCGACCAATGTGAAGGGCACGTTCGATAACATTACGGCGATGACCCGCGCGATCCTGGATCGGGGCGCCATGCCGGTCATCCTGGGCGGCGACCACGCCATCACCTATCCCGTGGTGCGCGCCTTTACCGAGCAGCTTTACATCATCCACTTCGACGCGCATCTCGATTATGCGCCCTTCGTCCACGACCTGCGCTTTACCAATGGCCATGCCTTTCGTCACATCAGCCCGATGGCCCATGTGGAGGGCTTGGCCCAGGTGGGAATTCGCAGCCTGCGGAACACGCAGACCATGATGGATGACTCGCTCGCCGACGGAAACAAGGTCATCACCATGTCGGAGTTCCATGCCGGCGGGCCCCAGGCGATCGCCGAAACGGCGCCCAAGGGTGCAAATTGCTATGTCAGCATCGATGTCGATGTGCTCGACATGCCCCTCGTGCCCGGCTGCGTATCGGCCGAGCCGAATGGCATGACCTATGCCGAACTGCGCGACACGCTGGCGGCCATCGCTGCGCATACCAACGTTATCGGCTTCGATTTCGTCGAGGTCAATCCGCAGCTCGATGTGGGCACCGGCGTGACCGCCTATCTCGGCGCCCACACGGTGATCGAGTTCCTGGGCGAGATCTGCGATCAGCCGGGCTGGGTTGCTCGGCGCAAGGCGCGGGGTTCGTAACGCCGGAGCGGGCGTCGGGGGCGGCATGACTACAAAGCAAGGCGCGGTTTTCATCGGCTCGGCGCGCGCCAACCGGTGGCGCGTCACCGACGATGTCGTCGACACCACGCGCCTGCCCATTGAGCCCAGGCCGCTCAGCGTGGCGGCGCTCGCCGTCGACCTCCTCGGCCGCGAGGTAAACGCGGTGACCGACAATCCACTGATCATCGCCGACAGCGGTGACATCCTCTATGGCGGTAACCTCCACGCCGAGCCAGTAGGCATGGCGGCCGACGTGCTGGCCCTTGCGCTTGCCGAGACCGGCTCTATGGCCGAGCGCCGCATCGCGCTTCGATGGGCTTGGCCATGTCCTGTCCCTTGGCTAATTTGGCATTAGACTTGGCGCAATTCGACCGAAACAATCCCTGGAGAGTCCCTATGTCGTCGTCGCTTACAGTTCCTCCCAGAAAAGAATTCCAAAGTTTTCACGATTTACCGATTGTAACCGATCTCGATAACGTTTCGGCCGATGTGGCCATCCTCGGCATTCCCTTCAGCGATCCCTACTCGATGGAGGAAGTCACAAACGATCAAACCAACGCGCCAACCTCAATTCGCCGATTTTGCCAACGCGCCTTGCGCGGGCTGGACCGCTGGGATTTCGACGTTGGCGGCCCCATTTTTGACGGTAAGGACATTCGGGTCATCGACGTTGGCGATGTTCCCGGCGACCCGCGCGACATGGGAAGCCACTATAAAAAGGCGGAGACGGTTGTCCGCAAGCTACTGGCGGCCAATATTTTACCGATCATTCTGGGGGGAGACCACGGAATTCCCATACCCGCGCTCAGGGCCTACGACGCGCATGGACCGATTACCCTGGTCCATATCGATGCGCATCTGGATTGGCGCGATCATGTCAACGGCGTTCGAGAAGGCTATTCGAGCCCAATTCGCCGGGCCTCTGAAATGGACCATGTGGGCGAAATATTCCAGATCGGCTTGCGGTCCGCCGGCAGTGCCCGGCCCGAAGAGGTCGAAGCCGCGCTGGCCTATGGCGCTCATTTGATTCCCGATGTGGAATTACAGCGGATCGGCATGCAGGCGGTTCTGGACCGCATTCCAGACGGGGGCCGTTATTACCTGACCATTGACGCCGATGGCGTCGATCCGACAATCATGCCGGCTGTCGCCGGCCCGGCGCCCGGCGGGGTCACTTATGACCAGATGCGAATGCTCATTCATGGCCTCGTTGATAAAGGACGCGTAGTCGGCATGGACATCGTTGAAATCACGCCGATGCGCGACATCAACGGGATAACGGCCATTACCGCCGGCAGATTTATCTGTAATCTGATTGGTAAGGCTGTCCGAGCCGGGTATTTCGACTAGGGCAGGCGATGTTGGAGCGGCTGTGCTGACCGGTTTGCTATCCTCTGACACTGCCGGGCGGTGATATGGCGCTAAGGCGCTGAATTCACGCCATTATATTAGGCACTACGGAATGACCGGAAAATGCCAAAAGTGAGTGGTAGTGGACGCAGTCTGGAGCGAACTCGTCTCTGGCAAAATACCCTGATTACCCCAAATTTACAGGGAAATTTTGCAAAATAACAGGGAATGAATACCCGGGGGCTTCGAATTACTGTATTTTGTCAGCCGGTTATGAGCAAATTCCCTAAACCTCGGAACAGGGAATTCAGAATACAGAACAGGGAATTATGTTGACGCATCAGGGAATTGCCGCAGGTTTATATTCCGGACGCACAACCACCGTTACTTGCGGTTTGATCACGCTCTATTAATCTGACGAAGCTTGAAAATATCCTCAGGCGGTTAGTCTTAAATAGATCATGGGTAGTTTTTCCGGCAGGCTTTCGAGCTTATCGATTTGGACTACATTGCGCCGCCCGAAAATTCGCATCAGGTAACTATCGCCACCGGAATCTAGACCAACGCAAAAGACATCAATGCCATCCATCGCCAATTCATGAATAACATGGCGTGCATCCTCAACCAGATATTTCTTATCCGTGACGTCGATATCCGAAGGTTCTCCATCGGTTACAACCAGCAATAATCGCCTATGGGTTTGCTGGCGTTTCAAGTCCTCGGCGGCATGGCGCATGGCGGCCCCGATGCGCGTTGAAAGCCCGCCTTGCAAGCCCGCCAGGTAAGATTTCGACATCGCGCCGTAGGGCGAGTCAAAATCCTTGATGCGGTAATAGCGAACATCATCCCTGCGGTTCGAACAAAAGGCGGCAATCGCGAAGGGATCGCCGAGGCCCGACATGGCATGTGCCAACAGGGCGGTCGCCTGGCGCTCGACGTCCAGTACCGTTTCGTCGGAAGCGGTAATCTTGTCGTTGGTCGATTCGGATATATCGAGCAGCAGATTGACCGCCAAATCCCGATGCCTTCGCTCGAACCGCCCATAGACACGCGGGTCGGGATGTTCCCCTATGCGTCGGCTTATCATGACCTCAATGGCGGCGTCGATATCCAGAAAGTCGCCTTCTTGTTGCCTCTTCACCCTTTGAGGGCGACTGACCTGTGCCGAAACGATCAAGGACTTGATGCGATTCACCACATGAGCATGACGTTCCAGTATGTCATCGATAACATGGGCGGCGCCGGGTGGCGGTGTGTATTCGACAATCGTGGTCCAGTCGGCGCGGTCACGTCCGATGGTATAGTCGTATTCAGGATAACGCGCGACCGGAATGCCGTCCTCCTCCGTAATCGCCAGATTGACCCGGTTGGCGTCCTCCTCATCGCTCTGCTCATGCTCCTCGCGCTCCCTGTCGGGCGGCGCTTCGTCGTCGTCATCCTGTTCCTCGATACGCACTGCGTCGAACAGCAGTTCGGCTTCCATGGCTTGTGGCGACGGCTCTTCGTTGAACTCCCAAAGCCCTAGATTGTCGTCTCTGTATGGCGGCTCGACAACATAGGTGCGGGCATTGAACTGTATCCGCATCTGGCCGATATCGTTGCCGAGCAGATCGCCGACTTCTCGGCTCATCATAGGATCATCCCAATTCTCCCGACGGGCAAAAAACATATCGCGGCCCTTCTTTACCCAGCCCTCAACATCTTTGAAGTCAGGATCTATCAGGGCATGGGACAAACGGGCAAGCAGGCTCGGGGCTGTCATGATGCCGGTAGACTGGGCAATATGAAGCGGCACCCACAAACGTCTGAGGCCGGGAAATTCCCGCATCGCCAGCTGCTCGACCCTGGCGTCTTCGATCAGGGAGACGAGCGCGACCTGGATGGTCTTCAGTTTGCCAACCGGGAATGGTTCGCCTGAATACATCATATGGGCTCCGATATGAGCCAGCGACGCTCGGAACAGGTCTTTTGCCTGTTCTCTTCTAAACCCCGGGAAGGTCGAGGGTATGCGGATCAGCCCCTGTCCGAAACTGGCGCGTCTTCGCGCATGATCTGGCGCGCTCATCGGCGGCTCGCGCAATGGGACACGGATACGCCAAAGTGCATTTATGTATGTCTTCAACTGGCGATCAATATCGGAAAAAACGATTTCCCCAGATTCCCTTTCCAGCCAGCGGTCGGCTTCCGGGTCGGAAAAATTGTAATATTCAAACCGCTTTTCGGTATCCGCCCCGGCATAGCGGATACCCGCCAAAATCCAAGCCTCAAGACGCGATACGTTGAGTTTCGACAGCAGCATGTCCATTTTCTGTAACACCGTCAGAATCGATTCCGGCGCCAGATTAGAGAATCTTTCCATCAGTCCCAGCCAAGACCGAAAACGCGCTTCGTCCTGATCGAGTCTGTTCGCGGCCACCACCGCGGCGGCGGGCAGAAATTCCGCCGCCGCGCGACCGGCCTTGATGGCGAGGGAGGAAACGATATCCGCCATGCCGATAGCCCGTTCCGGGCCGACAAGACTGGAAACTTCCGGTGCGTAACGGATATAGGCAGCCACCACCGCCGGGCCGTAACCGGCCTGATCGAGCTTCCTGCATGCCCTCAACCAAGGCGCGGTAAAGGGATCCGGAAACGCCTGGCTGGTCCTGTCGTTTAGGAGCCCCTCATCGAATTCCGACGCCTTATCGCCGACGACTCTCAGGAAATTCTTGTCAACGGGGGGCGTCATGAGATGGCGAAGCTCAAGCCTGTGATCAGGCGCAGGCCGCTATGGCCGAACCCAGGGCGCTTCGGATATCGGGATCATCCGTGATCGGCAGAACAAGGGCTACCTCACAGGCTTCGCCCAAGGGAATACCCCGCTTAATCAATTGCCCGACATGAATGAGCATTCGGGTTGAGGCCCCTTCTTCAAGACCATGCCCTTTCAAATTGCGGGATCGTTCCGCGATCTTGACCAGTTTTGCGGCCATTCCACCATCGACACCGGACTCGTGAGCAATGATCTCGGCTTCCAACTCCGGCATCGGAAAATTGAAATCAATGGCCCCAAAACGCTGTTTGGTCGATTCTTTCAAGTCCTTGAGAACGCTCTGATAGCCAGGGTTATAAGAAATCACCAATTGAAAATCGGCATGTGCTTTCAGGACTTCGTTCTTCTTTTCCAAGGGCAGAATCCGCCGATCGTCTGTCAGAGAATGAATGACTACCGTGGTGTCCTGGCGCGCTTCGAC
>JAYGED010000194.1:0-2953 GCA_046582565.1 Alphaproteobacteria bacterium
CTTGGTACTTTTCCGGCGCCTGGCGGTGGGCGGCGAGCGCGATGCGCGCGGCGACCACCGACTCCGGACCGAGAATGGGGAATTCCTTGTAGACGAGGCGGATACCGGGATCATCGTCCATGGCCTGTACCAATACAGGAATCACCCGTTTGCAATAGCCGCAGAAATAATCGAAGAACTCGACGATGGTGACATCGCCGTCGGGGTTGCCGCCGACCGGCGAGGTGGGATCGTTGAAGATGGCCTCATGCTGATCGGCGAGTGTCTGGTTGGCTCGCTCGGCGGCGCCGACTTCCCGCTCGGCGCGCAGAATGTCGAGCACCTCAATGATCACTTCGGGGTGGCTGAGCAAATAGTGGTGGATATTTTCCTCAAGAGTTTCCTGCGATTGCGTCGTGGCGTCATGTTCGGCGCGCAAGTCTGTGCTCGCCATGGCGAGTATCATAGGGAGCGCCAGAACGAGCCCCATGCGTAAAAATTTGATCATCGAAAACCCTAGAAAGTCGAGCGTTTGAGCCGCGCATAATGCCACTCATGGCATGTTCCGGCAAGCAATCAGACCGTGTTGTCGTCAGATCAATAGATAAATTATAGGCTGTTTCGTGGATCAATATTGCTTTGTGCCCTATGGCTGGACGTGCGATGTGGTCGATGTAATGCGTTAAACGGGAGTTTGGTATGAGTGAGCCCGGCAGCGAATATGAGGAGGCCTATTTCATTGGCCAAGAGATTATTTGGGGAAAAGGTTACATGTCGCCAGGGGGCGACGACGAGGTCGCCGCGATAATTGACGGCGTAGACGTCCAGGACAAAATAATTTTAGAGATAGGCTCCGGTCTGGGCGGTCCTGCGATTGCCTTAACAGAACATCATAAGGCGCGCCTTGTGGTCGGCATTGATATCCAGAGAGAGCAGATTGATTGGGCGACGAAGCTGGCCGAAAATCGCGGAGTTGCAAACCTAGTGAAATTTCAGCTGGTTGAGCCGGGCCCTCTCCCGTTCGAGGATGCCAGCTTCGACATGGTCTTCTCTATGGGTTCAATTTTACAAATTCCTGACAAGCGGAATTTGTTTATTGAAGCGCGGAGAGTCCTCCGCCCTGGCGGAATATTTGTGGGCAATGATCGGCTTCGGAGATGGACCGGGCCCCTCTCGGACGAATTGGTCGAGCATGAAGATATATCTGGCCTGACATACCATTGGGCCTCGCCTGCAGATTACAATGACTTGCTCTCTGAAGCCGGATTTGAAGACGTGGCTATCAATGAGCGTGACGCATGGATGGTCGATCAGCTGCGGAATGATTTAACGGCGCTGAGGTCTGGTGCAATTCACGATGAGATCGTCGAAATGTTTGGGGAGAGCGCTGATAGCTGGTTTGATACTGTGAAACGGCTGCTGGTAATGGCTGAAAGGGGTGAGCTGATTGTGGCGCATTTTCGTGCGTCAAAATAGCCATCCTCTTTGCGAGCAGATCAGATTACGCGTATTTGCTACCCATCACCCACTGGCCGCCACACTCTATCCGTCACCCGGGCCACGGCGTCCTGCCAGCCGGCGTAGCGCAGCACCCGCTCATCCTCGCTCATCGCCGGGGTGAACAGGGCCTCGCGCTGCCATTGCCCGGCGATAGCGTCGAGGGACGAATAAAAGCCCGTATGAAGCCCGGCCAGGAACGCGACGCCGAGCGCGGTGGTCTCGGTAACCTTGGGGCGCTCGACCTGTGTGTCGAGCATGTCGGCGAGAAACTGCATCAGCCAGCCGTTGACCACCATGCCGCCGTCGACCCTGAGTGCTACAGGCGCCGCGGTGCCGTCGGCGCGCATGGCCTCCATCAGATCGCGCATCTGATAGGCCACCGATTCGAGGCTGGCGCGGACGATCTCGGCGCGTCCCGAATCCAGGGTCATGCCGAGAAGGGCGGCGCGCGCGTCCGGATCCCAATAGGGTGCGCCGAGGCCGACGAAGGCGGGCACCAGATAAACGCCGGATTGGGGTGCGGCGGCGGCCAAAGCCTCGGTTTCACTCGCGCTGGTGATCAGCCCGACCGTATCGCGCAGCCACTTCACGGCGGCGCCGGCGACAAAGATGCTGCCTTCGAGAGCATAGGCGGCCTTGCCGTCCAGGCGATAGGCAACCGTGGTAAGTAGCCTGTTGCTGGAGCTGACCGCCGTCTCGCCGGTGTTGACCAGGGCGAAGCAGCCGGTGCCGAAGGTCGATTTGATCATGCCGGGCTTGAAGCAGGCCTGGCCGAATGCGGCTGCCTGTTGATCGCCGGCGATGCCGGTTATCGGCACCGGGCCGCCCAGAATTTCGGTTTGCGCGATGCCGAAATCGGCGCTCGAATCGCGCACCTCGGGCAACATCTCGCGGGGCACCCTGAACAGGGCCAGCAGATCATCGTCCCAATCTTGCCGATGGATGTCGAACAGCATGGTTCGGCTGGCGTTGGTTGCGTCGGTGGCATGGCTTTGCCCGCCGGTCAGCCGCCATAGGAGGAAGCTGTCGATGGTGCCAAAGGCCAGTTCGCCGCGCATCCCCCGCGCCCTGGCGCCGACCACATTATCGAGAATCCAGGCGATCTTGGTGGCCGAAAAATAAGGGTCGAGCAACAACCCGGTTCGCGCCGCGACCGTGGGCTCCCATCCGGCCTCTTTCAACTTCATACAGGTATCGGCGGTGCGCCGGTCCTGCCACACGATGGCCCGGTGCAGGGGCTTGCCGCTTTCGCGGTCCCAGACGACGGTGGTTTCGCGTTGGTTGGTGATGCCGATGGCCGCGATTTCACCAGGCGTCACGCCGGCTTTGGCAATGGCGTCGCGGCACGTCGATAGGGTCGTTTCCCAAATGTCCTCGGGCCCGTGTTCGACCCATCCCGATTGCGGAAAGTGCTGCTCAAATTCCATCTGCCGGGCGGCGGCGGGAGCCTGGGTTTCATCGAACAGGATGGCGC
>JAYGED010000144.1:0-16044 GCA_046582565.1 Alphaproteobacteria bacterium
ATTTCCGGCATTCCGGTGGTCGAGAAGGATTCCGGCCTGCTGGTCGGCATCCTGACCAACCGGGACGTTCGCTTCGCTTCCAACCCGGAACAGCCGGTGCATGAGCTAATGACCAAGGACAACCTGGTTACGGTCAGCAATGCGGTGGATGCGGAAGACTCCAAGCGCCTGCTTCATCAGCACCGAATTGAAAGGCTGATTGTCGTCGATGACGATTATCGCTGCGTCGGCCTGGTGACCGTCAAGGACATGATCAAGTCCCAGCAGTACCCCAACGCCTGTAAGGACGATCAGGGCCGCTTGCGCGTTGCCGCCGCCACCGGCGTCGGCGACAAGGGGATAGCCCGCGCCGAGGCGCTGGTCGACGCCGCCTGCGATATCATTGTCGTCGATACAGCGCATGGCCATTCCCAGGGCGTCATCGACAGCGTTGCGCGCATCAAGAAACAGAGCAACCGCGCCCAGGTGATCGCCGGCAACATCGCCACCGCCGACGGCGCCCAGGCGCTGATCGACGCCGGCGCCGACGCGGTCAAGGTCGGCATCGGACCGGGAACCATTTGCACCACCCGCATTGTCGCCGGGGTCGGCATACCGCAGCTCACCGCGATCATGGAAGTCGCCAAGCGCTGCCGCGATCAGAACGTCACGGTGATCGCCGACGGCGGCCTGAAATCATCGGGCGATCTCGCCAAGGCGATTGCCGCCGGCGCCGATTGCGCCATGATCGGCTCGCTGCTGGCCGGCACCGACGAAAGCCCCGGCGAGGTCTTTCTCTATGAGGGCCGGTCCTATAAATCCTATCGCGGCATGGGCTCTCTCAGCGCCATGGCGCGCGGTTCCGCCGACCGCTATTTTCAGCAGGACATCAAAGATACGCTCAAATTGGTGCCCGAAGGGGTCGAGGGCCGCGTGCCCTACCGGGGTCCGCTGGCGAATATTACCCATCAACTGGTCGGCGGCTTGCGCGCCGCCATGGGCTATACCGGCAATCCGGATATCGCCGCCATGCAGAATAATTGCCGCTTCGTGCGCATAACCGGGGCCGGCCTGCGTGAGAGCCACGTCCACGACGTCACAGTGACTCACGAACCGCCGAATTATCGCGGCGGAACCTGATTGTTCACTACATCTCAGTCCGCGATTACTGGTCGCCGAGGGAGTGATGCGCTATTTATTTAGTCAAGGGTATCACCCCCGAGACGATGCAGACGGTCGGCTGAAGTTAAAGGATGAATTGATGTCCATAAAAATTATTGCTCTCGCCCTGGCTCTCTCCTTGCCGCTCCTTCTTGCGCCCGCTGATCCTAGGGCAGCGTCGGTCGGCACGCCCAAGTCTGAGGACTTAATCGCCGGTGAGAAAGCGACCGAGGAAGGTAATTTTGAAGCGGCTATAGGCTTTTTCACTAAAGTTATCGGTAGCGACCCGACCAGCGCGGATGGCTACAACATGCTCGGGTTCAGCCATCGCAAGCTCGGCAATGTCGAGTCGGCGTTCGAGAACTACAAAACGGCGCTGGAGATCGATCCCAAGCACCTCGGCGCCAATGAGTACATCGGCGAGCTTTATCTGGAGACCGGCGATCTGACCGCTGCGGAAAAGCATCTCGATGTGCTCGATGCGGCCTGCACCTTCGGCTGCGAGGCCTATACCGACCTCAAGACGGCGATCAAGAAATACAAGGCGAATCAGGGTGGCTAAGGTCTTACCTATGACGGAGCGTAAATGAGCGACGATTCACGGAGCGACAGCGACAGCATTCTCATCCTCGATTTTGGCGCCCAGACCACCCAGCTCATCGCGCGCAGGGTGCGCGAGAGCGGCGTCTATTGCGAGGTTCACCCCTTCAATATGACGGATGCGGCGATCGATGAATTCGCGCCGAGCGGAATCGTCCTGTCTGGCGGTCCGGCCTCGGTTACCAGCGCCTCGACCCCGCGCGCGCCGGAGCGGGTGTATGAACTCGGTGTGCCGCTGCTCGGCATCTGTTACGGCCAGCAGACTATGTGCGCTCAGCTCGGCGGCAAGGTGGAAAGCGACGATCACCGCGAATTCGGCCGCGCCTTTGTCGATGTCTCGGATCACTGCGAGCTATTCGAAGGCGTCTGGGACAACGGCGCGCACGAGCAGGTCTGGATGAGCCACGGCGACCGGGTAACCGCGCTGCCGCCCGGATTTCGCACCGTCGCCTGTAGCGAAGGCGCTCCCTACGCCGCGATCGCCGACGATGACCGCCGATTCTACGGTGTGCAGTTTCACCCCGAGGTGGTTCATACCCCCCATGGCGCCGCCCTGATCGACAACTTCGTGAGGCGTGTTGCGGGCTGCAAAGGCAACTGGACCATGGCCGCCTTCCGCGAGCAGGAAGTCGCTCGCGCGCGCGCCCAGATCGGCGACGGCCACGTGATCTGCGGCCTGTCGGGCGGGGTTGATTCCTCGGTCGTCGCGGTGCTGCTGCAGGAAGCCGTCGGCGATCAACTGACCTGCGTGTTCGTCGATACCGGGTTGATGCGCGAAGGCGAGGCCGATGAGGTGAAATCCCTGTTCCACGACCGCTTCAACATCAAGCTGATCCATTGCGACGCGGGCGAGCTGTTCCTTGGCAAGCTGGCCGGGGTTACCGACCCGGAAACCAAGCGCAAGATTATCGGCGCCACCTTCATCGATGTCTTCGAGGAGGAGGCGAATAAGATCGAAGGCGCCAAATTTCTCGCCCAGGGGACGCTCTATCCCGACGTCATCGAATCCGTATCGTTCGCCGGCGGCCCGAGCGCCGTCATCAAATCCCATCACAATGTGGGCGGCCTGCCCGAGCGCATGAACCTCGATCTGGTGGAACCCCTGCGCTCGCTGTTCAAGGACGAGGTGCGCGCCCTGGGACGCGAACTCGGTCTGCCGGAAGCCGCCGTCGGGCGCCACCCCTTCCCCGGGCCGGGCCTGGCAATCCGCATTCCCGGCGAGGTCACGCCAGAGAAATGCGCCCTGCTGCGCCGCGCCGACGCCATCTATCTGGAAGAGATCAGGAACGCCGGCCTCTATGACGAGATCTGGCAGGCCTTCGCCGTGCTGCTGCCGGTGCAAACCGTCGGCGTCATGGGCGACGAACGCTCCTATGAATTCGTCTGCGGCCTGCGCGCGGTCACCTCTACCGACGGCATGACCGCCGATGTCTATGATTTCTCAGCGGAATTTCTCTCACGGGTCTCGACCCGCATCTGCAACCAGGTGCGCGGCATCAACCGCATCGTCTACGACATAACCTCGAAGCCGCCCGGCACTATTGAGTGGGAGTAGCTCGAAGAGCTAGACCAGGGTCACCGCCAAGCCGACTAGAACGAGGATGGCAAAGACTGTGCACCCGGACATCAAGCGCACAAAATTCCGCCACATCGTGGCGTGATCTTGATATTCCGCATCGTAGCTGTCGTTCATGGCTTTTCCTCGCGTGCGCTTGGTCGCTAACGGCGCCTAATATAGCATCATAGAGTCGCTGATCTGGAAAGCTTTTCGCCCATCGACAGGACCAATCCGGTCATTCACTATGCACATCATGTTCAACATGGCTGCATACGCACAATTCAAGCACCTGATCGATGAGGTGGGGGAGACTGGCGACAGCCTGATGCCCAATGAGCTTGAGACCTATCGCAGCCTGGTGATGAAATACGCCGAGCCCCTAAACCCGGACGCCACCGATGTAGCCTGCCTGGAAGTCATCCTGCGCAACATCGAAATCCGCCGGGGCTACGACATCGACCCGAAAACCGACGGCGGCCGGGTGATCGATCTGCCGCGCAGCAAGAAGTAAGCATTTAGCTATCAGCGGTCAGCTAAAAAAGCCCTTGGCTGAAAGCTGATGGCGGAAGGCGTTTCTTGCGTGGTAGCCAACCACCTTCACCCGCCCCGGAGCGGCGGCATGACGGCGAGGGTGTCGCCCTCGGCCAGGGTTACGGAGTCTCGCATGGCGATTGTCACTGCGGCGCCGTTGTGGGTCACCAGATATATCCCGTCGGGCGGAAGGCCGAGCTGACTCATCACGTCGCTCGGCGTGGCGCCGTCGGCGACGGTGATCATGGCGCTATTGCCGTGGCTTCCCGGCGGTAGATATTTGGCCGTACCGCTGGCGGTCTTGAGGGTAATGCGCATGGCGCGCAAATAACCCCGCTTAGGCGCTATTCTGGGTCTGGGCGAGATAGGCGTCCATGATCAGGTGCGGGTTGGCCATCAGCTTATCCTTCCAGGGACCGAGATGGACCTTGGTCTGGATCAGGCCGCGCAGCACGCCGACATGTTGCGTGAGGCCGAGCGCCAACGCGCCGACAATCACGTCGCCGTCGAATTCGAGGCGGAGATATTTGAAACCGTCCTCATCGGAGACCACTGCGCGGTCGCCGCCATCGACGCCCATCCATAAGCCATAGGAGGAAGAGACCAGGCCCAGAGTGTTGAGCACATTCATCGCCAGACTGCCTTCGTAATCAGTCGCCTGGCCGGCCATATTCAAGGCGGCGATGCGGCCATGGGCGCTGGCCGTCGGCTGAATGGCATGGACTTCGCGCTCACCGGTGGAGAAATCCGGCCCCTGGGCGACATCGCCCGCGGCATAAATACCGGCGACGTTTGTCTCCAGATGGTTGTCGACCAGGATGCCGTGGTCGGTCTCGACACCGCTGCCCTCGAGAAAATCGAGATAGGGGGCGACGCCGGTGGCGCAGACCACCAGATCGGCATCGAGCGAGGCGCCGCCGTCGAGCGCCAGCTTATAGCTACCGTTCGCCGCCTCGATGCCGGTGACCTTCGTCCCGGTCAGCACCGTAACGCCCTTGCTCTCGCACCAGCGCTTGATCATATCGCCGCCGACGTCATCCATCATGCGCGGCAGCATGCGGTCTTCCATCTCGACGACAGTGAGATTAACGCCGCGCGCGGACAGGGCTTCGAGCACGATGCAGCCGATGAAGCCGGCGCCCATGAGCACCACATTCGAGCCCGATGTGGCGGCGGCGGCGATGCGGCGGGAGTCATCGAGGGTCCAGCAGGATTCGATACCGTCCAAGTCCAGGCCGGGAATCGGCGGGCGCGTGGCGCGAGCCCCGGTGGCGATGAGCAGACGGTCGTATTTGAGGGTGTCGCCGCCATCCAGGCTAACGCTGTTATCGCCCGGCGAGATTGACGACACCCGATCCTGGCGAATGGTAATATCGAGGCCGCCGTAATGGTTCTCGCCATGGCGCAGATGGGTGCCTTCCTCGGCGACATCCTCGGCCAACAGATAAGGAATCGCCATGCGCGAATAGGGCGCCTCCGCCTCGCCCCCGATCAGGGTGATGGCGCCGGATGCGTCGCATTTGCGCAAGGTCTCGGCGGCGATCACGCCGGCCGGGCCGGCGCCGATGATGATATAATCCATGATCTACCTTCTGGCTCTAGAGTTTCAACCTGGAGAGCGTCTCGTTGCTCGGCACGCCGTCGGCGGTCCAGCCACGAATCGCGTAGTATTCGGGCAGCATCTTGTCCAGTTCGTTGACCTTGCCCTTGGCCGATCCCGACGGCGCCGGGGTCTCAAGCAAACGCTTGGGCAGGGTGTCGTCGGCGGCAGTAATGCCGGCGGCGAGGTTGAACTGGCGCTCAAGATTCCACACCCGCTCGCCGATCTCGGTCAACCGCTCGACAGACCAATCGCCCTCGCAGGCGGCGTCGATCTGCATGCGGTATTCCTCCATGCCGAGAGCGGCGGCGGTGAACAGGCAGAGCCCGGTCGAATCGACCAGAGAGACGAAATCCTGTGAATCCTTACAGGGCTGCGCCTTGCCGTTGCCGCTGGTGTCTTCCATATCGACGCCGAAGGTGTCGTGCTTGAGATGGCAGGCGCCGCGATTGGATGTGGCGTAGCCCAGGCCCATGCCCTGGAGGGTGCGCCCGTCATAGCCGGCAAACTCCTGGCCCTTGACCCCCATGAACAGCTCGGGATGGCCGTATTTCTCGCACAGGCGCTTCGAGCCGAGGCCGAGAATTTGACCAAAGCCTTCATGCTTGCCGGTCTTCTCGGCCATGATGGTGAGCGCCTCGGCGTTGCCGAAGTTGAGCGCGATGCCATCCGTATCGGCCTCGGTGATGACGCCCATCTCGAACAGTTCCATGGCCGCCGCCAGGGTGACGCCGAAGGAAATCGGGTCCATGCCGTGCTCGTTGGTCATGAAGCTGGCGAAGGTCAGGGCGTCGATATCGTCAACGCCGACAACCGGGCCGAGGGCAAAGGCGGCTTCGTATTCGATTCCGCCGGATGCATGTTTATAACGCGGCCGGTTGACGATCGTGAAATGCTCTTCGTCGATATGGGCGATGCGGCCGCAGGCGATGGTGCAGCCGAAACAGGCCTTGTTGGTGATCAGATTACGATGACCGTTGGCGTTCGGCGTGGTGGACGCCGCCGGGTTGATCTTATGGGTGCCCTCGAACTGCACTTCGTTGAAGTTGCGGGTCGGCAGGCTGCCCCATTCCTGCATCATGTCGATCATGGCGTGGGTGCCGTAATCGGTAAGCTCCTTGGCGCCATCGTTTTCGGCGAGCAGCTTGTGGGTTTCCTTGACCGCACTCATGAAGGCCGTCGGGTCGTCCACGGTGACCCCCCGGGTTCCGTGCACGGCGATCGCCTTGAGGTTCTTCGACCCCATCACGGCGCCGACGCCAGAGCGCCCGGCAGCCCGGTGTAAATCATTGATAATGCAAGCAAAATAAACCCCTCGCTCGCCAGCGACGCCGATTGAGGCGACCTTGAGCAGTGGGTTCTGATGCTTGGCCTTGATGGATTCCTCGGT
The DNA here is from genome assembly GCA_046582565.1 of Alphaproteobacteria bacterium. Classification (GTDB taxonomy): domain Bacteria; phylum Pseudomonadota; class Alphaproteobacteria; order JAAXGF01; family JAAXGF01; genus JAYGED01. Next base: position 6,820 of record JAYGED010000144.1, read on the forward strand.
CTCCCAGACCGAGCCGCCCCAGAGCTCATCGGCGGGCAGAATTTCGACCTTGCCGTCGACGATATGGAGATAAACCGGTTTCTCCGCCTTGCCTTCAATGATCAATAGGTCATAGCCCGCGAACTTCATCTCGGCGCCGAATTTTCCGCCGGAATTGGAACAGGCGATACAGTTGGTCAGCGGCCCCTTGGTAACCACCGCGTACCGTCCGCTGGTCGAGGACATGGTGCCGGTCAGTGGCCCGGTGGCGAAAATCAGCACGTTTTCGGGACTCATGGCGTCCGCCTTGGGATCCATGTTTTCCATCAGGTATTTGGTCGCTAATCCACGCTCGCCGAGATAGGCGTTCGCCCATTCCATATTCAGAGGTTCGGCCTCGGCCGTGCTCTTGTTGAGATCGACGCGAAGAACTTGTTTTTGCCAGCCCATAATTTTGCTCCCCTCAAGTCGCCGGCTGGACGTCGGTCTTGGCCGCCCAGCTACGCATGCGGTCATATCCGGTCCAATCGGAATCAACATAGACAATGGCCGCCGTCGGGCAGACCTCGGCGCATTTTGGATCGCCGCCGCAGAGGTCGCATTTCAGGACCTTGCCGCTGTCCGCGTTGTAATTGATGGTGCCGAAGGGGCAGGCGATGGTGCAAACCTTGCAGCCGACACAGACCGCGTCTTCGACTTCCATGGCGCCGGTCTCGGCGTTTTTGGTGATCGCCTCAACCGGGCAGGCGTGCATGCACCAGGCTTCGGCGCATTGGGTGCAGGTATAGGGAACCGCCCGCCTGCCATGCTCGAACTCGAATACCTTGATGCGTGACTTGGCGGGATTGAAAACTCCACCATGCTCAAACGAACAGGCCATCTCGCACTGCAGGCAGCTGGTGCATAGTTCAGGCGTTATCAATAACGATTTTTGCATTACGAACCCTTCGGGAAAATAGTGGTCTGGAACCACTTTAGTCGCTTCACCCCGTCAATGGTAGGGGTGGAATCACTCTAAGCTGTCCCCTAGACATGCCATTGACAGAAACGATGAGCCGACACCACATTACGCGCCATGAACATTATCGGCATCGCCGGATACAGCGGCAGCGGGAAGACCACGCTTGTAGTGTGCCTGATTCCCGAGATCAGGCGGCGGGGCCTGACCGTATCAACCGTCAAACACACTCACCATAACGTCTCTATCGACAAGAAGGGCAGCCTGACCCGAAATTTGCGTGACGCCGGCGCCATCGATGTGGTGATCGCCGCCGATGATCACTGGGCGTTGCTGCACGAGCATCGCGGCGCCCCCGAGCCCAGCCTCGAAGAACTGGCGGTGCGCATGAAGCCCGTCGACATCCTTCTCGTCGAGGGATTCAAAACTCACAGCCATGACAAGATCGAAGTTCACCGCCCAGAAGCGCAAAAGCCGCTGCTCTGCACCGACGACCCCTACATAATCGCCATCGCCACGGACGCGCCCCTTGAGGGTAGCGCCCTGCCCCAACTCGACCTCAACAATGTTTCGGAAATTTGCGATTTCATCATCGAGAGGATGTGAAGGGCCTGGGTAGGTTCAGTTTCGCTTAAGCCGAAACACCAACGATAAATTATTAGCGGGCATTTTCACCGCGCGCTCCAACTCAAGCCCGTGGCGGCCCGCTAGCGCCTCGACATCCGCTGTATCCCTCACCCCCCAGCCGGAATTTCGCGATCGCAGGCTCTCATCGAACGCGGCGTTGCTGTCGGCGGTATGTTCGCCGTTGCGCTTGAAGGGGCCGTAGAAATACAACAGCCCGCTATCCGATAGAGCGTGGCTCGCGCCTTCGATCAACCCCTCGGCCGCGGCCCAGGGCGCAATATGGATCATGTTCATATTCACCAGCGCATCGAAAGCCCGCGGCCAGCCCGCCGGATGATCGCCGGCCCGCCAGGCTTTGTCGGTAACGTCGAGCCGGGTTGCGGGGCGTATCGCATCGCCGCCACAATCTCGACGCCAGGCATCGATGCTCAACAGATGATCCCCATCCAGGTCCGTCGGCCACCAGGTGACGTTGGGCAAGGCCGATGTCATATGGACTGCATGTTGGCCGGAGCCGCTGGCGATTTCCAGGACATTCACGGGGGCAGCTCCAAACAGCGGCCTCAAAACCTCCAGGATGGCGTCTCCGTTGCGGCTCGTCGCGGGAAAATCCAGGCGCTTGTCTTTGGCGTCGCTCATATCAACTTATAGGGACACCGTCTCGAAGCCTTCAAACTCAGGGTGGCCCAGGTAGATGTCCTTGGCGGACCCGGCACCTGCGTGGGCCTTGCGGAAGGCTTCCGATTTGGTCCAAGCCTCGAAAGCCTCGCGGCTTTGCCAAGCCGAATGTGAGGCGTAGAGCGTGTGGTCATCCGCCTCGGGACCGCGCAGCAGATCAAAATTCATAAACCCCGGAACCTCGTCGAGATGGCTGTCCCGTTCCGCCCAGATACGCTCGAAATCGGACTCGCGGCCCTTGACGATACGAAAGCGGTTCATGGCAATAAACATATGATCTCTCCGAAATGTGTTTGGGGATTTAAGGTTGAATTTAAGAGATTGTCTGGCACCCCTGCTATGTGGTCCCTAAACTTCCTACAGTTAAGAGCAAATACAGCAAGACCATGAAAAACTTCAAGGACATCGATCAAACGATCCTCAAGACGTTGGTATGACGCCGCCCGACTCAGTCGATGTCCCTGACTCCGTCGATGTGGTCGTCATCGGCGGCGGTATCGTCGGCTGCTCGACCGCCTGGTTTTTAGCCAAGCGGGGTCTCAAGGTCGCCCTCTGCGAGAAGGGCCGCATCGCCGGCGAGCAATCGGGCCGCAACTGGGGGTTTGTCCGCCAGCAGGGACGCGAAGCCGCCGAAATGCCCATGATCATGGATTCCCTGGCCATCTGGCGCGAACTCGAGGCCGAGATCGGCGAGGATGTGGGCTTTGCCCAGACCGGCACCCTCTACCTCGCCCGCAACCAGCGCGAACTCGACAAACGCACCGAATGGCTCGCCGTCGCCGAGAAATACCAGATCGATACTAAAGTGATAAGCGGTGCCGCGCTCGATAACCTGCTCGAAGGCTCGGACGGCCGCTGGACAGGCGCCGTCTATACGGCGAGCGACGGGCGGGCCGAGCCGGCCAAGGCGGCCCCGGCCATCGCCCGGGCGGCGGAGCGCCTCGGCGCCGCCGTGCTGACGACTTGCGCCGTGCGCGGCATCGAGACAACCGCGGGCCGGGTCGCCGCCGTGGTCACCGAACACGGAACCATCGCCACCCAGGCGGTGGTCTGCGCGGCGGGCGTCTGGTCATCGCTGTTTTCCGGCAACCTCGGGATCACCGTGCCCCAGCTCAAGGTCCGCGGCACGGTGGCGCGCACCGCCCCGGCGCCGAACATCGCCGACGGCTCTGTTTGGTCGCCCGAGATCGCCATCCGTCGGCGTCAGGACGGCGGCTATACGGTGGCCCATGGCGGCATGTCGGAGCATCCCATCACGCCCGACTCCTTCCGCTTCTTCCGCCTGTTCCTCGGCGCCTATGACGCAGACCGTGCGAGCCTGCGGTTGCAACTCGACCATTGCTTTCTCGAGGAGCTCAAAACCCCCAGACGCTGGGCGCTCGATGCACCGACGGTGTTCGAGAAAACCCGCGTCCTCGACCCGGCGCCGAGCCCCCGCGTCCTGCGCGCCATGCGGACAAACCTCGCCCGCTGGATCCCCGAGCTTGCCGACATCCCCTTCGTCGAGACCTGGGCCGGGATGATCGAGGCATCGCCCGATATCCTGCCGATCATCTGCGAGGCCGAGGCCCTGCCGGGCTACTTCATCGCCACCGGGTTCAGTGGCCACGGTTTCGGCATCGGTCCCGGCGCCGGCCGCGCCATCGCCGACATGGTGGCGGGCGCGCCTGCGATGTACGACATGTCCCCGTTCCGCCTGACCCGCTTCTTCGACGGGACAAAGCTCAATCCCGGCCAAGCGGTGTAGCGAGTCTGCTTGACGACTCTTTTTAACGAGTCTCTTGACTCTTATGTTCTCTTTTTGTTCTATTAATCGCCCACCATGAATTCCACGGGCGAACCATGCGCAAGCCGGAAACCATAGAGCGACTTTATCTCGATTTTGACGGCTTCTTTGCCTCCGTAGAGCAACAGGTTCGCCCGCGCCTGCGGGACAGGCCGATTGGCGTCGTGCCCTTTACCTCGACCGTCTACACCTGCGTGATCGCCTGCTCCAAGGAGGCCAAGCGCCACGGCGTCACAAACGTCATGCCGGTGCTGGAGGCAAAGAAGCTATGCCCGGACATCGTGCTTGTTCCGCAAAGCCCCGATCTTTACCGCCGCGCCCATCATGCGCTCCTGAACGAGATCGCATGCGTCATCCCGATCGATGCAATCAAGTCCATCGATGAGATAACCTGCAGGCTGGAGCCCTGCGATCGCGCGGCGCCGCGGGATCTGGCGGCGCGGATACAGGCGCGTATCGCGGACAATATCGGGCCCTATATCACCTGCTCCATCGGCTTTGCCGCCAACCGGCTGCTGGCCAAAATGGCGGGCAAGCGGGACAAGCCAAACGGCGTGACCATCTGGAACCCGGTCGACATGCCGGCGCCGCTGCTTGAAATTCCCCTGGCGGATATTTCCGGCGTCGGCAAGCGCATGGAGCGCCGCCTCGGGGCCGCCGGTATTTTCACCATGGCCGCCCTGTGGAAGACCCAGCCGAAACACTTGCGCAAAATCTGGGGCAATGTGACCGGTGAGCGGCTGTGGTATGCGCTTCACGGCCACGACATCCAGGCGACCCCACCGAGCCGGGGCATGTTCGGCCATGGCCGGGTGCTGCCGCCGCAATGGCGCGATATCGACCATGCCCGCGCCTGCTCCCGCCTGCTCCTGATCAAGGCCGCGCGGCGCATGCGGCGCGCCGGGTTCTACGCCGGCCGCCTGTGGCTCTGGATGGTCATGCGCGATGCCCGCTGGTCGGGCGATCACAGGCTGCCCATCGTGCACGACGACCAGGCTTGCCTCGCCGGGCTCGCGGCCCTGTGGGAAAAGGCGGGTGCCGAATTGCCGGGGGCCGCGAAAATTATCCAGCTCGGCATCACCCTGCTCGATCTCTCCCCGGCCACGAGCCGCCAGCTCGACATGCTGATCGATGACGATCTCGCACGGAAACGCTGGGAGCGGGTAACCGCGGCGGTCGATCGCCTCAATATGAAATATTCCAAGACAGTGGTCAGCATGGGGCCGTGGACACCGCCGCCGGGCGGCTATGCGGGCGGCAAAATCTCCTACACGCGGATCCCCAGGGCGGAGGATTTCTGGTGAGCTGGAAGCATGAAATACAGCTCCGCGATCTCGATAAGGATCAAGCCGTCGAGGTGCTCTGCCGGCGCTGCAATGACGCCTATTACGAACGGGTTTCCGATCTGCTCGATGGGGAGGGCATGACCCCCTTCACCTATCTCGACGAAGTGGAGTGCCGCCTCGCCTGCAAGCGCTGGGGCTGCGCCGGGCCCGTCACCATCAGCCTGGCCGACGGCGCGGAGACCAGCGCCTTCGTCGGCGGCCTGCCGTGAGGGTCAACTGTTATATGAAGTTATCCGCATGAACGTTGACGCCGTCCGTGCCGAGGAAAATGCCGATCAGTGAAATATCCTGGGTTTGCGTCGTCGTGGAGGTATCGGTGTTTTCCAACTGAAACAGGAAGTAATCGGTATCGTCGGTCATCAAAACCAAACCACCTTCACCGATCGCATTCATATTGGCGCCAAACGCGACGCCGTCATTCAACTGAACGATAGCCGCGGTAACAAGATCCGCGGCAGAGGAGCCGCTGCCAACCGACAACAGGGTGTCGGTTCCACCGGTGGCAAAAACGAACACCGAATCTGTCGCCGCGGCGCCAACTGCAGTGTCGGCTGCAATCGTTGCCACGACAGCGGTGCCGCCGTTGATTGCCGTGCCTATGACATTACCCGCTGCATCTTTAATGGTAGCCGAAACAGTCAGTTGCAGGTCATCCGTGGAGCCGGCATTGGCGCCCCAATCGAAGCCCGTGTATTTATCAACCCCGTCTGTGGATGAAGTATAGACAAAGACATCAACACCCGTCCCGCCGGTCAGGGCATCGTCTCCCGCGCCGCCGGTGATGATATCCGCCGCCGCGCCGCCATCGATGGTGTCGGCCCCCGTGCCGCCGGTGATGGTCTGGACATTGGCCCCGCCGGTAATGTTGAACTTGGCGCCGGAGCCCGCCGCCGAGAAAGTCTGAGAAGCGGTGGCCAGGCCGGTTACGGTGATGGTGTCGCCGGAAGCCCCACCGCTTGAGACCGTCACATTGCCCGTGCCTGCGGCGATGGTAAGCGCGCTGTCCGTTACATCGGCGACAAGGGAGATCGCCAGAGTGCCCGTGGACGAACCGCCCGCGATATCACTCTGCAGGCCGGTGACCGTGAAAGCGCCCGCTTGAAGCAGGGTGAGCGTAACGCCCTCGGCCATGGCGGTGGCGGTGACTGCCTTGGCGGTGGTCGAGCTGATGCTCGTCGCACCCGCCCCGGCGATGACCGTCGCGATGCCCGTGGTGTTGGCGGCGCTGGCAAGCACCACCGTGCTGGCGCCGGTCAGGGTCAAGGTCTCGATGGAGGTGAGATTGGTGAAGTCGTTATCGATCAGGCCGGTGGTCGCCGACGATACAAGAAGAATGTCCGTGCCGCCGTTGCCGGTGATGGAGCCGCCGACAGAATCCAGCCCTTCGGCCAGGGTCGCCGTGTATTTGAAGACATCATTGCCGGAACCGCCATCGATAACATCCGCGCCCCCGGCGCCGGTGATGGTGTCGACGCCGGTTCCACCCGTCACCGTCACGGCCGCAGTGGTGCCGGTAAATGTGTTGGTGCCGTTCGCGAGATTGTAGGTTTCGATGTTGTCCAGCTGCGTCACTGAACCAGCGTCCGAGATCGTTATCGTCTCGGACGCGCCGGCCGTGATGGTTCCGCTGAATCCATTGTTCTGCGCCACCGTCATGGTCACCGAAGAATTGTCCGACAACGTCAGGCTCTCGGCTGTGGTCGCGGCGCCGCTGTTGATATTGACGAAGCTCGCGCCGGTGTCCGCGATCAGAACGTCGGTGCCCGCCGCAAGGGCAAAGGTGCCGGTAACCGTCTTACCGGCGACATCGACGGTGTCATTGCTGCCGGCGTTGCCGGTCACGCTGAAGTTGCCGGAAAGCGTCGCCGTGCCGACATCTACGATAAGCGTTGTGCCCTGGGTATAGCTCGCGGTCTCGGCAAGCGTGATGGCCGCCCCGCCATCCGTGACGGCATCTGCCGCGGCGGCTTGGGTTAGGTCAACGACCACGGCGCCATTCGATGTTCCGCTCAGGGTTATTGTAGAGCTGGGATTCACGGTAGCGGTTATCAGAACCACGGCAGTGGTTGTGGTGTCGGTGGAGCTTGCCTCGCTGTCATCAACACCGTCGCCGTTGGCGTCGCTGACCGTCGTGGTCGATATGACGGTAATCAGGCTGTCGCCCGTGAAGTCCGTTGTGGCGGCGGTGAAATCGCCGCTTGTCGCCCCCGTTGCAAGAGCTGTGGCGGCGCTGGATTGAGCGACGATCTGCACCTGAACTGTCGTCGTCAGGCGCGCAAGGACGGATCCCCCGCCCGAGACGGCCGTATCCACCTGCAGATTATTCGCCGCCGTCACCGTCGATGTCGCACTGGCGAAGGATGAAATCGTGGCGCTGTCCAGGGTAACGCCTTGGTTCGTGGCGGACGTCTGCAGCGCCGAAGAAATGACGCTGGCAACCGTCGCCGCATCAGACAGATCAACCGTTGTGCCGCTGGAGGTCGCCGCCAGGGTCGTCGCCAAGCTCGCAAAGGCATCTGCAACTGCATTGGCCGTGGTGCTGCTTGTTGCGGCAGAGCTTACGGCGGCGGTTTGCACAAACAGGTTGGCGACCTTCGCCGCTGCAGCCTGCACCAACAGGGCTGTTTCTTTTGCCGCATCCGTCGCCGTTGAGCTGTTAATCGTCGCAAAGGGATCGAAATTAGCCAGATCGACGGAAGAATTCAGCCCCAACGCAGCCTTGACCGTGGTCTCGGCATCCGCGGCGGACTGACCGCTTTGTGTCGCAATCTGGTTGATCAAGGTGGTCAGGGGGCTCAAAACGGTCGACCCGGCGGGGGCGCTCAAACTGCCACTGAAGGCCAGGCCGGTCGATATATCCGTACCGCCGATCGAAACGAGCGAGCCCGCACCGCCGGTGAGCTGGAAACCACCCCCAGCATCGGTCGTTGTGAAAGCTTCGCCCGTGTCAAGCACGCCATTGCCGTTCGTATCGATGAAGACGATGGCGCCCGCCAGAGGGCCGTCGACGACACGCCTGGAATTGATCGTCAGTATGGTAATGGTCCCGGTACTGCCCGTGAGGGAGGCCGATGTATCGGCCGCGACGCCATCGACCAGATTGGTCAGGAAGGTCGTCGTGTCACTATCCAGCCGTGCGACAGACTCGGCGGATTCCGAAAAACTCAAAAGCAGTTGGCCGCTGGTCAAATCGGAATCGACCCAGCTGGCCTTTCCGTCCGGATCCGAGGCTCGGCCCAGACCATTGACATAAAGGCTTTCCACAAAGGCCGAGCGATCCGTCACCGAATTCGAGGTAAACCTGTCGGTAAACTCCTGGGACGCGGAGAAGGAATCAGCAATCGATTCGAGCGAAGCGCCGCCGCGAAGCGCGGTTACCCAGTTCGTCAATCCAGCGTCATCGGCTTGGCGGCCAAACGCTACCTCATAGAGGCGGACGATGGGATCGACAAAGCTGGTCGCTTCGGTGGAAGCCACAAGCGTGTCGCGTATTGAATTGAGGGATGTGCCCGAGTTGAACTGCGCTTCGAAAAAGCTAAGGCCCGTTGCATCCGCGCTGCGGCGGAGAGCCGATTGGTATATGGCCTCGATGGCCTCGGCCGCCGTTTGCCCACTACCCAGTGTCACCAATAGCTCGATATTTTCCGTATCCATTTTTACCCTCTAAAGTCAACTAGGCTCAGGACCTATTAATTCACTTGCATGAATTGAGAAGGATTGATTCAATGGCATAGCCAAGGAAGCGTTGTCATGAGTGATCTGTTTTGGTTGTCGAAGGCACAGATGCGCCGGATTGAGCCTTATTTTCCGCTGTCGCACGGGATACCGCGTGTTGACGACCGGCGGGTGGT
>JAYGED010000275.1:0-1949 GCA_046582565.1 Alphaproteobacteria bacterium
AGCGGACATATTTCACTCGGTACCGCAATGTCCGCTAATAGCCATAAGCGGAAGTTTAGATCCGTAAAAAAGCCACCATTTTGGCACCTAGATTCCGGCGGGTAGGAGCCGTCCACTGCATCAGAAGCGGACCTGCGAGCTTGTGTGACAAGCCCCTTATCATCGATGGTGGCGCCTTGAAAATATCCGGTGAGCGCTATTCTCCTCTCACTGGGAACACCGCAGGCTACTAACGCGGCACAATCGGCAGGATGATCCGCGACGGGTGGTCCGCCGAGCGGTGGATGGTCTGGGTCGCCGCTACGGGGTTCACGCCTTCGCCCTGGGGTTCGCCACTGTTGAGATTGCGATCAAACTCGTTGAACCGGCTGCTCGAAACCTCAATGCGGATACGGTGCCCATGCTTCACCACATAGCTGGTCGACCACAAATCGATCGGGTATGCGTAGACCCGGCCGGGCTCGATGGGGCTCGGTTCGGCCTCGAGATCGCGGTGGCTGGCCCGGATTATGCCGTGCTGGATCTGGTGGGCGTAACTGTCCTCAAACACGTCGACCAGGGTCACGGTGAAATCGGTGTCGATGGCCGACGACGCGGCATAGAGTTCGGCCCTCACGTTGCCGGTGATTTCCATGTCCTCGTCCAGCGCCTCACTGGTATAGACCAGCACGTCGTCGCGGGCCTCGGTGGTGCGCCGGTCGTCAAGGCTGGCGATTGCCGCCCACAAATCGCTTTCCAGGGTGTCGGTGACTGGATTGGCGGGGTCGTAAACGAAGCTGTCCGATCCCGTGTCGTCCGGTTGCCCAGGGCCCAGCCTGGCGCCGCTGTTCAGGTAGAAATAGGTGTCGATGGCGCGGGCCAGAGGCCAGCTTTCCTCGAAGCGCCAGGCGTTGTCGCCCATGACGAAGATTTCAACCCGGGACCGCCTATCGAAACCGTTGTCCTCGCCCTTAATGTAGTGGTCGAAGAAGGCCTGGATGGTGTCCCATCGGTAGGCGAGATTCTTGCCCACTGTCCAGGGGCCTACCTTGCCGGTGAAGTTGCTGATTCCTTCGTGGTCCCAGGGCCCGATCATCAGGTGCTTGTGTTCAGGCGCCGGGCTTTGGGCGAGAATTTTCAGCCAGTCCGCCATCCATGGCCCCTGAATATTGTCGTACCAACCGCCCCACAGCAGGGTTGGCACGGCGATCTTTCCAAAGCAGTCCGTTAGATCGCCGTCGCGCCACTGGCTGTCGCCTCGCCCTGGTCGGGTCACCCACCGCTTGTACATCTCCCCGGGCTGCCCCATGCGGTCCGGGATGGCGCTCAGCGGCAGTGTCCAGTAGTCGAGTCCGTCGAAGGGATTGTAGCGCCTGGAGTCCATGCCCATCGCCCAGGCGCCCACGGCATTCAGCGGAAACGCGCCCTGGCGGTGTATGAAGTCATGTAATGCGAACGATGTCGGGTCGCCCGGCGCAATGCACTTTAGCGCCCGATGCCCGCAGATGGCACCGCAGTACGAGGTGAACCCGTAATAGGACTCGCCCCACATGCCTACCGCACCGTCCGACCAGTCCTGTACGGTTATCCACTCGATGGTGTCGAAGCCGTCCTGGATTTCGTGGCGGCCGAACGGCGAATCGAATACTCCTTCCGAGGAAAATCGCCCGCGCACGTCCTGGCAGACGAAGGCATAGCCCTTGCGAGCCAAGTATTCGCCGATGCCGGCCATGCTCATGAATTCTTCGTTCTTGCCGTAGGGGTGGCGGGTGAGAATGGCCGGCACCTTCGCGGCACCTTGCGGCAGATAAACATCGGCGCAAAGACGAACGCCGTCGCTCATACCGACCATCAGGTCGCGCCGAACCTCGACGTCGGCATATCGGTCCTCGGTTCCCGAGGGAATATTGCTTATAAATTCAACGTCGGCCCCGCCAGGATGGTAAGAATCGCCTTGCTCGTCACTCATC
>JAYGED010000272.1:0-15987 GCA_046582565.1 Alphaproteobacteria bacterium
TAGAGACGAGCGTTTGCCAGACGGGCGCGCTGCTAGGCGTCGGCCTAATCCGCGTCCCCGGTCGATTTCCCGTTGCTCAGCGCCTTGGAACGGAACAATCTTCATCCGGCGGTCTGGCCGATGGCGTTCGATTTTGTCCAGCCGTGTCAAAATGTAGTCCCACAGGTCCGCCACCTCCTGGGCCGAACGCGACTCTTTGTTCATCTCCATGACCGTTTTGCCATCGATCATGCTGGTGGCAAAATCGATCCTCTGATGCACCGTAACGGGCGCAACAGTGCCGTGCTGCGACAGGGCAACAGCCGTTTCGCCGGTAATTCGCGCGCGAGTGGTGGCGGCGTTGACGACGAAGATCAACGGCTTTTCCTGATCTTCGATAATATCGATGGTCGCGCCCACGGCGCGCAGGTCGTGCGGACTCGGCCGCGTCGGTATAACGACCAAGTCCGCGAACCCAACGACTTCCCTGATGGTGTCGGTGACCGCTGGCGGCGTGTCGATAAAGACAATCTTGATACCTTGCTCGCCGAGCGTCTTTAGGCCCGCCTCCATGTTGGAGAAGTGAGTTTTAACGAACAGCGGCGATTCCGATTCGCGAGCGTTCCACCACGCCGTAAGACTGCCCTGGGGGTCGGTATCGATCAGGGCGACCGGCCCCTCGCCGGTGAGGTCGGCCTGGACCGCAACATTTCCGCATAAGGTTGTTTTCCCCGCTCCCCCTTTTTGCGAAGCGAAGACGACGACCAGCGGGAAGCTGTTCTCTGTTGGCGCGGGGCAGTAGGGGGCGGTTGTTCGGTACGGTTTCTGTTCGCCTCCCTCGGTTTCGCTGGTATTGCCTGTGTCTAGCGCGATCACATGATCCCGAACTTCGAGAACGGAAAAATCATCCTCGCCGAACGCCTCTTTGCCCCTCCCTGTCGCATCTTGACTGCTACGGCAAAATTGCACGACCTCTCCATCGTGCATAAGGGCGAACATCCCGAAGTGGGTCTTCAGGAGGTCGGGCAGAATCTCATTCAATGCTGTGATATTTTGATGCGTCGCTGTTTCTGAAGCATGGGTATCAATCATCTTGTTCTCCATTCGGTTTAGTCGTGCATATCTGTCGCCGTTAAGAGCAAGCTCTCAAAGGCGATCAATAAATCTGGATGTTGGGATAAATGGTTTTGTAGGCCACGTAGAAGACCATCATGGCCACGACGATGGCGATGTAGGGATCACCGTAGGGCAGCGGCGCGAAGAGATCGCACCAGATGTCCCATCCCGTGTCGAAGAACCAATGAATTCCGCCGTTGATAGAATCGAATAAACTATGCATCGCCATTATCCTTTCGGGAACTCCGCTACCTGACAAAATATTCAGGCCGGAAGTTTTGCGTCCCATCGTCGCCGATGGTTTGCCGTTTCGAGGGCCGATGCGGGACGCCATTGGAGGCAATAACATCCCGAACTAGCATGCGATGGTATTGTCAAAATATGCACCACGCAGTGATCAATATCACTGACAAGGACTAATCATCGCTTTGGTGTTGATCCTGTCGCCGTCACCAAACGACTGCAAACCCGCGCTACCGGCGATCACCGAGCCAACATGGCCATCAGGATCATCGCTAAAATATTTTTTGCGCGAACTGTGTCAAAGAAACCGGGCGCACGACCATCAATTTGCGCAACCCGGACGGCATCACAGCGGCCGGGCGGGTCCAATGACCACACTTCTGGCAAGTAGCGGCGCTAAACCGACTCACCTTTCCGGTGGGGTATGGTTTTGCCCTTGCTCTCGCGGCGGGCAATGTAGACCCCGGAGGCGCAAACCAGCGCCGCGCCAATCCATACCGGCAGTGCCGGCTGTTCATTCCAGATGAGCCAGCCAAATAAGACGCCCCATATCAGCGTCGTGTAATCGAAGGGTGCAAGGACCGACACGGGCGCGTTGCGGTAGGCCACGACGACGACATAGGCAGCGATACCGCCGACAATTCCCAGCAGCAAGAAGAGGCCCATGTCCTCGCTGGCGGGGGGCCGCCACACGAAAACAAGAAACGGCAGGCTTGCAAGAAAGGCACCCAGGGTGCTGTAGGTCACCATCGCGACGTTGGTCTCAGTGCGTATCATGCGCCGGGTGAGCAGAACCATCACCGAAAAGGATAAGGCTGAGCCCAAGACCAGCAGTACCGCAGGGTCGAATGAGGCGCTTCCCGGCCGCAGTATAATCAGGGCGCCGATAAAGCCGGCCAGAACGGCCGCCCATCGCCGAAAACCCACGGTTTCACCAAGAACGGGTCCGGACATCGCCGTTATAAACAGAGGGGCCGTGAAGGCGGCAGCGATGGCGTCGGCCAACGGTATATGCTGGAGAGCTTCAAAAAACAGATAGAGCGCCAGGAACAACAGCCCGGCCCGGAGCGCGTGGACGCCGGGCCGTCGCGTGCGCAGCGCCGCCAGGCCGCCGCCGTACCAAATCAGGACCGCAACCGGCAACATTCCGAAGAGGTAGCGGAAGAACAGTATCTCGATGGCCGCATAGTCCTGGCCAAGCCATTTGGCCAGGGCATCGGTGACCGAGAAGCAGAAAGCCGCGGCGACGAGGCACGCGATTCCCGTGCCAATTCGTTCGACGGGGGGGTCTGCCGCGAGGGGCGGTTGTTTCATGTGGAAGGGATCCGACACCAATGGTTCATGGCCTAAATCTCGTGTGGCTCGGTTTCTATAGCTTTGTCATTGAAAAGGCGCCGTTGTCAGAACGGCTTAAAACCATTGCATGCCGGATCGCCGGAAATTCCCTGGTTAGCTGTTTTCAAAGTACAGCTAAATCAATTGGACCGTTAGGAAGCAGCCATGCCGCAGAAGGTTTCCATCGCTTGGCACAACAAATGTCCTCTGATCAATCGGGCGAAGGGGCCGCTTCGGGCTCGGGGATGGCCAGCTCAACGCTGTCCGACAGCTCAGGGCCGCCGGGCCGGAGCAGGTGTCCGAGAAGCAAGATCAGGCGCGCGCGCAATTTATGGCGATGCACCACCATGTCGATCATGCCGTGATCGAGCAGATACTCCGCCCGCTGAAAGCCCTCGGGCAGCTTCTCGCGGATGGTGGTCTCGATCACCCGGGCGCCGGCGAAGCCGATCAGGGCGTCGGGTTCGGCCAGGGTGATGTCGCCGAGCATGGCGAAGGATGCGGTGACGCCGCCGGTTGTCGGGTTGGTGAGCACCACCAGATAGGGCAGCCCGGCGTCCTTGACATCGTTGATGGCGATGGTGGTGCGCGGTAGCTGCATCAGCGACAGAGCACCCTCCTGCATGCGCGCCCCGCCCGAGGATGGAATCAGGATCAGGGCCGCCCGCTGGCTCACCGCGAGGCGCGCCGCGACGAGGATCGCGCTCCCCACGGCAACGCCCATGGAGCCGCCCATGAAATCGAAATTGAACACCGCTATAACGGTGTCCATGCCGTCCATTTTGCCCTGGGCGACAATCACCGCGTCGTCTTCGCCGGTTTTGCTCCTAGCGATCTTGAGCCGTTCCGTATAGCGCTTGCTGTCGCGGAACTTAAGCGGGTCGACAGGCGCCTCGGGAAGCTTGGCCCGCTCATACTCGCCCTCGTCGAACAGCATCTCCAGGCGCGCCTTGGGCTGAAAGCGCATATGGTGATCACAATGCTGGCAGACGTATTTGTTGAGTTCCAAATCGCGCCGGAAAATCATCTGTTCACAGGCGGCGCATTTTTCCCAAAGGTTCTCGGGCGTGTCGCTCTTGCGCACCAGCGCCCTGATCTTGGGGCGAACGAAATTGGTCAGCCAATTCATCTGTCAGACCCCGTTTCGCGCCTGACGCACGCCATCGGCCAGGTCGCGCACCAGGGAGAGCACGTCTTCGACCAAGCCGGGCTGTACCGCGCCGCTGTCGTCCAGCTTGCCGGCCAGCCGGTCGACCAGAGCGGTACCGACCACCGCCGCGTCGGCGACCCGGGCCACCGCCGCCGCGTCCTCGGGCGTTCGGATGCCGAAGCCGACAGCCACCGGGAGCGAGGTTTTCGACTTAATTTTCGCCACCGCGGCGCCGATGGTGTCGGCGCTGGCGCTCCCGGCGCCGGTAATGCCGGTGATCGAAACATAATAGACAAAGCCCGAGGTGTTGTTGAGCACGGTGGGCAGACGCACCGCATCGGTGGTCGGCGTTGCCAGACGAATGAAGTTGAGGCCGCGCGCCAGCGCCGGCAGGCAAAGCTCGTCGTCTTCCTCGGGCGGCAGATCAACGATGATCAAGCCATCGACCCCGGCCTCGAAGGCGTCATCGAGGAAGGTCTCCTTGCCGTATTGATGGATCGGGTTGAAGTAGCCCATCAGCACCAGGGGCGTGTCGTCATCGTCTTCGCGGAAGGCACGCGCCATGGCCAGGGTCTTATGCATGGTCTGGCCGGCCTTGAGCGCGCGCAAGCCGGCAGCCTGGATCGACGGTCCGTCGGCCATGGGGTCGGTAAAGGGCATGCCGATCTCGATGATATCGGCACCCGCCGCCGGCAGACCCTTGATGATTTCAAGGCTGTGGTGGTAATCAGGATCGCCCGCCGAAAGATAGGTCACCAGACCGCCGCGCCCGGCTGAAGCCAGGCTGGCAAAGCGTTTCTCGATGCGGCTCACAGGCTCACCCCAAGCCGCTCGGCAACGGCGAAGACATCCTTGTCGCCACGGCCGCACATGTTCATCAGGATAATATGGTCTTTCGGCAGATCCGGGGCGATCTTGGCCACATAGGCCAGGGCATGCGCCGGTTCCAGGGCCGGAATGATGCCCTCGAGCTTGGAACAGAGCTGGAAGGCAGCCATGGCCTCGTCGTCGGTCGCCGCCACATATGTCACCCGGCCCTGGTCCTTGAGCCAGGAATGTTCAGGCCCGATACCGGGATAGTCGAGGCCGGCGGATATGGAATGGGCTTCGGTGATCTGGCCGTCGTCGTCCTGCAACAGATAGGTGCGGTTGCCGTGCAACACGCCGGGCGAGCCGGCGGTCAGCGAGGCCGCATGCTTTTCCGTCTCCACGCCATGGCCCGCCGCCTCGACGCCGTAGATCGAGACATCCGCATCGTCGAGAAACGCATGGAACAATCCCATGGCGTTCGAGCCGCCGCCCAGGCAGGCGACCAGACTGTCCGGCCCCCGGCCCTCGGCCTCGACCATCTGGCTGCGCGCCTCGCGGCCGATAATCGACTGGAAATCACGCACCAGCATGGGATAGGGGTGAGGCCCGGCCACCGTGCCGATGATATAGAAGGTGTCCGCAACATTGGTCACCCAGTCGCGCAGAGCCTCGTTGAGGGCGTCCTTGAGGGTTTTCGAGCCCGAACTCACGGGTCGCACCTCGGCGCCCAGCAGCTTCATGCGGAACACGTTGGGCTGCTGGCGGGCGATGTCGACCTCGCCCATATAGACCACGCAGGGCATGCCGAACAGGGCGCAGACCGTCGCCGCCGCCACGCCATGCTGGCCGGCGCCGGTCTCGGCGATAATGCGGGTCCGGCCCATGCGCCGGGCCAGCAAAATCTGGCCGATGCAGTTGTTGATCTTGTGCGAGCCGGTGTGGTTGAGCTCGTCGCGCTTTAAATAGATTTTGGCGCCGCCGAAATGCGCGGTCAGGCGCTCGGCGAAATAAAGCGGGCTGGGCCGCCCCACATAATCCTTCAGGTAGCCGTTGAGCTCGGCCTCGAACGCAGGGTCGGCGCGCGCCGCCTTGTATTCCGCCTCGAGTTCGAGGATCAGGGGCATCAGCGTCTCGGCAACGTAGCGCCCGCCGTAGTCGCCGAAACGGCCCTGCTCATCGGGCCCGTTCATATAGCTATTGGGATCTTCCATGGGACTCGTTTGTCACTCCGCAAAAAATCTACAATCCCGCCACCCGGGCGAGAAAATCCGTAATCATGGCCGGGCTTTTATGGCCGCGGCGATCCTCTATGCCCGAAGACACATCGACCAGGCGCGCCCCCGAAACCGACACCGCCTCGGCGACGTTGCCGACACCCAGCCCGCCCGACAGCATCCAGGGCACGGCCCAGCTTCGCCCCGCGATCAGCCGCCAGTCGAAGCTCAGAGCGTTGCCACCGGGCAGCGCACCCTTCATATCGGCAGGCGCGCGCGCATCGAACAAGAGCCAGTCCGCAACCTCTGCAAAGGCACTTGCCGTCTCGATATCGTCAGGCCCCGCGACGCGGATCACCTTCATAACCGGCAGGCCGAAACGCTCACGCACCGCAGCGACCCGCTCGACAGTTTCATCGCCATGAAACTGCAAGAGGTCAAGCGAAACCGCTTTGAGCACAGCGCCGAGACCATCGTCATCAGCATCGACGAACAATCCCACCTTGCATACCTCACGAGGCGTCTCGGCGGCAAGAGCCGCGGCAAGGTCGGGGGTCACGTATCGCGGCGACGGCGGATAGAAATTCAGCCCCATATGAGAGGCTCCGCCGGAGACGGCGGCAGCAACTGCATCAGGCGCATTGACGCCGCAAATTTTCGCGGTGACGGACATGCTTACAAGCGTCTCAGCCGGCCATCTCGGCGAGAATGCGCCGCGCCGCCGCCGGCGGATCATCGGCGCGCAAGATCGGCCGCCCGATAACCAGATAGTCGGCGCCGAGGCGCAGGGCTTCGGCCGGGGTCACGATGCGTTTTTGATCGTCCGCAGAAGACCAGGCCGGGCGTATGCCGGGCACTATCAGCTTCAATTTGTCGCCGAAGGAACGGCGCAGGTCGAGAATCTCGTGGGCCGAACAGACAACCCCGTCGAGACCATTGGCGAGACCCATATCAGCCAGACGATGGACCTGCTCGGCCAGGCCGGGGCGAACGCCGACCGCCTCCATATCATCCTCGTCAAAACTGGTGAGCACGCTGATGCCAATCACCAGAGGCCGCTTGCCGTCGTTCTGAGAAGCCAGCCTCGAGGAAGCGGCCATGGCCGCGCGCAGCATGGCCGGGCCACCGCTGATATGAACCGTCAGCATGAAGGGGTTCATGCCGGAGGTTCCCCGTATGGCGCCAGCCACGGTATTGGGAATGTCGAAAAACTTGAGATCGAGAAAAATCGGCAAGCCGCAGTCGGCTATCGCCGCAACCCCGGCGGGACCATGGGCAGTGAAAAACTCGAGGCCGAGCTTAATGCCGCCGACCAGGCCCTTAAGCGACGCGGCGGTCGCCACGGCGGCGTCGAGATCGACCGTATCGATCGCACAGAGCAACCGTTCGGCGTTGGCGTTTTCTGTGGCGTCATTATTCATTGTTTATCCCTCCCCTACGTCTCGTCCGGCCGCTCTTATAGCAAATTCGGAGAACTGCGATAATCCCCGGTGCGTAATTCTTAGGCCGCGTCGGCGGGCAGGCGCGCAAGGTCGGATTTGGCCGCAACTTCGCCCTTGTCCCGCGCCACCCGCAATTGCGAAACCTCGCCCTCGAGCGAGGCCACGCGCGCCTTGGCAATGCGCAAACGCCGACGGACGCCGTGGCCGGCGAGCCAGGCTGCGATTGCGCCGACCGTAAATCCGACCGCCAACCCGCCTATGGCGACCAGGTACAGCGGCACCTCGAATACATAGGGCAGCGGGTCCAGGCTGACCACGGCCGGGCCTCGATTGGCGATGGCGAAGGCAATCACAACGAAACCGAAGGGGATCGCCGCAAATCGACTTAAATGCTTCATGGTTTAGTCACCCCATGGCGCGGGTGCGGGCCGGAGAACCCACGTGGTGAACCTAATCTGCGAGACCCTAATCTGTGCTGTTGAGCCGTCCTCGAAGCTCCTTGCCGGTCTTGAAGTACGGCAGGTACTTGGCCACCACCTGAACCGATTCGCCGGTGCGCGGATTGCGCCCGATACGGCTCGCCCGCGACTTGATCGAGAAAGCGCCGAAACCCCGTAATTCAACCCGCTCCCCCTTAGCCAGGGCGCCGGAGATTTCCTCAAACACCGTCGCCACGATACGTTCGATATCGCGGTGGAAAAGATGCGGATTGTTTTCCGCTAAACGCAGAATAAGTTGCGATCTGGTCATGGCATTCCCTTAAATGACAACCCCTGAAGAACAAAGCCCGTGACTCGATCTGCTCACGAAGCAGATTATCTATGCGGAAGCTCGATTCATCGATTTTTCTTCCGCCGCATAAGCTACCAGCCTCCAGGGTGCCAGAGTGATACCAGCCCGTCAAGGGTAAGTCGTTCTGGAAGCAACATATTTTGTGAAAGGATCCGGGCGTTGGTGAACCAGTCCTCGGCCGGATAATCGATGATCACGTCGAGGATTGGCAGATCCTTGGATATATCGTGCTTCGACGCCAGCCAGTCGCGGGCCTCGCTCTCACCGCCGATGGCGTCGACCAGCCCGTTGGCGACCGCCTGACGACCGGTAAACACCCGGCCATCGGCCAGGGCGCGAACGCGGGATATCTCAAAACCGCGCTGCTCGGCAACCATTTCAATGAACAATCCGTGCATATCATCGATGATCGCCTGGCTGGCCGCCCGGGCTTCATCGGTCATCGGCTCTAGCGGCGATGGTGTCGCTTTCAACGGCGAGCTCTTGATGGCCTCGGCCGATATACCGAGATTGTCGAGCAGCCTGGTGATGTCGGTGGTTTGCATGATCACGCCGATAGAGCCGGTTATGGTGCCCTGGTGAGCGAAGATCCGGTCACTGGCGACCGCCGCCATATAGCCCGCCGAAGCGGCGACGGTTCCCATCACGGTGACCACGGGTTTTATGGCGGACACTTTGCGCAGCACATCGTAGAGCTGCTCGCCGCCGACGAAGGTGCCCCCAGGGCTGTCGATGTGGACGATCAACGCCTTGGCCCGGGAATCCTCGGCGATCTCCTCAAGCGCCGCCAAAACATCGGCGTCGTCGAGAATAATGCCGTCGATGTCGTAGCGCGCCACGTGATCTCTATTCAGAACGCCGCTGTATCGGGCGTAACCGACCAGCACCACGGCGACAAGTGCGACGATGGCAACGACCCGCCACAGGGCAAGCCTGCGCTTGAGCCTGCGGCGGTCGAGCAGAATATCGGGGTCAAGAGTCATTTCACCCCCGGCGTTTCATGGCGCCGGACAGACCGCTTGACTGCGGTTTGTTAACCGTCGTCCCCATCCTTCTTGGCGGCCGCCGCTTTCTTGGCCGCTGCCGGCTTCTTGGCGGCGGGCTTCTTTGCCGCGGCTTTCTTGGTCGCAGCCGCCTTCTTCGGGGCAGCAGCCTTCTTGGCCTTGGCTTTAGGCTTGGCCGCTTCTTCTTCCGGCTCGGCCTCTGCTTCGAGAGCCGCGGCTTCCTCTGACTCTTCCCCGGTATCCACATCCGCCTCGGTGGCGCGTTTCTCCTCGGCCTTGTCAATCGCCGCCCCAAGGATATCGCCGAGGCTGGCGCCGCTGTTCGACGAGCCGTATACGGACATCGCCTGCTTTTCATCGGAGACTTCAAGGGCCTTGATGGACAGGCTGATGCGCCGCGTCGACGCATCGATTGTCGTCACCCGGGCATCTACCTTTTCACCCACGGCGAAGCGTTCGGGACGCTGGTCGCCGCGGTCGCGGGCCAATTCCGCCTTGCGGATGAAGCCCTGAACGCCGTCGATGGAAACCTCGATACCGCCATCGGTAATGGCGGTGACCGCACAGGTAACCTGATCGCCCCGCTTGACGCTTTCCAGGGCGCCGGCGAAAGGATCTTCGGTGAGTTGCTTGATGCCAAGGCTGATCCGCTCTTTCTCAACATCGACATCGATCACCTTGGCCTTGACCATGTCGCCCTTGTTGAAAGCCTTGATGGCCTCGTCTCCGGAAAGCCCCCAGGAGATGTCGGACATATGGGTCATGCCGTCGATATCGCCATCGAGTCCGATGAAGATGCCGAATTCGGTGATGTTCTTGATCTCGCCTTCGACCAGGCTGCCGACCGGGAACTGATCGACGAAATGCTCCCACGGATTGTCGCGGCATTGCTTCAGCCCAAGGCTGATGCGGCGCTTGATGGGATCGACATCGAGCACCTTGACCTCGACTTCCTGGCTGGTCGAGATGATCTTTCCGGGATGGATGTTCTTCTTGGTCCAGCTCATTTCGGAGACATGAACCAGCCCCTCGACACCGGGCTCCAATTCGACGAAAGCGCCATAATCGGTGATGTTGGTGACCCGGCCGACAATCTTCGTATCCACCGGATATTTGGATTCAACACCTTCCCAGGGATCGGCCTCAAGCTGCTTCATGCCCAGGCTGATGCGCTGGGTTTCTCGATTGAAGCGAATAACCTGGACATTGATGGTCTGAGCGATCGACAGCACGTCGGTGGGATGGTTGACCCGCCGCCAGGCTATATCGGTAACATGGAGCAGGCCGTCGACGCCGCCGAGATCGACGAAGGCGCCGTAATCGGTGATGTTCTTGACCACCCCTTCGAGAACCTGGCCTTCCGTGAGATTGGCGATCAGCTCGTCGCGCTGCTCGGCGCGGGATTCCTCAAGAACCGAGCGCCGCGAGACGACGATATTGCCCCGGTGGCGATCCATTTTCAGAATAACGAAATCATGCGGGATGCCCATCAGCGGCGTGATATCGCGAACCGGCCGGATATCGACCTGGCTGCCCGGCAAAAAGGCCACGGCGCCCGACAGATCGACCGTAAAGCCGCCCTTGACCCGGCCGAAGATGGTGCCGACAACCCGTTCGCTGCTGTTGAAGGCGGTCTCAAGCTGTATCCAGGCCTCTTCGCGGCGGGCTTTTTCGCGGCTGAGCACCGCCTCGCCCTGAGCATTCTCCAGGCGATCGAGGAAGACTTCCACCTTATCGCCGATCTTGACCTCGGCCTCTTCGCCGTCGCCGCCGAATTCCTTGATCGAAACGCGGCCTTCCGCCTTCAGACCGACATCGACCAGGGCCATGTCGTTCTCAATGGAGATCACCGTGCCGGTAACCACGGAGCCCACGGACATGTCCACCTTCTCAATGGACTCCGCAAACAGCGCAGCAAAGTCTTCGTCGGAGGCGTATATTTCTTCGCCGCTTTCGGGGGTCTCTATATTCATTCTTTATCCAATTTCCGCTTGGTCCCGGGGGACCGGTTTCAGGCGGTCTTGATTGACCGTGTCCTGAGGCGCTGGCTGAACCCGGAGATTGTCTCACGGGGACATCATTTGACGTCTTTTCGCCTGCGTAAAAGCAAGAGCGCGACTCTAGAGCAATATCCGATCAGATTGAACCAGCAAAGTTCAATATGACCGGGTAAAATTGCTCTAGTTTTTAAAAAGATAGAGCATCTTTATCCGTCAATTGGGTCGCTGAAAGAGACTCAACTTGATCGGATGATGCTCTATACAGAGGACGCGGCCATCCTGCAACCGATTATAGTGTTATCGGTCCGCGCCTATCGCTGCCAGGGCGGCGTTGAAAGCGCCCTCAGCATCAAGCTCCGAGGTGTCGAGCTCATGGGCATCGTCGGCGGCGAGCAGCGGCGCTATGCCCCGCTCCTGGTCACGGGCGTCGCGCGCCGCCATTTCATCGCGCACCGCCGCTCTATCGACAGGCTTGCCGCGCGCCGCCAGCTCCGCGCATCGTCTGGTCACACGCTCCTCCAAGCTGGCGGTGACGAACAGCTTATGGGTAGCCCCGGGGAAGACGACGCTGCCAATGTCGCGGCCGTCGATCACCGCGCCGGGCGGATCGGCGGCGTATGCCCGCTGATAGGCCAGCAGGACCTCGCGAACTGCCGCGATGGGGGCCAGGACAGATGCCGCCTGACCGACCGCCTCCTCACGCAGGCCGGGGGCGTCGAGATCGTCTTCGGTCAGGGATTGCGCCGCGGCCACGGCTTTTTTCGCATCGTCGGGCGCATCGCCGGCGCGCAAAAGCTGGGCGGCGACCGCGCGATAGAGCCGGCCGCTATCGAGATAACGCAGTCCGAAGTGAGCGGCGAGGCGGCGCGCCAATGTACCCTTGCCGGCCGCCGCCGGACCATCGAGAGCAATGACCGTGACGTCAGGCAATCTTCGCGCCCAGGCTGTTGAGCAGCGAGGCGAAGCCCGGAAAGCTGGTGTCCATGGTGGCGCCATCGTCGATGGTCACCGGCTTGGCCGACGCCGCACCGAAGACCAGGAAGGCCATGGCGATGCGGTGGTCAAGCCGGGTCGAGATGGCGCCGCCGCCGGGGGGCGGGCCGCCGCAGCCTTCGACAATGAGATAATCTTCGCCGGCCTCAAGCTTGACGCCGCAGGCCGCCAGCCCCTCGGCCATGGCCGCCAGCCGGTCGCTTTCCTTTACCCTGAGCTCGCCCAAGCCGCGCATCACCGTTTCGCCCTCGGCGCAGGCCGCAACCACGGCCAGGATGGGGTATTCGTCGATCATGGTCGGCGCCCGGTCACGCGGCACTTCGATGCCCTTCAGATGACCGGCGCGGACCACTATATCGGCGATCGGCTCGCCGCCTTGTTCGCGCTCGTCCTGAAACTCAATATCGGCGCCCATTTCCCTAAGACAGGTGTAAAACCCGGCGCGCAGGGGGTTCACGCCGACATTGCGTATGGTGAGCGTCGAGCCCGGAACAATCAGCGCCGCCGCGGTCAGGAATGCCGCCGAGGACGGATCGCCCGGCACCTCGACCTTCTGGCCCACGAGCTCGGGCTGTCCGGTCAGGGTTATCGCCATGCCATTCCCGGTCGGCTCGGCCCGCACATCGGCACCGAAATGACGCAGCATATGCTCGCTATGGTCACGGGTCGGCGCCGCCTCGATGACCGTGGTCTCGCCCGGCGCATTCAACCCGGCGAGCAGGACCGCCGACTTGACCTGGGCCGACGGTATCGGCGATTCATAAACCATGGGCAGTGGATTGGCCGCGCCGACCACGCTCAACGGCAGACGGCAACCGTCGCGCGCGATGATGCGCGCCCCCATGCGGCTCAACGGCTCGGCGATACGCCCCATGGGCCGGCCGTTGAGACTTTCATCGCCGGAAAACTGACAGGTTATGGGATGGGTCGCGACCATGCCCATGAGCAGCCGCACCCCGGTTCCCGCATTGCCCATATCAAGGGTCGTCGCCGGTTCCGCCAGACCCCCGACGCCGACGCCCTGGACCCGCCACAGAGCGCCACGCCCCTGGCAGTCATCGACGCGCTCTACCTGGGCGCCAAGGGCGCATACCGCCCGCACCGTACAAAGCACGTCATCGCCCTCGAGCAAGCCATGGATTTCGCTTTGCCCGACAGCAAGTGCTCCAAGCATGAGTGCGCGATGAGACATGGATTTGTCGCCGGGAACCCGCGCTTCGCCGGAAAGTGGGCCGGCCCGGTAAGATGTCAGAACTGTCATGGCGGTTTGCTTACCATATCTTTTGACCCGAGGAGTCATAACTTTAGGCAGGATCAAAACGCCCGACATACCGCGCTGTCAAAAAATTGTGTAAATTTTGCTTTTGACAGATCGCGCCGGTCGTGGATATTGGAAAGAACATTTGGTCGCGGCTGACGCTGAGACCCGCTTTAAGAACGGGACGACAGAATGAAAAGGATGATCGGTGAACAATCCTAAATGGGGCACCAAGCGGCAATGTCTGGAATGCGGCGCACACTTTTACGATCTTAAACGATCCAAGATAGTCTGCCCCAAGTGCGACACACCCTTCAAACCGGAACCCCCGCCCAAGCCCAGACGCGCCATTGCAACCCCGGCGAAGGCGGCTCCCGCCCCGCCGCCGCCGCCGCCGCCGCAGGCCGAGAAAAAGGTCGAGGAGGTTAACGGGCCTGAGGAAAGCGCCGAGGATAAAGCGTTGAAGAAATTCAACGTCGAACTGCCCGCCGAGACCAGTCCCGATGCCGACGAAGACGAAGAAGAGGATGAAAACACCTTCGAAGATGCTTCGGAACTCGGCGAGGACAAAGACTATATGGCCGAAGTCATCGATGGCAGCCGCAAGGTCGACGAAAGCTGAGACCAGCCGGGACCCTAACCCTGCGGCTCTCAACAGCGCCGCCATAGACACTGCCGCTACAAAGGGTGCGATTTCCCCTTGCACTGCGCCAGTTCCACACCTAGTTTCCCCACCGGGGACCCAAGCTGGTTCCCCCCTTCATGGCGGGCAGATAAGCTCGCGCATGACAATCCGGGGCCGTAGCTCAGTCGGGAGAGCGCTTGAATGGCATTCAAGAGGTCAGGGGTTCGATTCCCCTCGGCTCCACCACTCACTTTCAACATTTTCCGGTCATTCCGTAGCACCGGATATAATGGCGTTAATTCAGCACCTTAGCGCGATATCACCGCCCCATCCCCGACGCGAGAGACGCTATTTAGCGCGAATTAGGGGCTTTTGGCCGACGCGTCTCCGCAGGCCGATTTTGCGGTCATTCCGTTGGGGTGTTTTCTATCGAATTCCCAGAAACTGCCGCTGATCCTGCCAGGAAGCAGGCAGCTTCATGCGTTTGATGCGCGACAGAGTAAGGCCGGGTTCGGTGCGCCCGTCGATGATCGCGGTGACGATATCCGGGGCCAAGAAGGCCAGCGGTAGGGTGCGGCTGATATGGCTGCGGTCAACATTATGGAGACCAGCCAGTTCGAGCACCGATGAAGCCTCGCCGGATTGAAGGTCGGCGAACCATTTTCGGGCCGTGGCGATGGCCTTGATCAGGTTTTCTTCTGGCTCAGCAGCCATGGGGCTGTCCCCACCAATGACCAGCTTAGCTTCGACCCCACGGCGCTTGAGCGCGATGGGCGCGTCGATGACAATTGCCTCCATCTCGATGGCGGGCATATTTAAGGCCTCGCCCAGGCGAAGATGATCGAGAGTGATTCGAATCTCGGCTGGCGCTAGTTCGATGCGACTTACGAGATCACCGATGGATATTGGACCGCCCCCATCTTGCTTCTGTTCATCGATAAACAAACACGCAGCTGCAACCAGCTTGTTTCGTTCCGCAATCTGAGCGTCCGGCGGCAGCAGGGCAGATTCCAATCTCTCGCGATTCTCCAGCCATCCGATAACAATCCGAATAACAGCCTGATACAGCTCCTTAGCCGGAAGGCGCCAACCGGTAGGATCAAGATTGCCCGGCAACGCTATCAACCGGCTGGAGGGGTCTGTCAAATTAACTCGCAGGTGATCGCGTGTTTGCCTGATACGATCGGCGAATGCAGAACATTTCATATCGGCGTCACCGCTTCCATCCTGACATTATTCGACAAGCCGTTTGGCTCTATTTCCGTTTCACAATGAGTTATCGTGATGTTGAAGATCTTCTCGCGGAGAGAGGAATCGACGTCAGCTATGAAACGGTCCGTTTGTGGGTGTTGAAGTTCGGACAAGCCTATGCCCGCCGGATCCGTAAACGCCGTCCGACTGCCTTTGATCATTGGCACATCGACGAAGTTTTCGTGAATATCGGCGGCAAGCAGATGTACCTGTGGCGCGCCGTGGATGGTGAAGGCGAAGTTCTCGACGTCCTGGTTCAGAAGCGTCGAAACAAGCGGGCAGCATTGAAACTCATGCGAAAGCTTCTCAGGGGCCAGGGCAATAGGCCAATCAGGATCGTGACGGATAAATTGAAGTCTTACGGTGCTGCATTCCGAGATCTGCGTCTCAGCCACCTCCACGATTCCGGGCATCGATTGAACAATCGGGCTGAGAGTTCTCACGTACCGATACGACGACGGGAACGAAAAATGCAGCGTTTCAAATCACAACGTTCAGCGCAAAGATTCCTCTCTATTCACGGTCCGATCTACAATCTATTTAACGTCCAACGCCACCTCATCTCCCGTCGCACACTCCGGATATTCCGCAACCAGGCAATGGCGGAATGGCAAGCCGTGACAACGGCAGTGTAATCGACTCTGGCGTTGAGTTTCGGCCGCCTAGCTCAAGTTAAGTTGACAGCCCCGATTTTTTGCCCCAGGACGCTACGAAACGTGCTTTCGGCGCTCGAGCAATTTTGCTGTGACACTGACCGTTCAACTCTTGGCCCGAA
>JAYGED010000280.1:0-8929 GCA_046582565.1 Alphaproteobacteria bacterium
AAGCGCAGGCCCGTGATCGGCAGGCGATAGAGATGGCCATAGCTGTGGCTCATCAATTCGCCGGCCTTCTTGGTGGCGGCGTAGAGCGAGACCGGCAGATCGACCGGATCGGCTTCGGAGAAGGGCAGCTTCTTGTTGCCGCCATAGACCGAGCTTGAGCTGGCGTAGACAAGATGAGTGCAAGCGTCGAGTCCCCGGCAAAATTCGAGCACCGCGAGATGGCCTTCAAGATTGCTCCGTTGGTAATCGAACGGATGGGTCAGCGAGTGGCGCACCCCGGCCTGTGCCGCGAGATGAACCACCCGATCGATGCCACAATCGCTGCAAGCCTCAGCCAGGGCGCCGCGATCGGCGAGATCGATACGCTGGAATGAAAAATCCGCATGCGCCGTGAGTTTCGCCAGCCGCGCTTCCTTGAGAGCGACATCGTAGTAATCGCTGAGCATATCGACACCGATGACGCGCTCGCCACGGGCGATAAGCGCCGCACTTACATGATAGCCGATGAAACCGGCCGCGCCGGTGACAAGTATCGCCATAGTTTCTCAGTATCCTTCCAGTCTACATATAGGCGGGAATGTGTGAAACCGCTACTTCGTCGGCGGCCGAGAGCAAAGGCGCCGAGACGCTCCACCATGCAGGCTGCTGTTCGGCGATGGCCCGCGCAGCCTCGGCGGCGGCGGCGGCCGTATCGAACAGGCCGAAGCAACTCGCTCCGCTGCCGCTCATACGAGCCAGCAGGCACTCTGGCTGGCGGCCCAGAGCCGTCAATACATCACCCACCGCCGGGCAGAGTTGCTTGGCCGCATCTTCCAAATCATTGGCACGCATCGCCAGTAAGGCTGCCAGCCCGGCAACATCCCCCGGCGCCTCCTCAAAATGGCCAGCCCGCGAAGATCTCTTGGCCCCCAATCCCTTGAACACCGATGCGGTGGAAAGTGCCACGCCGGGATTGACTAACACCACATGGCTCTCAGGCAAGGGAGGCGCCTCATCAAGGTCTTCGCCAATGCCGCCAACAAATGCCGGGCGCCGGGCTAGACAAGCGGGCACATCGGCGCCCAGGAAAATTGCCATGCGGGCAAGATCATCGTCGCCGGGAGAAATATCCCACAGGGCGCAAAGACCACGCAGCACCGCCGCCGCATCGGCGGAACCGCCACCCAGACCGGCAGCGACAGGCAGACGCTTCTCCAGCCGTATAGCGGCGCCGCAATTGTCAGGCAGCCCCGCCTCATGATGGAGCAGACGCGCCGCGCGCATGACCAGATTATCGTCGCTCGCGGTATCGCTAAGCGCAGCCGCGAAACGGCCCGTGACGGCAAGGCGAAAATCGTCAGAGGCAGTCACCTCGATACTGTCGCCGACCGTGGCGAAGACCACCAGGCTGTCGAGCAGATGATAACCGTCGTCGCGGCGGCCGGTTACATGCAGATAGAGATTGAGTTTAGCCGGCGCAGACAGTCGAAAACCAGCGGCGCCCGGCGTATCAGCCTCCGCCATCGGCTACGGGGGAAGGCAACAACCCATGTTCGAGCTTCTGCTTGATGGCTTCGATGATTTCAGCGTCTTCATCGGCACCCAAGGTAAGCGCTCGTTGCCATTGGAAGTTGGCTTCGAAACGGCGGCCTACCCGCCACAAGGCATCGCCCAGGTGATCGTTGATCGTTGAGTCGCCCGGAAGATCCTCGGAGGCCTGTTCGAGATAGTCAACGGCGCGCTGATAATTGCCCAGCCGATAATGGGCCCAGCCCAGGCTGTCGATGATGTAGCCGTCATTGGGCCGCAAGTCGACGGCGCGCTCGATCATTTCCAAGGCGCGCTCAAGATTGATGCCCTGATCGACCCAGGAATAGCCAAGATAGTTGAGGACGAAAGGCTGGTCGGGAACCAAATCGAGAGCTGTTAGAAAATCCCGCTCGGCGCTCGGCCATTCGCGTGCCCGCTCAAGCGAAATACCGCGCGCGTAAAGCGACCGCCAATGCCGCCGCTCAGGCGTTCCGATACGCTCAAAGGCCTCGTCATAAGCGGTGATCGATTCACGCCAACGTTCCTGGCCGCGCAACATATCGCCCATACTGATCAAAGCATCCGAACGCCCGGGCCGCTCAACCGAGAGTCTGCGTAGCAGTGCCACCGCCTCCTCGGTCCGGTCTAATTCGTCGAGGTTTGAGGCGATCTTCAATCTCGCCGTCCAGGACAAGGGTGAATCGGCGGGAATCAATTCGAACGCCGCAATCGCATCTTCGTGTTTGTCAAACACCTCAAGAGTCTCGCCGAGAAGCATATTGCCGGCGTCGAATTCCGGTTTGAGATAAACCGCCAATCGAGAATAGATCAGAGCCGCCTTGCTGGCGTTTTCCTGTAGCAACGCACTCGCCACACCAAACATGGCCTCGGCAGCGCCATCGCGAGCGTCGCGCGTCATAAGTTGAGTGTGGCGCCCCTCGGCAACCCTGGCCAATGCGGCTTCGAACCACACACTATCGGGATTGTTCTCCAGAAAATCCTCATACAGGGCGGTCGCGTCATCGAGCCGGCCGCTGCGCTGGTAGAACCCGCCAAGGGCTGTAACCGTACGATAGCTACCGCCCGACTGTACGTCATGGGCGGCAAGATAAGAGCGCTCGGCGATCTTGTTCTCGCCCGCTAAATCGCTGATCAGCGCGCGGTGAAAATCGCGGAACACGAAAAACGCCTGATTGCTGTCGATGCTGTCGATCTTAGTGTGAGCAACGGCGAACCGGCCTTGCCCAACCGCGACCCAGGCCGAGAGCAGGGGCGCCAGCAGAGCATTGTACCCTTGAAGTGGCAGGATATTCAGCCGCTCTTCCGCTTCGCCGTACTCGCCCCGCATGACGGCATCGATGGCCAGGGTGAGGCCGTCGACCGCCGCGTTTGGTTTGACATCAACAAGCCGGCGAGCCAGCACCACGGCCTCGCTCATGCGTCCCTGATTATGCAAGGCCAGGAAGGCGCTGTTCAGAATATCGGGGTTTTCAGGATCATCGTCCAGCGCCTGGGAAAAATACTTGGACGCCTCGGCGCCATCCAGTTCGCGACGCGCCAGCCGACCGGCGAGATAGCCACCGAGAGAAGAATCAGATTCAGGCAGCACGATAGCGCTCGTCCGGACCGGCTCGGGCGCGGGCGCAACCACGGGCATCACCGCGTCGGTTGGCGATTTCGCATTCGGCGCAACGCAGGCGCCAAGCCCGACCGACGCAAAGACGATCAACAGCTTGCGACCCAAAGCCCAACAATCATGACTCAAGCCGATATGCTGACTCATATTCATTATTTTCACGGCCATCTGTTTCGCAAGAGAATGCCGCCCCTTCCAGCCATTGTAATCAACAACATCAATTTAACCAATGCCTGTGGCGGTATCTCTTTTGGCTAGACTATGCCTAAAACCTGTTAAGGAATTATATCATCGATGTTTAGCTATTACATGTTCGGGTAATTGGGGCCGCCGCCGCCCTCCGGCGTTGTCCAGGTGATGTTCTGGGTTGGGTCCTTGATATCGCATGTTTTGCAATGGACGCAGTTCTGGGCGTTGATCTGCAAGCGCTGTCCGCCGTCGTCCGCCTCGACGAATTCATAGACCCCGGCGGGGCAGAACCGCGCCTCGGGCCCATCATAGCGCGCCAGATTGACATCGACCGCCACGGCTTCGTCAGTCAGCCTGAGATGATTCGGCTGGTCTTCTTCATGCATCACGCCCGATAGATACACGGATGAATTTTTATCGAAACTGACTTCGCCGTCAGGCTTGGGATAGTCAATTTGACGGCAGGCATCCTTGTCTTTCAGGCGATCATGGTCGGCGTGATGATGGAAGGTCCAGGGCGCGCGGCCGCCCAGCAGATAGGTGTCCAGACCCGAATAGGCGATGCCCGCCCAGAGGCCGTAATGGAAGCTCGGACGAATGTTGCGCACCTTGTGTAACTCGCTGTAAATCCAGGACGATTCGAGCGTCTTGGGATAGGAATCTAAGTCTGATGGCGTTTCGTCTGCCAGGGCGTCATACACCGCATCGGCGGCCAGCATGCCCGATTTCATGGCCGTATGGGTGCCCTTGATCTTGGGCACGTTGAGGAATCCCGCCGTGCAGCCGATAAGGGCGCCGCCGGGGAAAACCAGCTTGGGGATCGATTGCAAGCCGCCCTCGTTGATCGCCCGGGCGCCATAGGAAATTCGCCGGCCGCCGGCAAACACCGGGCGGATTTTCGGATGAGTCTTGAAGCGTTGGAATTCGTCGAACGGACTGAGATGGGGATTTACGTAATCGAGGCCGATGACGAACCCCACGGCCACTTGATTGTCCTCCAGGTGATAGAGGAACGAACCGCCGTAGGTCGATGTGTCCAGGGGCCAGCCGATACTATGGACGATGCTGCCGGGCCGGTGCTGTTCAGGCGCAACCTCCCACAGCTCCTTAATGCCGATACCGAACGTCTGCGGATCGACGCCGCTGCGTAAATCGAACTGCTCGAAGAGCTGTTTACTGAGCGACCCCCGGCAGCCCTCGGCGAACAATGTATAGCGCGCCAGCAGCTCCATGCCCGGCTCATGGCCCGGCTTGGGCTCGCCGTCGCGGCCAATGCCCATATCGCCGGTCGCCACGCCGCGCACCCGGCCCGCCTCGTCATACAGCACCTCGGCGGCGGCAAACCCGGGATAAATCTCGACGCCCAGGGCCTCGGCCTGTTCGCCAAGCCAGCGGGCGAACAGGCCCAGGCTGACGATAAAGTTGCCGTGATTGTTCATCTGCGGCGGTGTCGGCAGGCTATAGGCCCCGGACTCCGTGAGAAACAGGAAGCGGTCATCGGTCGCAGGGGTGTTGAGCGGCGCGCCGCGTTCCGCCCAGTCGGGCAGCAATTCATCCAGCGCGCGGGTCTCGATCACGGCGCCCGACAGGATATGAGCACCGACTTCCGCGCCCTTCTCCAGAATACAGACAGAAACCTCGCGGCCCTGCTCCTCGGCCAGCCGCTTAAGCCGTATCCCCGCCGCCAGGCCGGAAGGCCCCGCGCCAACGATGACGACATCATAGTCCATGGACTCACGTTCCATTCTCGGCACTCCAACGGCTGCTGCGATGCGGTTCCCGTTCTATATTCCGACGCGCGGGCCCGGTCAATTCATGTTGGTGGTGGACAGCCCCGACGCGTGTTAGATTTTCTCCATGACAGGCGCTCCCCACCCAGCAGATTTATTGAAATGGTACATGGAGGCCGGCGCCGACGAAGCGATCAGCAATACGCCCCAGGATCGTTTCGCTCAATCTCAAGCGCAGATGGCCCAGGTTCCCAAGCCGCCCCCCGAGCCGGTCAAGCCTATGCCGCCCGCCGCCAAGCCCGCGCGCAAGGCGTCGGCAACTCCCCCAGTAACCCCCATCGCCGCCGATGCGGCTGCCAGCGCCGCCGCCTGTCGGACCCTTGAGGAACTGGTCGAGGCGATTCACGGCTTCGACGGTTGCGCCCTGAAGGAAACCGCCGCCAACACGGTGATCCAGGACGGCAACCCAAAGGCCCGCCTCATGGTCATCGGCGAGGCGCCTGGCGCCGAGGAAGACCGCTGCGGCCTGCCTTTTGTCGGCCCCGCCGGAAAGCTGCTCGACCGTATGCTGGCAGCCATCGATCTGGACCGGGAGTCGGTGTTGATCACCAACATCGTGTTCTGGCGGCCGCCCGGCAACCGCAACCCCACCACCGACGAGATCGCCGCTTGCCTGCCGTTCTCGCGGCGCCTGATCGAGCTCGTCCGTCCCCAGGTGCTGGTGCCTGTCGGCGGCATCGCGGCCAAGACCCTGTTCGAGACCAGCGAGGGCATCACCCGCCTGCGTGGAAAGTGGCGGGACTTCACCAGTCCCGGCCTGGAGGCGCCGATCGCCGCCATAGCGACGTTTCATCCCGCCTACCTGCTGCGCCAGCCCTTGCAGAAACGCGAAGCCTGGCAGGATCTGCTGGCCATCATGGCGAAGCTCGACGAGACCGGCACATAAGCCTAGGGTATTATCCCATAGAAGCCTTTAAGGAATAAGGGGGCGCCCCTAATGGGGAACAATGCGGCACATGGCGGAAAATGGCACGCGGGCGAACGGCAACCTGTCGCACGACGAAAAGCAGGTCTACGCCCTATTGATCAGAGCTCAGCCAAGGGCCGTAGATCGCCGCCACACAATGCAGCATCATCGCGGGCGTCATTCGCCGCCGTCGATCTCGGCACCAACAACTGCCGGTTGCTGATCGCCGAGCCGCTTGATCAAGGCTTTCAGGTCATCGATGCTTTCTCGCGCATCGTCCGTCTCGGCGAAGGGCTGTCCGCCCAGGGCTCGCTGTCGGAGGCGGCCATGGCGCGCACCATCTCGGCCTTGCGGGTCTGCGCCGGCAAAATGCGCCGCCACCGCGTTGAACAGGCGCGCTGCATCGCGACCGACGCCTGCCGACGCGCTTCCAACTGCGACGTATTCATCGACCGGGTAGCCCGGGAAACCGGCATTACCCTCGACATCATTTCGCCCCGCGAAGAGGCGCAGCTGGTGCTCGCCGGTAGCCAGCCCCTGCTCGACCCCGATACTCCCTGGGCATTGCTGTTCGACATCGGCGGCGGCAGCACCGAGCTGGTGTGGATGCGCCTCGACGTCTATCCGCACGAAATGGTGGGCTGGACCTCCCTGCCCTACGGCGTGGTCAGCCTGGCCGAGACCCATGGCGACGACTTCATAACCGGCGCCGACTATGAAGCCATGGTCGCCGAGATAGGGGACTTACTGGCGCCTTTCGAAGACAGGCACAACATTACCGAACGCATCGCTAAGGGTGACGTTCAAATGCTGGGCGCTTCTGGCACGGTCACCACCATGGCCGGAGTGCATTTGGAACTTGCGCGCTACGACCGCGCCCAGGTCGACGGCCTGCGACTTTCCTTCGATGAAATCGATAGAGTCTCTCAGCGTCTGCAGGGGCTCGATCTAGAGGCCCGCGCCGCGATCCCGACAATCGGCCCTGATCGCGCCGATCTGGTGATCTCCGGCTGCGCTATCCTTGAGGCGATTCAACGCCTGTGGCCGGTTGGCACCCTCAGAGTCGCCGATCGCGGCGTCCGCGAAGGCTTGTTGATGGGTATGATCCATCCCTGTATGCCGGCAACGGTGGATTATACGGTCAATCCGGACCGCGAATTGCCCGACGCCCTAGCAGATAGACTCTAACATTCATGCCATGAGTACGAAGAACAGCGGCGGCAGCGGTCGCGGAGAACATGTTCGCCCGCACGCGAAGAAGCGCCGTAAGGTCTCGTCGCGCCGCTGGCTCGAACGCCAGCTTAACGACCCCTATGTAGCGGCGGCAAAGACCGAAGGCTACCGCTCCCGCGCCGCCTATAAGCTGCTCGAAATCGATGATCGCCTAAAGCTGCTGTCACCCGGCCTTCGTGTCGTCGATCTGGGAGCCATGCCCGGCGGCTGGACCCAGGTCGCCGTGGCGCGCGTCGCCGCGGGCAAGAGCGGCGGCGGGCGGGTTGTGGCGGTCGACATCAATGCCATGGAAGACTTGCCCGGCGCTCAAACCATCCAGGCCGATATCCGCGGCGATGAGACAGCAGCACTCATCCACGCCGCCCTTGAT
Source organism: Alphaproteobacteria bacterium (assembly GCA_046582565.1). Lineage (GTDB taxonomy): Bacteria > Pseudomonadota > Alphaproteobacteria > JAAXGF01 > JAAXGF01 > JAYGED01. The sequence goes on from JAYGED010000280.1 coordinate 7,635, forward strand.
GGTCCCGCCGACCTGGTGCTGAGCGACATGGCGGCGCCCGCCACCGGCCATGCGGCTACCGATCGTCTGCGGGTTATCGGGCTGTGCGAAGCCGCGCTCGATATCGCCGAAACCATCCTCGCCCCCGGCGGCTCCTTCATCTGCAAGGCGTTGGGCAGCGGCGCCGATGCCGGGCTTCTGGCGGCGGTCAAACGCGCCTTTACCAAGGTGAAGCACGTCAAGCCGCCGGCAAGCCGTAGCGATTCGGCTGAAATCTATCTGGTTGCCACGGGCTTTCGCAGCCCCGATACGGAGCGGCAAGAAAATCCCGGGCCAGGTTCATAATCGCTCTTGGCGCAAGTGCGAATCTGTATATGATGGCTCGCCAACTCGAACCACGGAGTTGGTATGGAATTTCCTGAAGCCCTGACCTTTGACGATGTCCTTTTAACGCCGGCGGCCTCTGCCGTTCTGCCGCAGGATGTCGACGTCATTACGCGCATAACCCCGACTATCGATATCCATATTCCCTTGATCTCAGCGGCCATGGATACGGTCACCGAAAGCCGCCTCGCCATCGCCATGGCCCAGTCCGGCGGTATCGGTGTGATCCACAAAAATCTCGATATCGCCGAGCAGGCCGAAGAGGTGCGCAAGGTCAAGAAATTCGAGGCCGGCGTGGTCGGTGATCCGGTTACCATCGGCCCCAAGCAGACTCTCGACGAGGCCCTGGCGGTGATGCAGAACTACGGTATTTCAGGCCTGCCCGTGGTCGAGGGCGACAATCATCTGGTCGGCATCCTGACCAACCGGGATGTGCGCTTCGCTTCTAACCCGAAGCAGCCCGTCCATGAGCTGATGACCAAGGACAATCTGGTCACGGTGAAGTCCGTGGTCAACAAAGAGGAATCCAAGCGCCTGCTTCACCAGCACCGCATCGAAAAACTGATCGTCGTCGATGGAGGCTACCGCTGCATCGGCCTGGTAACAGTCAAGGACATCATCAAATCCCAGCAGTTCCCGAATGCCTGCAAGGACGATCAGGGCCGTTTGCGCATCGCCGCCGCGACCGGCGTCGGCGATAAGGGGATGGACCGCGCCGAGGCGCTGATCGACGCCGGCTGCGATATCATCGTGGTCGACACCGCCCATGGCCACTCCCAGGGCGTAATCGACAGCGTCGCGCGCATCAAGAAACAGAGCAACAGCGCCCAGGTGATCGCCGGCAACATCGCCACCGCCGACGGCGCCCAGGCGCTGATCGACGCCGGCGCCGACGCGGTCAAGGTCGGCATCGGACCGGGAACCATTTGCAC
>JAYGED010000082.1:0-2525 GCA_046582565.1 Alphaproteobacteria bacterium
TCGCCAGCTGGTTCATCGCCACCGAGCAGGCCCGGCGCGGCGGTCTCGCCGAAGTCCATGGCGAGGCCGAAGGACGGCTCATCCTCGCCGGGCCGGCCGGGCCGTTTACCCTGACCGCCAAGGCCGACCGCATCGAGCAGCGCCATGACGGCGCCCTGGCGGTGATCGACTACAAGACCGGCGGGGTTCCCACCAAGGCCGATATCCTGGCCGGCTTCGCGCCCCAGCTCTCTCTCGAAGCGGCCATCGTCCAGGCCGGCGGATTCGAGGGCATCCCCGCCGGGGAGGTGGAGGAATTGAGCTATTGGCGGCTTACCGGCGGCGACCCGGCTGGCGAGATCAAGCCCGTATCGGCGGACGTCCCACCCCTGGTCAGTGATGCGGTCGAGGGCCTGTCGCGGCTGATTGCTGAGTTCGATGACCCGCAGACCCCTTATCTCGCGGTGCCCAACATGGCCAAACAGCCGGCCTTCAGCGATTACGCCCATCTGGCGCGGATCAAGGAATGGTCGGATGTGTGTGGCGAGGAGGACGGCGAATGAGCCCGCCCCGCAAACCCCTCTCGGTCACCCCGGATCAGAGCCGCGCCGCCGACCCCGCCGCTTCGGTCTGGGTTGCCGCCTCGGCGGGCTCGGGCAAGACCAAGGTGCTGACCGACCGGGTATTGCGCCTGTTGCTGCAAGGCTCGGCGCCGAGCAAGCTGCTGTGCCTCACCTTCACCAAGGCGGCGGCGGCGGAAATGTCGCTGCGCATCAATCGCCAGCTCGGCGCCTGGACCATGCTGGCCGACGATGCCCTCGATGAGGCGCTCGAAACCCTGACCGGCGATGCGCCCGATGAGTCCCGGCGAAAACAGACGCGCGATCTGGCGCGCTGCCTGTTTGCCACGGTGCTGGACGCCCCGGGCGGGCTCAACATCCAGACCATCCACGCCTTCTGCCAATCCCTGCTCGGGCGCTTTCCCCTGGAGGCCGGCGTGGCGCCGCATTTCGAGGTGCTCGACGAGCGCGAGACCGCCGGCCTGCTGGCCGATGCCCAGAACGCCGTGCTGGCCCGCGCCCACGGCGGCGGCGATAGCCACTTAGCCGAGGCCCTCGATGTGGTGGCGCTCCATGCGGGCGAAGAGTCCTTCATGGATCTGATGGACAAGCTGCGCGCCGAACGCGGCCGCCTGCGCCGGGTGCTGGAGGGCGCCGGAAGCCTGGACGCCGCCATTGCCGAGACCCATCGCCTGATTGGCGTGCGTCCCGGCGAGACCCCGGAGATGGTCATCGCCGAGGCCTGCGCCGAGGGCGCCTTCAACCGCGCCGCCCTGAGCGCCGCCGCCGCCCTGCTCGAGGGGGGGAGTCCGGCGGAGGCCAAGCGGGCCGAGCGCCTGTCCACCTGGCTGGCGGCCCCCGCGCCTGAGCGCGAGGCCGGCTTCGACGGTTACCGGGGGCTGTTCCTGACTGCCGAGAACGCGCCGCGCGCGGAAAGCGGCATGATGACCAAACCCTTGCGCGAGAGCCATCCCGAAGCCTTCGATGCGCTGCTCAAAGAGCAGGACGGCCTGGTCACGGTCATTGAGCGCCGCAACGCCGCCATTGTCGGCCGCGCCACGGCGGCCATGCTGACCCTGGGCGGCGCCATGCTCGCCGAATATGACCTGCGCAAGGCCGCCCGGGCGCGGCTCGATTACGACGACCTGATCCTCGGCGCCCGCGACCTGCTGCGCAGCGGCAACCGCGCGGCCTGGGTGCTCTATAAGCTCGATGGCGGGATTGACCATATCCTGATCGACGAGGCGCAGGACACCAGCCCGGAACAATGGCAGGTCGCGGCCGCCCTGGCCGATGAGTTTTTTGCCGGCTCCGGCAGATCGGAAGTGGACCGCACCCTGTTTATCGTCGGCGACGAAAAGCAATCGATCTTCAGTTTTCAGGGCGCCGACCTGCGCACCCTCGGCGCCATGCGCGAGGCCTTCGCTGCGCAAATCAAGGCGGTGGCACGGTGGGAGGAAGTCGGCCTCGAGACATCCTTCCGCTCGACGCCGGTGGTTCTCCAGGCGGTCGATACGCTGTTCGCCCTGGCCGAGGCGCGCGACGGCGTCGCCTTCGATGACCATCAGATCAAGCATAGCCCCCACCGGAAGGGCCACGCCGGTCTGGTTGAACTCTGGCCCCTGGCCAAGGCCATGGAAGCCGAGCCTTCGACGCCCTGGGCGGCGCCGGTGACCCGGCGCGCCAGCCACAGCCCGCGCGCCCGCCTGGCGCAGTATATTGCCGACCGGATCGCTCACTGGATCGGTCAGGGGGAGCGGCTCGAGTCCCGGGACCGGGCCATCCGGCCCGGCGATATCATGGTGCTGGTGCGCACCCGGAGCGGCTTCGTCGAGGAGCTGGTGCGCGCCCTCAAGGGCCACGACGTTGCCGTCGCCGGCGCCGACCGCATGAGGCTCAGCCAACAGCTCGCGGTCATGGACCTGATCGCATGTGCCGAATTTCTATTGCTGCCCGAGGACGATCTGACTCTCGCCGTGGTGCTCA
>JAYGED010000296.1:0-10027 GCA_046582565.1 Alphaproteobacteria bacterium
TACCGCCTCGGTCTGGGCCGCCATGATGGCGTCGTCGTCAACCGCGACGGCGAAGCCGCCGCTGTCGCGCACCGCCCGCAAAATCAGAAAATCACCGACCGCCGCCGGCACCCGGATACCGCTGGCGATGGTGTGGGCATCGACCCAGGGCTCGGCATGTTCGACGCCCTGTTCAAAGGCGCGGACAATCGGCGCACAACCACTGGCCTGGACCGCCACCATGCGCGGCCGCTTAGGTCCGATCCAGCCAATGGCTTCAAGCTCGGCAAAGGCCTTCCACATGCCGATCAGGCCGGTGCCGCCGCCGGTCGGGTAGAAGATCACATCGGGTACCTCCCAGCCGAACTGCTCGGCGAGCTCCAGGCCCATGGTCTTCTTGCCCTCGATCCGGTAGGGCTCCTTGAGGGTCGAGCAGTCGAACCAGCCCATGGGCTCCTTGCCGTCGCCGGCGATCTTGCCGCAATCGCCGATCAGGCCGTTGACGCGATACAGCCTGGCGCCCTGAAAGGCAATTTCGGCGATGGTGATGTCCGGGGTGTCGTCGGGACAGAAGACGTAGCATTCGATGGCAGCCCGGCTGCAATATGCGGCTGCCGCGGCGCCCGCATTGCCATTGGTCGGCATCACCATGGAGGTCACCCCGAGTTCCTTCGCCATGGAGACCGCCATGCTGATACCGCGTGCCTTGAACGATCCGGTGGGCAGCCGGCCTTCGTCCTTGATGAACAGCTCACCGCCGCTGAGGGCCAGCTTCGGGGTCGCCACTATCGGCGTCATAACCTCGCCGAGAGAGACGATGTTCGCAGGGTCGCGAACCGGAAGCAATTCACGATAGCGCCAGAAATCCGGCGGCCGCTGGGCCAGAACCTCCTTGGTGAGCGCTGCGCGAACCCCGTCCAGGTCATAGCGCACCAGCAGCGGCTTTGCGGCCCCCTTCGAGAGCCCCTGGAGCACGTCGGCCTCATGGCGCTCGCCGGTCATGGCGCATTCAAGATGCGTCACAAAGGTCGGGCGGTCTTCGGTGAGATTGCTGTGCATTGGGGGGGCCTTTCACATTACACGGGGGCTCTGTTCCACTAAACTTGGCAGTATATCCGCCCTTTCAAATTGAAATTTTAACCTACGTCTCTCGCTCAGAATTTCTTAATTTACACGACCCACAAGATAATCGACAGGCCGATCAGGGCGATCCAGAAGGTTTCGGCAACCAGCAGGATCAGCGCCTTGGGCCCGAGGGTCGCGATATCCTTAAGCGAGGTCTTGATGCCGAGGGCGGCAATCGCCGCCACCAGCGCCCAGCGCGAGACCGTTTCCAGCCCGATGCGCAGCGACTCGGGGATAAATCCCAGGCTGTTCACCGCCACGAGCACCACGAAGCCGACCAGGAACAGGGGAAAGGGTGGGCGCTGGGATCTCCCGGCGCGCCGGCTGTGAAACATCAAGAGCGTTATGGCGACGACCACGGGAACCAGCAACGCCACGCGCAGGAGTTTGGTGACGGTCGCGGCTTCGCCCGCCGTATCGGAGATGGTATAGCCCGCCCCGATCACCTGGGCGACGTCGTGGATGGTGGCGCCCAGGAACATGCCCGCCTTGAGATCGTCGAAGTCGAGCGATTGTGCGAGGATCGGATAGGCGATCATCGCCAGGGTGCTGAGGGTGGTCACGCCGAGCACCGTGAAGATCGTATCGCGCTCGCTGATGCCGTCCTTGCCGCGCGGTAGAATGGACGCGACGGCGAGCGCGGCGGACGCGCCGCAAATGCCGACCGAGACACCCGTCAGGAGTCCGAAATCCCGCTTCAGGCCCATAAAACGAGCAAGCAGCATGCCAAACCCAATGGTCAGCGAAACGCCGCAGACGGTGAGCAACAAGGGGCCGTAGCCGAGCTTGAGCACTGCATCGGCGGTGATCTTGGCGCCCAGGAGCGCGACGCCGATGCGCAGGATCACGCTCGAGGTGAAAGCGACGCCGGCGCGGCACTTTTCATCCTTGGCCAAAAAATTAAACGCCATGCCGAGCAACAGGGCAAACAGCATGACCGGTGTGTCGTAATGCTCCGAGAGGAAGGTCGCGGCCATCGCCACCGTGGCGCTCACCACAAAACCCGGCGCCAGCGGCTTGATATCGTCCAGAGACGGAATTTTGATCAATGCTTAGTCCTCGGATGGCACTAATCACCGCAAGATAAAGGCTCGCGGGCATGCGGGCCAGTAAGCAATCAATATAGCAAGCGGCTATGCCGCCCCGTCTTACGTCACAATGCGCAGGGGATTATCGCGCTGCTTGGTGAGGTCGGAGGCCCAGCGGCGGGTCTTGACCGGGGTCTTGCTGTTGAACAGCGCCGCCTGATCGCCCCAGCCGTCCCAATTCTCGCGATTGTTGCGGGCGAACATCTCCAGATAGGGGCCGTTGGCGAGGCGCTCGATATTCTCATAGACCTCGTCGGGCTTGCGGCTGTGCTCGCGGCGCGGGGCAACCACCAGACGGCGCACGTCCTTGGCGATGCGCTTGGGCTTGCCGCGGGTCGCCAGCAGGCATTGCTCCGGGTTGGCGCGGGTCCAGAAACCCATGCCGGTGAAGAAATCCCGGTCCGAATAGGCATGCGGCGAGGCCGCCTTGTTGAGCTTGGCCCAGTAGAAGCCGACGGTCTTGTAAGTGAAGCCCCAGGCCTCGATCAGCTCGAGCCCCTTGGGCAGCAGAGGGTCGGTCACCCAGAGCAGGAGAATGCTGTTCTCCGCCGCCCAGTCGGCCACCGGCAGCTCGCAGATCGCCTCGAAGCTCATGCAGTCGTAATGCGCGTCGGGGCTGCGTCCCTTGCCCTTTTTGCTGTAGGTGGCAAAGGTCCACGGCGGATCGGCGTAGATGACTTTATAGTGATTCTTGCGCGGCGAGTCAGACATGACAGCCCACCCTACCCTGTTGTTTTTTATATTGGAGAATCGAAGGGCAAGCTTGTACGCGACTTCGAGTCGTCATTCAAGAATTATCTTTAAGATTTTATTTCAAAAGAACAAAACGGAATCATCGATCTCGGCTAACCGATTGACGAGACTCACAGTTTCATGCGTTCGCTCTTCGGATCATACAGGGCCTGAGGCTCGCCTTGGCGGCGTAGCGCCGGCCCACGATCCGGTTTTCCACGTCTTTATGTCTTGTGCTGCTGCGGTAGCATGTCCAGCATACAGCGAAGCATTTCAATCTCACGATACGCCCCCCGGCGCGATCGAGAATCAGCGCCAACCCAAGGAAAGCATCCGGGCCTCGCGATGGGGACGCGGCAACGAGGAGAAGAACATGAGCGAACCGTCAGGTGAATATGTCGAGGCCCATTACGTCGGGATGGAGATCATCTGGGGCGAGGGCTACATGTCGCCGGGTGGCGATGGATGAGGTTGCCTCGGTGGTCGACGGCGTCGACATCCGGGGCAGAACGGTTCTGGAGATCGGTTCCGGATTGGGCGGGACCGCTGTCGCTTTAGCGGCGAACCATGACCCAGGCCGAGTGATCAGTATCGATATTCAGAAGGAGCAGACCGAACGGGCGAGCCGATTGGCTGCGGCGCGGGGGCTTTCCGACCGCATCGAATTTCGCCTCGTCGATCCCGGACCATTGCCGTTTGCCGACGAGAGTTTCGACGTTGTCTTCAGCATGGGAACGCTCGTCCAGATTGCCGACAAACCGGCGCTCTTCGCCGATATTTTCGTGTGCTGCGGCCTGGCGGCACGCTCGCCGCCAACGACTGGCTGAGAGAACGCCCCCTGCCGCTTTCGGATGAATTGGTGAGCTTCGTCGAGCGTGCAGGGCTCACCTATCACTGGGTCGAACCCGATGATTACCGTGACGCCCTCGCAGGTGCCGGGTTCGTCGATGTCGCCCTGCGGGGTCGCGCCGCGTGGTACGTCGATCAGCTTAGCGAGGAAATCAAGCAGCTTGAGTCCGGCCCCATGAGGGCGCGTATGATCCAGGCGTTCGACGAGGAGAGCACCGAGGGCTGGCTGCGGTCATGGCGGCTGATGGAAACCTTCGCCAGACAGGGGGAAATCTGCCCGACACATATCAGGGCGGCCAAAGCCGCTTAAACCTTCATGCGTTCGCTCTTCGGGTCGTACATCGGGCGCAGGCTCGCCTTGGCGGGGTAGCGCTTGCCCGCGACCTCGATCTCGTAGGCGCCGGATTTGACGTAATCGGCGTTGACGCCGTCCTCGTTGTTCACATAGCCGAGGCCGATTGCGCTGCCCAGATGGTGGCCGTAGTTGCCCGAGGTGAGGTAGCCGACCGACACGCCGTCGCGATAAATGACCTCGTTGTGGTAGAGCAGCGGCTCGGCGTCCTCCAGGGCGAACTGCACCAGGCGCTTGCTGACCCCCTCCTCCTTCTGCCTAACTAGGGCGTCGCGCCCGGTGAAGGGGATATTGGTCGCCAGCTTGCAGGCGAAGCCGAGGCCAGCCTCGATGGGGGTGTCCTCGCAGGTGATGTCGTGGCCCCAGTGGCGGTAGGCCTTTTCGATGCGAAGTGAGTCCATGGCGTGCATGCCGGCCATCTTGAGGTCGAATTCCGCCCCCGCCGCGGCGATGTCGTCGAACACGCCGCGAGCAAACTCGGTCGGCACGTAGAGCTCCCAGCCCAGCTCGCCGACGTAGGAAATCCGGCTGGCGCGGACCCGCGCATAGCCCATGGAGATTTCCCGCGAGGTGCCGAAGGGGAAGCCTTCGTTGCTCATATCGTCGTCAATGATCGAAGACAACAGGGCCCGGCTGTCCGGCCCCATGATGCCGATCACGGCGCTGCCCGAGGTCACATCGGCGAAGGTGACATTGGCGCCCTCGGGGATGTTGCGCATCAGCCAGTGGTGATCATGCACCGCCACGGCGGCGCCGGTGACGATCATGAAGCTTTCTTCGGAAATGCGGATCACCGTGAGGTCGGCCTCGATGCCGCCCTTCTCGTTGAGCCATTGGGTATAGACAATCCGGCCCGGCTCCACGCCCACGTCGTTGGCGCAGATGGTCTGCAGCACGCTCTCCGCATCAGGCCCCTGGAGCAGAAATTTGGCGAAGGAGGTCTGATCGAGCAGGCCGACGCCGTTGCGAATGGCGTTATGCTCGGCGGCTGAATAGTCAAACCAGTTCTGCCGCTGATAGCTGTAATCATAGACCGGGTCCGTGCCTTCATGCGCGTACCAGTGGGGACGCTCCCAGCCGGCGACTTCGCCGAAACAGGCGCCGCGCGCGGCCAGGCGTTCATGCAGCGGCGAGGTGCGCACCCCGCGCGCCGTCTCCGGCTGGCGATAGGGCCAATGCATGTCGTAGAGCAGGCCGAGGGATTCACTCACCCGGTCGAGCAGATATTTGGCGTTGTTCTGGAACGGCATCATGCGGCGGATGTCGAGATCGGCCAGATCGAAGGGCTGCTCGCCGCCGACGATCCATTCCGCCAGGGCCATGCCCGCCCCACCCGACGACTGGATGCCGACCGAGTTATAGCCGCACAGCATGTAAAAATTATCCAGCTCCGGCGCCTCGCCCATCAAGTATCTGTTGTCCGGGGTGAAGCTTTCCGGGCCGTTGAGGAAGGTCTGGATGCCGGCGGTCTCGAGAATCGGGTTGCGGTGCATGGCGGCCTCGAGGATCGGCGCGAAATGATCGAAATCATCGGGCAGCTGATCGAAGGCGAAGTCCTCGGGGATGCCGTCCATGCCCCAGGGCTTGGCGTTGAGCTCGAAGGCGCCGACCAGAAGCTTGCCGGCGTCCTCCTTGTGATAGGCGCTGCCGTCCATGTCGCGCAGTACGGGCAGGTCTTTCGGCAGGTCCGGGATCGGCTCGGTGACGATGTAGAAATGCTCGCAGGCATGCAGCGGGATATTGACGCCGCACATGAGACCGACCTGGCGCGCCCACATGCCGGCGCAGTTGACCACATACTCGCACTCGATTTCGCCCTGGTTGGTGGAGACCCCACTGACGCGGCCATCCTTGGTGTGGATCGCGGTGACCTTGGTATCCTCAATAATCTTCGCCCCGCCGTTGCGCGCGCCCTTGGCCAGAGCCATGGTGGTGTCGGCGGGATTGACCTGGCCGTCGTTGGGGAAAAAGACTGCGCCGACCAAATCGTCCACATTGAGGATGGGATAGACCTCCTTGGCTTCGGCCGGGCTCAGCAGGGCCGCCTCGACGCCGCAGGCCTTGCCCAGATCGGCGCCCCGGCGATGTTCTTCCCAGCGCGCCTCGTTGGTGGCGACGCCGAGGCTGCCGTTCTGCCTGAGGCCGGTGGCCTGTCCGGTTTCTTCCTCGAGGCCCTGGAACAGCTTCATGGAATAGGACGCGAGCCGCGACATGGTGAAGGTGCCCAACACCTCGCGCACCAGGCCGGCGGCATGCCAGGTGGTGCCGCAGGTGAGCTGCTTGCGCTCGAGCAGGACCACATCGGTCCAGCCCAGCTTGGTCAGATGATAGGCCACGCTGCAGCCGGCGATGCCGCCGCCGATGATCACCACGCGAGCTTGTGTCGGGAATGTCTTAGACATGATGCCTCACAATTATTTGGTCCGCCCAGGAGGCGATTATCTAGCCGAGCATGCCACAGAAAGATATGCCGAAAATATAGAAAAATCGCACCCGGCCGCGCTTCGCCGCGCGAGGCTTTATGGTTGCGTTCGTTTGTGTGATAATCCTGCCGTTATTGAAGATTCAGATGGGGGATATGTCATGCATGTATCGGATATTCTCGCCAACAAAGGCCGCCCCGACGTTATCACCATCACGCCTGATGAAACCATGGAGGCGGCGGCGAAAATGCTTCATAGCAAGCATATCGGCGCCTTGATCGTCAGCAGCGACGGCGAATCGGTCCTCGGTGTCCTCTCGGAACGCGACATTGCGCGCAGCATTGCCCTGAAAGGGTCCGCGGCACTGAGTGTGGCGTTGCGCGAATTCATGACATCCAAGGTCGTCAGCTGCAAATCGACAGACAGCATCGCCAACGTGATGAAACAGATGAGCTCGGGACGCTTCCGCCATGTCCCGGTGATCGAGGATGAACGGCTCATAGGCATGGTCAGCATCGGCGATGTGGTCAAACACCGCCTTGAGGAAACCCAGCAGGAGGCGGATGCCTTGCGGGACTACGTCCTTGCCGGACACTAAGGCCTTGCCGGACACTAAAGCTTTTCTTGATATCGATGAGTTTGTCGCGGGTATCAGCCCGGGCTCCCTACTGGCCCTGCCGCCGGATTATTCCGGCGTGGCCATGGCGGCGACCCGCGCGCTGATCCGGCGCGGAATTCGCGATCTGCATATCGTCACCTGCCCGACCAGCGGCCTGCAGACCGATATGCTGATCGGCGCCGGTTGCGTCGCCACCATCGAGACGGCGGCCATCACTTTGGGCGAGTTCGGGGCGGCGCCCCGCTTCGCCCAGGCCGTGCGCGACGGCACGATCAAGCTCAAGGATTCGACCTGCCCGGCGATCCACGCCGGCCTTCAGGCGGCGGAAAAGGGCATCCCCTTCATGCCGCTTAGAGGCATCATCGGTTCCGATTTGGTCACCCACCGGCCCGAATGGCGGATTATCAATAACCCTCTCGCGGACGGTGAAGACCCGATCCTGCTGTTGCCGGCAATCACTCCCGATGTGGCCCTGTTCCATGCGCCGCTCGGCGACCGATACGGCAATATCTGGGTGGGGCGGAGGCGCGAGCTGATCTCCATAGCCCACGCCGCGCGGTGCACCCTGGTGACCGTCGAGGAAATTTATGACGGCGACCTGCTCGGCGATGAGAAGATGGCGGCGGGCGCCCTGCCCGCGCTCTATGTGGATGCGGCAGCACAAGCACCACGCGGCGCCTGGCCCCTGGCCCTGGCCGGCCGTTACCCGCTCGATCTTGGGCATATGGAAGACTATAAACGCCGCGCCGCGTCCGATGAAGGCTTCGCCGACTATCTCAGCGATCACGTCCTCTCGGCCCAGGCCGCCTGAACGTTCCGTGGATTATCGCCCCGAAGAGCTGTTGATCAGCGTTATCGCACGCCTTCTCGATGGCATGGGCCACATCGCCGTCGGCGCTTCGTCGCCCATACCGGGATCGGCCGCCCTGCTGGCGCGGGAACGGTCTCGGGGCGCGACGAGGGTTACCATGCTCGGCAGCTTGGCTGATAACGACTTCACCGACGGCGGCCGCGAACTATTTGATTGCGCGGCCCAGGGCCGGATCGATGCGTTCTTCATGGGCGGTGTGCAGATCGACGGGCAAGCGAATGTGAACCTGGTCGGCCTGGGCGACTATCCGAAAAGCTCGCCGCGCTTTCCCGGCAGCTTCGGAACCCCCTATATGTATTTCATGGTGCCCAACGTCATCCTGTTCCGCGAGGAGCATTCACCGAGGGTGCTGGTGCCCAAGGTCGATTTTATCAGCGCGCCGGGCACCAGCCCCGACAAGCTATGGCGGCGCGGCGGCCCGGTGGCGCTGGTCACCGGCATGGCTGCATTTTCATTCAATCGCGAGGCGCGGCGCTTTCGCCTGGAGAGTGTCCATGCGGGCCATACGGCGGACCAGGTTGTCGCAGCGACCGGTTTCGATTTCGATTGCCCCGACCAGGTTCCCGCCACGCCCGCGCCGTCGCCCGAAACCCTCGCCCTGATGCGCGGCCCCCTGGCAGTGCGGATCGCCAAGACCTACCCGAAATTCGCTGAGCGCGTGTTCGCTCACCCCCTGGAGGACGCATGAGCAGCGCGCTTGAAGGTTTCCGGGTGGTCGACCTGACCCGCGTTCTGGGCGGCCCCTATTGCACCCAGATCCTCGGCGATCACGGCGCTGAAATCATCAAGGTCGAGCCGCCTCAGGGCGACGAGACCAGGGATTGGGGCCCGCCATTCGCGGGCGATTACTCGTCCTATTTCGCCGGGGTCAACCGCAACAAACGAAGCATCGCGCTCGATCTTTCCCGCGAGGAAGGCCGCGCGGTGGTGATGCGGATGCTCGAGGACGCCGACGCCCTGGTGGAAAACTTCAAGACCGGCACCCTGGAAAAATGGGGCATGGGCTACGAGCAAACCCTCAAACAACGCTTCCCCAGGCTGATCCATCTTCGGGTCTCAGGCTTCGGCGCCGATGGCCCGCTCGGCGGCTATCCCGGCTATGACGCGGTGATCCAGGCCTGCGCCGGACTGATCAGCATCAACGGCTCGCCCGCCAGCGGCCCGGTGCGCATGGGCACGCCCATGGTCGATCTCGGCACCGGGCTGATCGCCGTCAACGGCATCCTCATGGCGGCGCTCGAGCGGGAACGCTCAGGGTTGGGCCAGTTCATCGAGGTCACCCTCTATGACAGCGCCATCAGCCTGCTGCATCCCCATTCAGCGAATTATTTCATGTCGGGCAAGACGCCGGGGATTGCCGGCGATTCCCATCCCAACATCTCGCCCTACGATCAGTTCGCCACGGCGAGCTGCCGGATTTTTCTGGCCATCGGCAACGACCGGCAATTCCGCCGCCTCTGCCAGGAGATCGGCCGCCCCGCCCTGGCCGAAGACGAGCGCTTTGTGGGCAACGCCCAGCGCATCGCCAACCGCGACGCCCTTACCGCCGAGCTTGAGGGTCTGTTCGCGGATCGCGACGGCGAGGAGCTTTGCGCCCGGCTGCTGGAAATCGGCCTGCCGGCGGGGCCGGTGCTCGATGTGCCGGCGGTACTGGCGCATCCCCATACCCGGCACCGCCATATGGTGGTCGAGATAGGGCGTGATTATCGCGGCACCGGCATCCCCATCAAGCTCGCCCGCACCCCGGGCGCCGCCGGGCGGCCGCCGCCGGCCTTCAGCGAACACAGCGACGAAATCCTCGCCGAGGCGGGATATACGGACACGGAAATCGCCGCCCTCGCCGACGACCAGGTTCTCCTGCGCGAACGCCGGGCACTGACTTGAAGATCGCCGCCCGATATCATTTGCCCTTATGGATAACATGCACTCCATGAGCAAAATTCAACGAGGAGTATGAGATCATGCGCGTCATTCTGATTGCTGTCGCCG
>JAYGED010000174.1:0-16433 GCA_046582565.1 Alphaproteobacteria bacterium
TTCATTTTTTCAATTATATCAGGCTGTTCACATAATTGTTTCATTGTTTGATGTAAGCAATCTACAGTCGTTTCCTCCAGTATCACGCCCGTGACGTTTTGATCGACCTGTTCCGCAAGCCCGCCGACGGGTGAAACAATCACCGGCAATCCGGCGCCAAATGCCGACATTATAGCACCCGATTGACTGGCCTCGCTGTAGGGCAGGACCATGATGTCCTGGTCGATAAGCAGGGTGCCGACGTCACTCTCATCCAGCCACTCGTTTCGGCACTCGATCCGCTCGTCGCTCTCAATAGCACTGATGATGTCGTCAGGCAGGGTTCCCGTTCCGACAATCGACAATCGGGCCTGGTCGAAGGGCAGAGCGGAAAAAGCATGAACCAGAATGTCGAGGCCCTTGTAGGGAGCGATTCTTCCGAAAAAGACAAAGTTGGTCGTCGAATGGGGGCGATTCGATTCGGTGGCGGCGACACCGCTTGGGCTTCTAAACGGCGGGAGGACGGAATGATGTATAGGTTTTTGCCCCAGAAGATCACCGTATTGCTCTTTCAGAAGCTGCCCCACGGCGTTCGACAAAACGACCACCGCTTTTGAGAAACGAAGCTCCCAGCGTAAAATGACGTCCCACAGAAAACTTGGATCGCCAGGATGGGGTACGGCGTCATGAACGCAATGAACCACCGGCACGCCCCAGAGATGTAAAAAGCTGTTGATGGCCGGCGACCACAGATGCCGCATGGGGACATAAACAAGTTGGATTTGGGATCGGCGAATAAAGAAAAGCAGGCGGAACAGGTATAGCGGCAGGAAAAGGCTCGAGAGAGCAAAGGTAAACTTGCCGCCGTAGGTTATCTGCCACAGGTCGCAGCTGCGCCGTAACTTCCGCATATCCCCCGATGCGGAGAGGGAGCTGAAAACCCGGACGCCGTGCGAGGAGAAATTACTGTCGAGAAGTTCCACCGTGTAATGCGCACCGCCCCCCTTGCGGCCCCAATAGAGGAGAAGAACATTTGTCATCTAATGAGTCGCGCGGGCAGTCTGTTCGCCAGGCCGAGACAAGGCATCGGTTTGGCAACGCGCAAGGAATTCTGGTGGTAGAGCAGCTTTGAAACGATGAAAGGCGGTGTAATTGGTAATGTCCTTGCGGGCAATCTCGGTCTTTCGGCGGGCGTTGACGGGGTCATTGTATATTTCGAGCAGATAGCCCGCGGCCTGATTAACGTCTGGTTCCGCCCACATGGCATCTTTGAGCGTGTAAGTGCCCTGGGGATCGAAGCAGGGGCTCATGCCGTGCGCTACAGGCCAGCTATTGCGCGCTGACATAAAGTCGACGTTGCCCGACCAGTTTGTGGCAATCACCGGCCGGCCCAGATGCATGGCTTCCGCCATTAAAAATCCAAACCCTTCCGATCGGTGAAGGCTCATTACCACATCGCACATTGTTATAAGGCGGAGCACATCCGCGTCACTGTAAGTGTCCATTAACAATGAAATATTTTGATGATCGGCGATGCGCTCCCGCAAGCTATTGATCTGTGACGGCGCCAGGTTGGCGTCGCCGATTTTGATCAGCAAGTAAGCGTCGCTGTTGCCTCCGAAAGCCTGAATGAAAGCGTCGACCACGCCATCGGGATTCTTCCTTGAATAGCCCGAGCCCGCATTGAAGGCGTTGAAAACCAGGAAAGCGTTTTCGGGGATGCCCAGTTCGGCGCGCTGCATCGGCGAGGGGGTGTCGATCTTCAGCGGGTAGGGCACGACATGGACAGGCGATTTGATTCGGGCGCGCAAGGCTGCTGCCGTGAACTGGCTCGCCGTCCAGATTTCATGGACATGTTTTTCGGCGAGGCGCCAGCTTTCCGGCACAATCGGAAGCTCCCAGTTCCAATAGCCGATTACATATCGTTTCGCCGTGAATTTTGAAGGCATTTTAAGCAGTGCATAGGGCAGATACTGGCCGTTTATATGAACGATAAGCGGGCCCTTGCTGGTCGCGGGCGGCGGCGGAACATGCCAGTCCAGGTTGCTTTGCCTGAAGGCCGGCCCAAGGTCGAATGCGTGGGTGTCAATTCCGCTTGCCTGCAGGCCGTATGTAAGCCTTCGCGCGCCGGCGCCCAATCCGGAAGCCGTTGAGAACAGGCCGGCCACGGTTACCTCGCCCCGGCCGGTCTGCTCCAGGGCGGCGGCCTTTGGCGCTAAGGTGCTGGTGCTGAAGTTGAAAACACGCGACCGAACAGGCCTGGGAATGGCGCGCCAAAGCCTGTGGGGGAGCGATATCTGCACTAGTTCGTATGATCCTGTCCAGCTCGGCCGTAGACATCATCCAGCCTGACAATATCGTCCTCTCCCAAATAGGAACCGACCTGAACCTCAATTAATTCCAACGGCACATGCCCCGGATTTTCAAGGCGATGCACGACTCCGATCGGGATATAGACCGACTCATTTTCACTGAGCAGTTGGGTCTTCTCGCCAACCGTCACCCGGGCCGTGCCCTTGGTCACGATCCAGTGCTCCGCGCGGTGATAGTGCTTCTGAAGCGAGAGTATCTGTTGGGTCTTGACCCAGATCAGCTTGGCCTGGAAGCGGTCCCCCGTAACCAGCGTTTTATAGCCGCCCCAGGGGCGAAGCACTTCTAGATGTTGAACCGCCTCCGGGCGGTCCAGCTTTTTGAGGCGCTCGACAACCTGCTTCACATCCTGCGAGCGGCTTTTGTCAAACACCAGGACAGCATCTTCCGTACCGATGATGGCGATGGATTCGAGCCCCAAGGTAGCAATCAAAGGGCCATCGGTGCGGACATAGATATCCGAACAATCGATGGCGACATGATTCTTCGCCTCGGCCGGCAAGGGCCCGGAATTTTGTCTTTCCTCGAGTTCCCAAATTGCCTGCCAGGAACCGAGGTCGCTCCAGCCCAGATTGCAAGGAACCACGGCTGTATTCTTTGATATCTCGAAAAGCGCATAGTCAACGGATTCCGAAGGGCATTGGTTGAAGCTGTCGACATCGGGGCGGAAGAAATCCAAATCCTCCGCGCCCTTTTGCATGGATTCGCTCGTTCGGGCCAAAATTTTAGGTCGTGTTTGCTCAAGTTCTGTCAGGAAAACGTCTGCCCGGAAGGCGAACATTGCACTGTTCCAAAAAACGTTTTCGTCCTTCAGCAACTCAATCGCCACATTTTTGTTGGGTTTTTCAATAAACTTGGCAATCTTACGAACGCCTGCATGATCGGCAAGCTCCTCGGGCGCCTGAATATAGCCATATTCTGTGGCAGGAAATTCCGGCTTAATTCCGAAGGTGACCAGATGTCCAGTTTCGGCAGCTTTAACCGCGTGAACGACCGCTTCCGAAAAAGCATCCAGATCACGAATGCCATTATCGGAAGAGAGAACCAGCAAAATTGCTTCCGGCAGGATCGCGGTGGCGGCATGGGCCGCGAGGGCAATGGCTGGCGCTGTGTTTTTGCCGGTCGGCTCGAGAATGATGGTGCCGTCTTCAATGCCGAGGTCGCGGAGCGCTTCGGCAACCAGAAAGCGGTGTTGAGCATTGCAGACGATGATCGGCGCCGCAAACCGTTGGCGGTCGCTGACACGAGCGACGGTGTCCTGCAGCAGGGAACGGTCTTTGTTTGCGAGGGGCAGAAACTGCTTCGGCAATCCTTCGCGAGACATCGGCCAAAGGCGGGAGCCGGCGCCGCCGGACAACACAACAGGGATGATCATCTTCTTTTTCGCCTCGCAACGCCTATTCAACAAAACTTAAACAAAGAATCAGTATTTCGATCTAGCTGACAGTGGATGAAAACTAACATATTAAGGCGGTTTCCCAAGCTCCCTCTGAGGGTGTTTCAAAAAATTCCCTTGTCCGGCTTTGATCAGGTAGAATCTGGGCGACGATATGCTGGGATCAAGGGATGCGGACAAGGGCCAGATGCGTTTTCTGAATATTCTTAAATGTCTCTATCGGTTGCCTGAAGATCGAGCCAACCTAAGAGACAGCCTAAACGACGTTCATGCGCGTCTGGATGCGCTTGAGGCTTATGCCACGGCTGTGACCCAGGATCGACTCGAGCCGGTTGAAGCGGCGGTGCGGACGATCGATGAAACGCTTGTGTCCGCCAATCATGAGCTTACCGCCGCTCTTGAGCTTGCCGCCGCGCGCCTCTCAGCGCTTAAACAATACGTCTCGGCCTTGACCGAGGACCGGGTTGAGCCGCTCGAAGCGCAATTGCAGACCCTCCGCGAAGCGCTTGGGCGTTATGCCGCGGGGAACCGTGCCGGGGTTATTGCGAACCAAACAAGGTCTCCGGCGCCTGAGGTGCCGTACATGATGAGCGCAATCCCGCGAAGCGCTACGTCTGGTCAGAGAAACAACTGGTTTTCAACGTCACACAGGATGACAGTTTTCAATTTCTAGGGCTCAGCAGACTGCCGGTAAGCGTTGTGTGTGAAAGATTTGAGCCGGAAAGTACATCCATTCAGTGATTCCCTGCATGAAGCTCACGGCTGGTATTGAGAGGAGTCTTGCTGTAATAGCCAGCAAGCTCTTGTTGGTTAAAGATTTTTGGCCAGACTATCTTGGTGCGGTAACGGAGAATACGGCGGGACAGCCATGCGCTTACTGAATATTCTCAAATGTCTCTATCGGTTGCCGGAATTCCGGGAGACGATAATGGACAGCAATGAGCGGCTTAAACGTCACGTGGAGGTCACCAGCGAGCGTTTGCATTCGATAGATCTGCTCGAAGCCCAGGTGGAAGCGCTCCAAGAGTATACCTCGGCTGTGACGCGGGATCGTGTCGAGCCGATGGAAGCGGAGTTGAAGGGCTTGCGTGAAAGGCTCCACAACATCGCGACGGAGGGAGATTTCCCCGATCAGTATTATGTTGATTTTGAAGACCTGTTCCGGGGTTCTCCGGAAGAAATCGAGGTCCGCCTGAAGGCCTATCTCCCGCACATTGAAAACAATAAACAGCTACCAAAAGACAAGCCGGCCATCGACCTGGGCTGCGGGCGAGGTGAATGGCTCGACCTGCTCAGCGGCCAGTCTTTTGTCACGGTCGGGGTCGATCTCAATGCTCAATTCTTTGACGATTGCGCGAGCCGTGGCCACACCATGCATAATGGCGATGCGCTCGATTATCTCGTCTCATGCGAGGATGAGAGCAGCAGTATCGTCAGTGCATTCCACCTCATAGAGCATCTTCCCAATCGCGTTCTCGTAGACCTTGTACGCCAGGCTTTTCGTGTGTTGGCGCCGGGGGGGATGCTGATTCTCGAGTCACCGAATCCGCGTAACATCGCTGTAAGTGCTGATACTTTCTATCTCGATCCGACGCATACAGTGCCTCGACATCCGCATACCATGCAATTCCTGGTTACGCGGTGCGGGTTCTCTGATGTTGAAATTCTATATCTTTCGGAAAATCGTATGGATCCGGTAACGCCGTTTGATGTGCTGGAAAAACAGTTAGAAGACCAGGGCGCCAAGCAGGCGCTCGCCTTTCTTCGGGAGAAGTTTTTTGCCGCGCCCGATTACGCCATCGTCGCCGTAAAATCTTAAAGAGCTCCGCGGATGATTCTAGATAACAACCCAGAGGTCGATGTCGAGGCGTTGCGCGCGCGTGTTGCCGAGACCGTGGCGGGGGTGCCCGACAGCCCGGATACCACGCAGCTTCTGGTGATCTCGTACCCGACGTTGCTCACACGGCTGAAATCCATTGAAACCGGCATCAAGCAATGCGCGTTTCTGGTGGCGCCGCGTACCAGCCTGCCGTCCCGGTTCGACCGCTTCCCCCTGAACAGGATTCCCTATTTTACGCGATTTGTCCTCGCCATTGATGATCTCTTGTTTGCCAGACAGAGAGAAAGCATGAGCACGCTATCACAGATGATCGGCCTGCTGGCGGATACGCAAAGAGACCTGGCCGGGGATTTGCAGCAATTGGCACAGCAGATCGAATTGCTCAAAAAATCAGATGACGAATAGTATTGCTTTTGTCTGCCCCTGGTATGGCGCGGATCTCACCGGTGGAGCGGAGAGTCACACCCGGGAAGTTGCTACGCGCCTCGCCGCGCGAGGGCATGATGTTCATGTGCTGACGACCTGCTCGCCGTCGTTTCAGGGAAACTGGTCGGAAAATTTCCACAAACCGGGTCAAACGAAACTGGATGGCGTGACCGTACATCGCTTCGAGGTCGATGTTCGCAATGATATCGCCTTCGATGTTACCAACCAGTATCTCCTGAGCCAGACCCTCGGATCGACACCGGAAACCACGGCCCTGGAGAAAGCCCACTCAGATATATTCTTTCGGGAAAATATAAACTCACGCGCACTTCAGAGTTATATCTCTGATAACGTTGATGAATTTAAATATTTTGTCTTCATTCCCTATCTTTACGGTACATCGATTTTCGGCGCCCGGTCCTGCCCGGGGAAAGCCATCCTCAATCCCTGCCTGCATGATGAGGTCTATGCCTACCTGCCCGAGGTTGCGGAAATGTTTGGCCAGGCCGCCCATGTGCTGTGCCTGAGCGATGGAGAGAAGCAGCTCGCTATAAATCTCTATGGTCCCGCCATAGCCGCAAAGATCACGGTCGTCGGAGCCGGCGTGGAGTCCGATTCCAGTGACACAGCTCAAGCGGAAATCGATGACCCGCCAAGCAATTTTCTCTTATGCCTGGGACGGCGAGACCCTGGAAAGGGGCTGAACCTTCTGATCGAGTCATGGCGGACTTTTAAGAGCCGCAACGGAGATTCAAACCTGGAACTCATTCTTGCCGGGCCCGGCAGCAGTGACTATGGCGCGCCCGATTGCGCTGCCAGGGATATGGGTCTGGTCGACGGCGCCACCAAACGATGGTTGCTCGAAAATTGCCGCGCCCTTGTTCAGCCTAGCCCGAACGAAAGCTACTCCCGTGTTCTCATGGAAGCCTGGCTGGCCGGCAGGCCGGCACTCGTGAACAGCGGCTGCCTGGCGACGGCGCGCGCCATGGCGCTGGCATCCGGTGGCTGGGCGGCCGGGTCGGAGGATGAATGGTGCGCTGCCTTGGAACAGATTGATAAGGCCGGGCAGGAAGAATTACACCGCCTCGGACAGCAAGGCGCCGCCTATGCCGAAAAATATGCCAATTGGGATCGGGTCATCGATGCCTACGAGGAAATCCTCTTAACCCAGCCCTTGAGTGCGCTTGAAAGCATCCGTGCTTCGGAGGCAACAGGCGCTCTTCACCAACTGTTGCCGACCCTGCGCGCCGGCGATGCCATCTCCAACCAGGTGCTTTGGTTTCAGAAGGTATTCCGCGCCAAGGGATTGAAATCGGAAATCTATGTGAAGACCTGTTCGCCTGAATATTCCCATCTCATCAAGCCGGTTGATAGTGATCGCCCGGCCTCCGGCGAGGCGCTCTTGTTTCATCATTCCATCGGCAACGAGATCACCAAAATTGCCGCCGATCACCACGGCCCAAAGGCCCTGCTGTATCACAACATCACGCCGCATCAATTCTATGAGGCTTATGATCCGGATTTCGCCACTCTGCTCAAGGAGGGCAGGGAAGCCCTGCCGGACCTGGTTCCCCATTTCTCCAGGACCTATGCGGATAGCGCCTTTAACGCGTCCGAATTGTCGGAGGCCGGATTTCCCGCGCCATCGATCCTGCCGATCATCGTCGACCCGTCGCGGTGGGCCCAGAAGCCGGATAACAGCTTGGTCAGCCTGCTGAGTGACGGCATAAAGAACATCTTGTTTGTCGGACGTCTTGCGCCAAACAAAGGGCATCTCGACCTGGTTGATGCGTTCTACCGCTACCTTTGTCTCGATGCCGGGGCTCGATTGATTTTGGCGGGATATGTCGACTACCGCGCGGAATTTACCAAGGTGCTGCTCAAGAAAATCGAAGACTATGGTATTAAAAGCCGGGTTCTGATTCTCCGTGATGTCGACGAAAGTTCGCTCTACACCCTCTACCGTAGCGCTGATTTATTCTGGAGCTTCTCGGATCACGAAGGCTTTTGTGTGCCGGTGGTCGAGGCAATGTGGTTCGATGTGCCGGTCTTGGCATTTTCCTGTACGGCGGTGCCGGAGACAATGGCGGACGCCGGCCTTCTTTTTGATGACAAAACCGACCCAAAGGCATCCGCGGCCCTCGCTTATCACTTGGTAAACGATGCCTCGCTTCGATCGGCGATTGTTGCTGCGCAACAGCGTCGCCGTGAAGCCTTTACCATCGACAATCTACTGCCGCAGGTTTTGTCGATGATTGACGATTTTACTGCCTGATGCGCCTCGCTTTTGTCACACAAAGATGCGGCCTCGATGTCAATGGCGGGGCCGAGCTTGTATGCCGGCAGGTCGCCGAAAACCTGTCCCGACAGTTCGATATCGAAATCCTCACCACATGCGCGCTGGATTATGTGACTTGGGCCAACCATTACCCGGCGGAGACGACGCAAATCAACGGCGTTACGGTCCGCCGCTTCCCGGTCGAAGAGCAGCGAAATAACATGCTCTTCAATCTGCTGTCTGAAACTCTGCGGCTGAGGCGCAAATCGGCCCCGAGGGCCGAACAGGTCGCCTGGATGAAAGCGCAGGGACCCTGGTCTCCCGCGTTATTGGAATACATTAGTGAACATAAGCAAGATTATGATTTGTTTGTGTTTTATGGGTATCTCTATGCGCAGGTTTTCTTTGGCCTTCCCACCGTTGCGGACAAGTCCGTCTTGGTGCCCTTCTGCCATGATGAATGGATGATCGATCTGCCGATATTCAATGAGATTTTCGATCTGACCCGCTTGGTGATTTACAGCACCCATTCAGAGCGGGATTTTCTGCTCGGCCGCTTTCCCCATCTCGACCCGGCCGGCCCGGTTATCGGCACCGGCATCTCAGTGCCCGAGGCGGTGGACGGCGCGCGTTTTTGCAATTTACACGGGCTAGAGCCCGGTTATCTGCTCTATCTCGGACGGATCGATCACTCGAAAGGTTGCGGCGAGCTTTTCGATTTTTACCGGGAAGCCGTGAAGACCCATGAGAATCTGCCCAAGCTGGTCGTCCTGGGACGCGCCGTCATGAAGTTGCCGATCGATGAATGGTTCTTCTCGCCGGGCTTTGTCTCCGAGCAGGAAAAATGGGACGCCATAGAAGGGGCGGGCCTGATTGTTCTGCCTTCGCAATACGAGAGCTTGTCCATTGCGGTCATCGAAGGCTGGTTCAGGGCCAAACCGGCCTTGGTAAATGGCCGCTGTGATGTGCTGGTCGATCAGTGCAGGCGCGCCCAAGGCGGGCTTTGGTACAACGGCCAGGAAGAATTCAACTTAAGGCTTGAAACATTGCTCTCGGAGGCCGGTGCTCAATTCGGCCAACAAGGGCAAGAGTTTGCCGAGCAGCATTACTCTTGGCCCCATATTGTAGAAAAGTATATCCATGCGCTTGCTGATACCGGATGAAAGCCTTCGCACGGCGCCTAAGTCGGGTATCGGGCGCTATACCATGGAGCTTATCGAAGGCTTAAGGGCGCGGCCCGATATTTCGGACCTGCAGACCTTCCGCCGGGGTTCGGTCGGCTATGAGCCGTTGGCCGTCCTGGGGTCCGCCGAGGTTCCTTTCTCGATCCGCTTGCGCCAACAGCTGCTGGAGCACTCAAACCTTGTATACCGCCTGCATGGCGCGCTCAGAGAACGCCATTACGCCCGCCTCCTGGCGCCCTATAGCGACTATATTTATCACGAACCAAATTTCATTTTGCGCCCCTTCGAGGGCCTGAAAATCGCCACGATTCACGACATCTCGATCATTCACTATCCGGAATATCATCCCAGTCTTCGGGTTCGTTTCATTGCCGGCCACCTGGAAGAAACGCTGCGCGATGCCAACCGGATTGTTGTTGATTCAAATCTCGTTCGCGCAGAGCTGATTGATCTGTTCGGCCTAGCGGAAGATAAAATCGTAACAGTCCCGCTCGGCGTCGACTGCGGTTTCAGGCCCCGGGAGGGCGCGGCGGTAGAAGCAATATTGCAACGCTACGAGCTTGATTATAAGCAATTTTTCTTTGTGGTCGGCACAGTCGAGCCGCGCAAGAATCTAAAACGGGCCTTCGAGGCCTACAGCCGTCTGCCAGAGCGCGTTCAAGACAGAATGCCCCTCGTCCTGACCGGCAAGAGGGGATGGGATGACGATCTGCTCGAGACCCTCGACGGTCTGATCGCGCGCGGCCGGGTTCGTTTTCTCGGCTATGTTCCAGAAACGGATTTGCAGGCGCTTTATGCGTCCGCGGGTCTGGTCCTGTTTCTGTCGGTCTATGAAGGCTTCGGTTTTCCGGTCCTTGAATCCCTGGCCTCGGCGACGCCGATCATCACGTCTGCGGGCACCGCCATGGAGGAGATCGCCGGTTCCCTGGCCGTCCTCGTGGACCCCCATGATGCGGTCGCCATTACCGACGCCATTCAAGGGGTGTTGGACGGGCGGGAGTATTACGCGGGTGACGAATTCTCAGGTCTGGCCCGCCAGCATGCCGCCGGCTATAGCTGGCAACGAACCATCGATCAAATGATGACGATTTACCGCTCGCTATCGGGCGCGTGAGGAGTGAGCTTGTCTCGAGGTAGGTGCTGACGGTTACGCCGTTCTCCCTTAGGGAACGGTAGATTCGCGCTGCAGAATGTTGCTGAAGCTCGTATAGAGACCGCCACCACCAAAGAAAATAGTCGAGAGCGTGGCGATAACGAGAACGGCTAAAACCCAGCGATGAAATGAAATCGGGCCGCGGGTGAGCGCCTCAAAGCGATGGGCCCGGCGATCCGCCGCCACTCGGCGATCCACCACTGCCTTGTGATCCGCCGCAGCCTGGCGATGTCCCCCTACACGGCGATCCGTTTCCCCAACACGGCGATCCGCCCCGACACGGCGATTCTTTGCTTGATGGTCAGGTTTCATCCTGCGATGCATTCAAAATTGCGACTCAAACGGATGCGCCCGGAGTTTGGTAAGACAGGCATGGAGGCCCTAGCTGCTTCATGTGACAAGACAAATCACGGCTGGTCGTTTCCAGATGCATCTACTTTTAAGTCATCATAATTTAATATTTTAATAATGCGACATCAAGCCCCGGAATAGGCGTAGTCATGGCTATCGGGCGATTCCGCTGCAGTACGAACATGGCGGATGGGGTGGGATTCGAACCCACGAGACCCTTTCAGGCCTGCCGGTTTTCAAGACCGGTCCCTTCAACCGCTCGGGCACCCATCCGCTAGGGGTGCTTCAATAGTCGATCTCGACCGCTCTCACAAGACGGCGGGTCTATCCCTGTAGGATTGGTCACCGTAAGATTGGACTGAGAGCGTTTTCGTCTAGCGAGGAAGCCATGGACCGCAAGGGCGCCATAAAACGGATTGAGAGCTATTTCGACGACGGCGGTTTCTTCGCGGACCTTGCCCGCCGGGTGGCTGTTCACAGCGAAAGCCAGGACCCGGCCCAGGCCGACGAACTCATGCGCTATCTCACCGGGGAAATGCAGCCCGGTTTCGAAGCCCTGGGTTTCACCTGCCGCATCTTCCCCAACCCGGTGGCGCGTGGCGGGCCGTTTCTGGTTGCCGAGCGTCATGAAGCCGACGATCAGACGACGGTCATGAGCTACGGCCACGGCGACGTGGTGCGCGGCTATGATGACCAGTGGTCCGAGGGGCTCGATCCTTGGGTGCTGGAGAAGCGCGCAGACCGTTGGTATGGCCGGGGAACTGCCGACAACAAGGGCCAGCACAGTATCAACATGGCCGCCATGGGCGCGGTGATCGAAGAACGCGGCGCCCTCGGTTTCAACGCCGTCGTGCTGATTGAAACCGGCGAGGAGGCTGGATCGCCGGGCCTGCGCGAATTCTGCCAGGCAAATCAGGCGCTGTTCCCCGCCGATGTTTTCATCGCTTCCGACGGGCCGCGCCTGCACCCGGACCGGCCCACCATATTCATGGGTTCGCGCGGCGTGTTCAGTTTCGACCTGGAAGTGAAATTACGCGACGGCGGCCATCACTCCGGCAATTGGGGCGGGCTGCTGGCCAATCCGGGCATCATCCTGGCCCATGCCATCGCCAGCCTGACCACGGCGAGCGGCGAGATTTTAGTGCCTGAATGGCGGCCGCCGCCGATATCCAATTCAGTTCGTGATGCGGTCGCCGGGCTGACCATTGACGGCGGCGCCCATGCCCCCGAGATCGACCCCGAATGGGGCGAGCCGGGGCTGGCCGCAGCGGAAAAAGTCTTCGCCTGGAACAGCTTTGAAGTGCTCGCCTTCAAGACCGGCAATCCGGAAAACCCGGTCAACGCGGTTCCGCCCCACGCCAAGGCCCATTGCTCTATCCGCTTTGTGCCGCCCTGCGACCCGGTGGATTTTGTGGCCGGTCTGCGGAGGCATCTGGACGCCGCCGGCTTTACCATGGTGCAGATTACCCCCGAGGCCGATCACATGGCGGCGACCCGCCTCGATCCCGACCATCCCTGGGCGCGCTGGGTAGTCGCCTCTTTGGACGCCACGTCCGGCAAGCCCACAGCGGTGCTGCCCAATCTCGGCGGCTCCCTGCCCAACGATGTCTTTTCCGAGCTCCTCGGCCTGCCGACAATCTGGGTGCCCCATTCCTATGTGTCCTGCTCCCAGCATGCGCCGGATGAACATATCCTTGAGGCGACCAGCCGCGAGGCGCTGCAAATCATGACCGGATTGTTCTGGGATTTAGGTGATTCTAACGGCGGTCGGCCAGGATGAGATGACCGGCGATAGCGGCGAATATTGACGCGGTGAACCATTGCTGCAGGCGCCAGACTCTGGGATGAGACGCTAGCCAATAGCCGAGATGGCCGAAGAAGTAGGCCACGACGAGATTGATGCTGTTGCCGGTCACATTGAAGATCACCCCGAGCAGGATGAATTGTGCCAAGACGCTGCCCCGTTCCGGATCGGTGAACTGGGGAATGAAGGCGATATAGAACATGCCCGATTTCGGGTTCATGATGTTGGTCACCATTGCCTGGCGGAAGACAAGGATCAACGGGTCTCGGCGGGTGGTGCTGTCGCGGCCGGGCAGGGCGCCGCCGACCAGCAGGACGCGAAACGCGAGATAGATCAGATAGGCGGCGCCCAGGTAGCGCAGCCCGTCATAGGCAATTTGCGAAGCGGCGATGACGGCGGCGACACCAAAGGCCGCTGCCAGACAGAACATGAAAGAACCCAGGGAGAGGCCGAGCACCGAAACCGCGCCGGCCAGGCGGCCCTGGCCGATGCTGCGGGCGATGGCGAACATCATGCCGGGGCCGGGCGCCGCCCCGACCGCCAGGGTGGCAATCATGAAAACGCTGAAGGCCGACCAGTCGGGAAGCAGGGAAATCATGAGGGATCATACTCTCAACAGACCGTTCCATGAATATGCTTGCTATCTCCCCGGGCTTCGGACGATCATCGCCCCGAATCAGACCTCATCGAAGGGATTGGCATGACGCGCCATATGGCTCTGAAATCAGTCACGATCCTCGCGGCATTTTTGTTCTACATTTGCACACCCTTAGCGCATGAAACCGCGCCGCCGGCTTCCGCCAGCTATCCCGATTTCGCGGCCTGGGTGGTGGATCTGCGCAGCGAGGCGCTTGAGAAGGGGATCAGTCCCGCCATCCTCGATGCGGCGTTCGAAGGGGTGTCGCCCATACCGCGCATCATCGAGCTCGACCGTAAGCAGCCCGAAGGCACCCAGACCTTCGAGGAATATATGGCGCGCCGGATCACCGCGAAGCTGGCCAAGGAAGGCCGACGAGTCTATGGCGAAAATCGGGAATTGCTCAAGCGAGTCGGTAAAAAATTCGGCGTGCAGCCTCGGTTTATTGTCGCCCTGTGGGGTGTTGAGACCCGCTTCGGCACCTACACGGGTGGCTTCCCCGTGGTTGCCGCCCTGGCAACCCTGGCCTATGACGGCCGCCGCAGCGCTTATTTTCGAGGGGAATTACTCGATGCCCTGACCATTCTGGAGCAGGGCCATATCAGCGTCGGCGACATGGTGGGGTCCTGGGCCGGCGCCATGGGGCAGAGCCAGTTCATGCCGTCGAGCTTCCTGCGCTACGCGGTGGATTACGACGGCGACAATCGGCGCGATATCTGGACCACCAAGGCCGATGTCTTCGCCTCGGCCGCCAACTACCTGGCGAAAGCGGGCTGGCGCGATGATCAGACCTGGGGCCGCAATGTGAGCCTGCCTGACGGATTTGATATGGCCCTTGCCGATCTCAAGCTGGTCAAACGGCTGAGCGAATGGCAAAGCCTTGGCGTGCGCCGCGAGGGCGGAGGCGACCTGCCAAAACGCGATCTCAAATCCTCGCTGGTTCTGCCCGGTGGCGAGGGCGGGCCAGCCTATATCATCTACAGTAATTACCGGACGATTCTGAAATGGAACCGCTCAAATTATTTCGCCGTGTCGGTCGGACATCTTGCCGATTTGATTGGAGACCGCTAATATAGTAGTCTGTTAATTGGCTTCATACTAAATCTAGGGTTCCATGTCGCGTTTCACTGGCTATTCCTTGGTCCTCCCTATGGTCGCAGCTCTGTTCCTCGGCGGTTGCGCCGAGACAGCACTGGTCAGCTATGCGGCCAAGGAGATTCTCAGCAGCAACGATCCGGCCGATAAGCTGGGAAACTACAAGGTCGGCAATCCCTATCAGATCGAAGGCGTCTGGTATTATCCGAAGGTTGAACCGGGCTACGGAGAGACCGGGATAGCATCGTGGTATGGCGATCCGTTCCACGGCAAGCGCACCGCCAACGGCGCAGTCTATGACATGAATGCGCTTACCGCGGCCCACCGCACGCTGCCCATGCCGTTCGAGGTTCGGGTGACCAATCTCGATAATGGGCGTTCCATGGTGCTCACCATCAACGACCGGGGGCCTTATGCGCGGGGCCGCATCATCGATGTGTCGCGGCGCGCCGCCCAGCTTCTGGGCTTTAAAGAGAAGGGGACTGCCTTGGTGCGGGTCGAGGCCATCGCCGGCCAAGGATGGCAGGATCCGATGATTGCCGTAGCGGAAGACCCCGAAGCGCCGTCACTTCCGGCATCGCCGACCGGCTCGGTCGAGCGCCAGGCTCTCGCAGAGGCGCCGCTAAACGTGGAGCCTTTAACCGAAGTCGCGTCGGTTTATCCGGTCAATAGCCGTCTGGTCATGTTCGTCCAGGCCGGCGCTTTCGCGAACCCCTATAATGCCAAACGTCTCAGCGACGCCCTGGTAGCGTTCGGCAAGCCGCGAACCTCCATGGTCACGGTGGACGGCGAGGCGGTTTATCGGGTTCGGCTCGGCCCGGTGATGACACCGGAGGACGCTGTGGCTTTGCTGGAGCAGGTCATCGGCGCCGGCCATTATGAGGCCCGCTTGGTTGTCGAATAAATAATCTGGGCTGATTATCGAAATCTCGCCACAGTTGGTTGCTATAGGCGGGTTCGATCACGATAATCGACAGCCATGGGCTTAACACCGAGGAACCAGCATTTGTCCGTTATATTCAAACCGCTACACAGCGCGTTCATGGTCATGTGCGCGATCTTGCTCACAACGGGCCCGATTCTGGCTCTCGAGACCACCGCGAAGCAGGCTATACTGATCGATAACGTCACCGGCAAGGTGTTGTTTGAAAAAGACGCCGATGAACTCATGGAGCCATCATCCATGAGCAAGATCATGACCATCTATATGATCTTTGACCGGCTGGCGGACGGCAGCCTGAAACTCGAAGATACCCTGCCCGTCAGTGAGAAGGCATGGCGCAAGGGCGGCTCGAAGATGTTCGTCAAGCTGGGGAGCCGGGTCACCATTGAAGATTTGTTGCGCGGCATCGTTATCCAGTCGGGCAATGACGCCACGATCGTCGTCGCCGAAGGCCTTGCCGGCGACGAGCAGACCTTTGCCGCCGAGATGACCGAGCAGGCTCATGAAATGGGTATGGTTTCGAGCAATTTCACCAATGCCAGCGGCTGGCCCGATGAAGCCCACCGGGTTACCGCTCGTGACTTGGCGTTGTTGGCGAAGCGCACCATCGAAAATTTCCCCCAGTACTATGGCTATTATTCCGAGCTGGAATTTACCTATAACGAAATCCGCCAGGGTAACCGTAACCCCTTGCTTTATAAAAAAATCGGCGCCGACGGCCTCAAGACGGGCCACACCACAAGGGCCGGCTACGGTCTGACCGGGTCGGCGATCAGGGATGGTCGGCGATTGATTCTGGCGCTCAATGGAATGACCTCGGCGAAGGCTAGATCACGCGAGGCCGAACGGATGATCGAATACGGCTTTAGGGAATTCACCAACTATGCCCTGTTCGAGGCCGGCGCGACGGTCGGCGAGGCGGATGTCTGGCTCGGCGACGCGGCGACCCTGCCCCTGGTCATCGAGGAGGCCCTGGT
>JAYGED010000277.1:0-4795 GCA_046582565.1 Alphaproteobacteria bacterium
AAATAGGCCCGTGTATCGACGTCCAGGCCGACGGTGTACATGTGATGCGCCCAGACGATGAAGCCGATCACGCCGATCGAGATCATCGCATAGACCATGCCGAGATAACCGAACACCGGCTTGCGTGAAAAGGTCGAGACAACATGGCTGGCAACACCGAATCCGGGAAGGATCAGGATGTAGACTTCGGGGTGGCCGAAGAACCAGAACAGATGCTGAAACAGCACCGGATCGCCGCCCAGGGTGGCGTCGAAGAAGGCGGTGCCGAAATTACGGTCGGTGAGTAGCATGGTAATGGCGCCCGCGAGAACCGGCAGGGTCAACAGCAGCAGGAAGGCGGTCACCAGCACCGACCAGACGAACAAGGGCATCTTGTGAAGCGTCATGCCCGGCGCGCGCATGTTAAAGATAGTGGTGATGAAATTGATGGCGCCCAAAATAGACGACGCGCCCGCCAGATGCAGGCCGAGGATAATCATATCGACCGCCGGACCCGGGTGTCCGGACGTACTCAGCGGTGCATAGGCGGTCCAGCCGATACCGGGTCCATCACCGGCAAACAGCGAGCCGATCCACAGCACCGCCGCCGGGATCAACAGCCAGAAGCTGATATTGTTCATGCGCGGAAACGCCATATCGGGCGCGCCGATCATCAGCGGCACCATCCAATTGCCGAACCCGCCGATGAACGCCGGCATGACCATGAAAAACACCATGATCAGGCCATGGGCGCTGACCAGAACATTGAAGAACTGATAGTTGTCGCCGAAGAACTGCATCCCCGGCGCTTGCAGTTCTAACCGGAACAGCAAGGATAAAATACCGCCGACGATGCCCATGATAATGGCGAACACCAGATACATGGTGCCGATGTCTTTGTGGTTAGTCGAATACAACCAACGCCGCCAACCGGTGGGGGTGTGGTGATCGTCGTGACCAGCTTCCGCCGATACGTGGGCCTGGTCACTCATTTGATTTCCTTCCCGCTGGCGGTCTTTGCCAGGGCCACAGTCGTTGACGGCGCTCCATTGAGCGCGAATTCTTGCTTGGCTTTCACGATCCAGGTCGCGAAGGCGCTCTTTGAAACTACTTCGACGGCGATCGGCATGAATCCGTGATAGGCGCCGCAAAGTTCCGAACACTGGCCGTAGTAAACGCCTTTCCGTTCGACCCTGAACCAGGTCTCGTTCAACCGTCCCGGCACCGCATCGACCTTGATGCCGAACGCCGGTACCGCCCAGGCGTGGATCACATCGTCGGCGGTGAGGAGAACCTGGATCGTCGTATCGACGGGCACCACGATACGGTTGTCGGTCTCTAACAGGCGGACCTGACCTTCCTGTATATCTTCATCGGTGATCATCAGGGCGTCGAAAGTCATTCCGTCGTGATCGGGATACTCATAGGTCCAATACCACTGATGGCCAATCGCCTTGATGGTCATTTCCGGGTCAACTGCGCGATCCTGAAAATAAAGCAGTTTGAACGATGGAATGGCGATGATGATGAGGATCATGATCGGCAGCGTCGTCCAGACGACCTCGATCAGGGTGTTATGCGTGGTTTTGGAGGGATTCGGGTTCCGTTTCGCACTGAACCGATAGAGGGTGTAGAACAACAGGGCCACCACAAAAACCATGACGACGGTGATGATTGGATGGATCAGGTCACTGAATGCGAGTACATCGCGCATGACGGGAGTGGCGGCTGCTTGGAACCCAGTTTGCCAGGGTTCCGACTGTTGCGCCATGGCAGCGGTGACGGCAATCGTCACCGACCATCCAGCAACGGCAATGGTCATCATCCATAAGCTCTTTACCCGAGACCATTTACTCAACGTCATAATCCATGCCTTTCTCGCATAAAGGAATGCTGCGGCAAGCGCCATGCCTGTCAATGAATTCCAGCGACAGATATGGGTCGAGTTATCCCCCTAGTAGACCGCCAAATATGGTTCGAAACCTACAATAGGGATTCGTAAATCACAAGAGCGTGAAACCCGGTGAATGTTGTTATTCTGCCATTCTCCAACCGATACGGGGAATCTATCTCAAGCCATGGCAATTGTCGTCTATGGCACTATATTCTCGTAGTCATCTTCATCAGTTTAGGAAGCTCACCCATGTCCGATCAGCCATCCCCAGAAGAAATCTTCTTTACCAAAGGAGGGCTCGACCAGGTTCGTGTCAGCGGTCTGGTCGACGATGCGCTTCATGGTTTCAACGATGGCGAGCTGTTTCTCGAATATTGCCAATCCGAGAGCTTTTCGTTTGATGACGGCCGCTTGAAGAATGCGAATTTCGATACCAGCCAGGGCTTCGGTCTGCGTGCGGTATGCGGTGAAGCAACCGGTTATGCCCATGCCACTGAACTCAGCGAACAGGCCATCAGCCGCGCCGCTACCACGGTTCAGGCGGTTCGCGCCGGCCACGACGGCATCGAGGGCGAAACACCGCAGAGCACCAACCACGCGCTCTATAGCGATGCCAACCCGCTCAGTGAAATCGATTTCGCCGCAAAGGTGGCTCTGCTCGCCGATATCGACGCCTACGCCCGCGACAGCGATACACGGGTGCGTCAGGTCATGGCGTCGTTGACTGGCGAGTGGCAGGCGGTTGCTATATTGCGACAGGGCGGCGTCATGATGAGCGATGTACGCCCGCTCGTGCGGCTCAGCGTGACTGTCATGGTGGGTGAGGGCGAGCGTATGGAATCCGGCTCGCATGGTGTTGGCGGCCGTTGCGGCTACCAAGCCTTTATGACGCCCGAGAACTGGCAGAGCCAGGTCGATGAAGCCTTGCGTCAGGCGCTGGTCAATCTTGAGTCGATAGCAGCGCCTGCCGGCGAAATGCCGGTCGTGCTGGGGCCGGGCTGGCCGGGCATACTATTACACGAGGCTATCGGTCATGGTCTTGAGGGCGATTTCAACCGCAAGAAAACGTCAGCTTTTTCAGGCTTGATGGGGAAGCGGGTTGCGGCGCCCGGCGTAACCGTGGTCGACGACGGCACCCTGGCGGACCGCCGCGGCTCGCTCACGATCGACGATGAAGGAACGCCAAGCCAACGAACGGTTCTGATCGAGGACGGTATCCTCACGGGCTATCTTCACGATCGTCAGAACGCCCGGCTGATGGATATGAAACCGACCGGCAATGGCCGCCGCCAGAGTTTTGCCCATGCCCCCATGCCGCGCATGACCAACACCTTCATGGAGGCCGGCGAGCAATCGCCGGCAGACATTATAGCCGGCGTCAAGCGCGGCCTCTATGCGGTCAATTTCAGCGGCGGACAGGTGGACATCACTTCAGGAAAATTCGTCTTCTCGGCATCCGAAGCCTATCTCATCGAAGATGGCCGCCTGGGCGCTCCGGTGAAGGGCGCTTCCTTGATCGGCAATGGCCCGGACGTGCTGACCAGGGTCAAGGCGATTGGCGACGACATGGCGCTTGATCCGGGGATAGGCACGTGCGGCAAGAACGGCCAGGGGGTCCCCGTGGGAGTCGGCTTGCCGACCCTGCTCGTCGATGGACTTACCGTCGGCGGCACGGAGATTTGAGGCGGGTTTCCGGCTCTATTTCTTTGGGCGGAAAGCCGGCGACAGGATGACGGCGCCGCCGGTCGCTTCCCGGCGCACCGGCTCGCGCTGCCAGAGTCGATCAAAACTCGGCTTGCCGAAATAATAACCCTGCAGGAGGTCGACGCCTTGGCGGGCTAGAATATCGGCCACTTCACTATCCTCGACGCATTCGGCTACGGTCGTCAGACCAAACCCGGAGGCGAGTTCAAGAAGCGATTTGATAAACAGAAAATCCTCGGGCCGTGACGCCAGATTAAGCACGAAGGATCCGTCGATCTTGACGATGTCCACGGCCAGGGTCTTCAAATGACGGAACGAGGTGTAGCCGGCGCCGAAATCGTCGAGAGCAACCTGGCAGCCAAGATTGCGGACCGCGCTGACAAAACGAACGGCCTCTTCCATGTCTTCGAGCGCCGCTGTCTCAGTGATCTCAAGCACAAGCCGCTTGGCCAAATCAGGCCTGTCGCCGACCAGCGCTATGAGACTGCGAAGCCATGACGGTTCCGTGGTGGTAAGGCCCGAGATATTGATTGCCAGGGTTACATCAGTACTGGATTCCAGCTCCTTGACGGCCATCACCAGAACCCGCTGGTCGATGGTTCTGATCAGGCCCATGCTTTCAGCGATGCCTAGGGCGGGACCGGTGGGTAGATAGCCATTGCCGCCGCGGATACGAAGCAGGCACTCATAGGATTTGATATGATAGTCCTTGCCGCTGACAATCGGCTGAAAAGCGAGGGTCAGGCCATCGTCCTGCAGGGCGGTTTGTATTTCCTTGGCGATGGACAGGGTGCGCCGGCTGTCGTTGAGCTGCTCATCGGTGAGATTGTAGCTGACATAGCAGTTCTTCCCGTTGCGCCGGGCCTTTGAGAGAGCGATATCGGCCTTGATGATGGCATCGTGGGGCGCGCGCACTGTTTGTGGGAACCTGACGCCGCCGATAGAGACGGTCATGTTGATCGTTCCCTCGGGTGTGACCACTTCAGCCTGCATAACGGCTTCGAGTATTCTCTCCGAGATTATATGATCGCTGCCGTTCGAGCAGTTGCTGAGAATGACCCCGAACTGATCCGGACTGACCCGGCCGACCACATCACTGGTGCGCAGACATTTGTCGAGAGCCTGGCCCACAGCGATGACCGCACGGTCCATATGTTCTTCGCCAAAGGTATCCGAGATGATCGAGTAATCATCGATAGCCACCGACAGGTAGGCGCC
>JAYGED010000306.1:0-16298 GCA_046582565.1 Alphaproteobacteria bacterium
GGCGCGATGGCGTTCACGGTGATCCCCTTGACCGCATTCTCCAGGGCCAGGGATTTGGTGAAACCGACCAGGCCGGCCTTGGCGGCGGCGTAATTGGTCTGGCCTATCTGGCCCTTCTGGCCGTTGATCGAGCCGATATTGATGATCCGCCCGAAACCGGCCTCGCGCATGGGCTCGATGACGTTACGGCTGGTGTTGAACAGGGAATCGAGATTGGTGGCGATCACGGCGCGCCATTTTTCCGCATCCATACGGTGAAGCATGCCGTCACGGGTGATGCCGGCGTTGTTGACCAGCACCTCGATCGGGCCGAGGTCGCCGGTGACGCGGGCTATGCCTTGCGCGCATTCATCGAAATTGCCCACATCCCATTTATAGACAGAAATGCCCTGTTCGCTCTTGAAGGCTTCTGCGGCTTCGTCGTTGCCGGCATAAGTGGCGGCGACCGAATAGCCGGCCTGCTTGAGAGCGATGGAAATGGCGGCGCCTATGCCTCTGGTGCCACCGGTAACCAATGCGACGCGACTCATAATCTTACCCCCCAAATATCCGTTCAGTCGCGCGCGACGCACATGGCGATACCCATGCCGCCGCCGATGCAGAGCGTCGCCAATCCCTTCTTGGCGTCGCGGCGGCCCATTTCGTAGAGCAGGGTGGACAGCACCCGGGCGCCCGAGGCGCCGATCGGATGGCCCAGGGCGATAGCGCCGCCGTTCACATTGACCTTATCCGTATCCCAGCCGAGTTCCTTGTTGACCGCGCAGGCCTGGGCGGCGAAGGCCTCGTTGGCCTCGATCAGATCGAGATCATCGATGCTCCAGCCGGCGCGCTCAAGCGCAGCCCGGCTCGCCGGGATCGGGCCGGTGCCCATGATCGACGGGTCGACACCGGCCTGGGCCCAGGAGACGATGCGCGCCAGGGGTGTGATGCCCCGCGTCTCGGCCTCGGCGGCGCTCATCAGCACCGCCGCCGCCGCGCCGTCGTTGATGCCGCTGGCGTTGCCGGCGGTCACCGTGCCGTCCTTGGCAAAGGCGGGCCGCAGGGCTTGCAGGCTCTCGAAGCTGGTGCCGTGACGGGGATATTCGTCCGTATCCACCACGGTCTCGCCCTTGCGCGATTTGATGGTCACGGCGACGATTTCATCATTCAGGCGGCCGTCCTTCTGGGCGGCTTCCGCCTTGGCTTGCGAGGCGGCGGCGAAAGTGTCCTGGTCTTCACGGGTGATCTGCCATTGCTCGGCGACATTCTCGGCGGTGGTGCCCATGTGATAGTCGTTGAAGGCATCCCACAGACCGTCGACGATCATGGTGTCGGCCATGCCCGCCGGGCCGAGTTTGGTGCCATTGCGCAAATGCAGGCAATGGGGCGCCTGGCTCATGCTCTCCTGTCCGCCGGCGACGACGATGGTGCTATCGCCATTGGCAATCGCCTGGTGGCCGAGAGCGACCGCGCGCAGGCCGGAGCCGCAAAGCTGGTTGACCCCCCAGGCCGGAGCCTCGACGGGAATGCCGGCGCCAATGGCCGCCTGGCGTGCCGGGTTCTGGCCCTGACCGGCGGTGAGAATTTGGCCCAGGATGACTTCCGACACATCGCCCGCCGCAACGCCCGCGCGATTGAGCGCCTCGGCGATGGCGACGGCTCCCAGGGCGTCGGCGGCAAGTGAACTCAAACCGCCGTTGAAGGCGCCAACGGGCGTGCGCGCGATGCTGGCGATGACGACGGGGTTGTTCTGCTCGGTCATGGCTGTCTCTCTATCCTGATGAAGGTATTTGATGGCATGTATTTGGATGCCAATTTAATGCAAATATGTTGCGCTGCAATAGGAATCACACCGATTTTAACCATAAAGTGAGCGGCTTCCACAGGGCCTCGCGTGCCCGTCGACCGACAACCATACCGATATGACCCGCCGCCGGCGTCAATCTGGCGGCCGAGTGCATGCTGTCGGCCAGGGCCAGAGCCGATGCCGGCGGTACGATGCGGTCGCTGCGGGGCAGGGCGATCAGGCAGGGCAGGTCCAGCGTCTCGGGCCGTATCGCCTGGCCGCCAATGCACCATTCGCCGCGCGCCGGTTGGTTCTCCGCGTACCATCCAATCAGACAGTCGCGGGCGACGGTAGCGGTCAGCGCCACCCCATCGTTGAGCCAATCTTCAAGGGCGACGAAATCCTCGGTTTCGTTGCTCTTGGGATCGCGCGTCCCGAGCCGACGGAATTTATTTGCCACCATGGTCGGATCGGACCAGGTGAACAGCGCCTGCAAGGCATCGATCGGCAGTTCCCCAAGGGTCGTCAGCAGGCCATCGATCGGCGCCGCCAGGGCGTCGAGCAGGCGGCCGTGAGCATCTGCGGCGGCATGAAAATCCCAGGGCGTCGCCAGCAGGGCCAGGGCGCGAACCTGGCCTGGGCGGCGCTGGGCCAGGGCCAGGGCCAGCAGCCCGCCCATGCAGTAGCCCGCCACGATGACCGGCCCACCGCAACGCTCGACAGCCGCGTCGAGAGCCGCTTCCAGGCGCCCGGCGGTGTACTCGGTGAGGCCGTATTCACGCTCCTCCACGCCGGGGTGGCCCCAATCCATGAGCAGAGGGCGAATGCCGTGATCGGCGAGATAGCGCATCATGCTGCGGCGTCGGGACAGATCGAGAATGTAATAGCGGTTGACCAGAGAGGGCACGAACAAGACCGGCACGCAGCTCTCGCGGTCACGCCGTCTGGCGCCGTGATCAAGCAGCCTGGACGATCCGTCGCGCCAGATCACCTTTGGGTCCCGCAACGCCCGCTTATAGGGGTGGCGGCGATAGACCTCGATGCCGGTGAGCATGGCGTCGAGCCGCCGCCGGCCTTCCTCAGCCAGGCAGTTTGTTAGGCTATCATCCGGCGCGCTTGCGAGGTCGGCGGCGAGGCTTGCCGCCCGTGTTGCCAGGGCCGGGCTCCAAGGCAGAGAGCCGCTTTTCGCAGTCGGCAAGGCGGCGAGAGAGCTCGTCCAGACGGTCATCGCCCGCGCCAGATGAAGCGGCAGCGGGCGCGGCCCCGTGCGCGGCCCCGTGCGCGGCCCCAGATGCCATGGCGGCAAAGATATCGGCGAAGGCTGTTGGGTCATTGATCGTTTCTCCGTCCTTCGACTTCCCGGCCTTCGACTTCCCGGCCGGCGCTAACCCCGGACCGCCCGGCGCTGCGAGAAACCGGGAAAGCCATTCGGCCAGCGCCGGATCGGCCACAGACGCCGCGACCTGATCCTGCCAGAGGTCGAGAAATCGCTTGGCCAGGGCTTCGAGGTCGGGGGCGTCTTCGGACATGGCGGCAGTATACGATAGCTTCGTTGCATCGCAAGGTTTGCGGTGCAACAGGAGCTATTGTAGAGTACCGCCTGTTCGCAGGTGCGAAAGAGTCAAATTAGGGGTCTGATAGCAGCGTATGTCCGAAAAACCAGCCTCCGGGGACGAACCCGTCACCATAAAGAAATACGCCAACCGGCGGCTGTATAACACCGCCGTCAGCAGCTATGTCACCCTGGATAACCTTGCCCAGATGGTGAAGGAAGGCGTCGATTTTGTGGCCTATGACGCTAAAACCGGTGCCGACATCACGCGCTCCGTGCTGACCCAGATCATCGTCGAGGAAGAAGGCAAGGGCGACAGCCTGTTGCCGATCAGCTTCCTGCGCCAGCTGATTGGGTTTTACGGCGACAGCCTTGGCGGCGTGGTGCCGCAATATCTCGAAATCAGCATGGAGACCTTCGCGCGCAACCAGGAGAAGATGCGCGAACAAATCAACAGCTCCGTGGGCAATCTTGCGCCGTTCAAGCAGTTCGAGGAAATGGGCCAAGCCAATATGAAGATGTTCCAGAGCGCGATGGAAATGTTCACGCCTTTCGCTGGCGCCGCCAGGGACGGCGAGGACAACGCGCCGACGCCCGAAGGACCTGTAGAGTCTGATGAGTCCGCCGACGATTCCATTGCCGACCTCAAGTCAAAGCTCGACGCCATGCAGTCCCAACTCAATAAACTTGTCAAGAAATAAGGTTTAGCGGCGCTCAGGGAATTATGGCGGCGAAGGCCGTTCCTTGCTCGGGTGAACCATGGCGATGCCGGCGAACATCACGGCGAGCGCCGCCCAGACCCAGGCGCTGTGCGCCTCGCCGAATATCACGATGCCCCACAGCACGCCCGATATAGTGACCGCATAGCCCATTTGGGCGGCGAACAGCGGGCCGGTCATGACGATCAGCTCGAGAAACAGCACATACCCGACAATATTGATCAGGCTCAGGGTGGGAATCCACCACAGGGGCAGGGCTATGAGTACATCGAACGGCACCCATGCATCGTTCACCCAAACCAGGGGCAGCAGGATCAGGCTGGCGACGCCCATCATGCCGCCGAGCAGGACGAAGGGATTGCTCTTGGGCGGCCGGCGGATGGCTATATAGATGTTCTCGACGGAATAGGACAAGGGCGCGATCAGGGCGAGCATCGCCCAGAGCGCCATCGAGGGGTCGGGCAGGCTGGTGTCGGGAATCAGGATCATCAGGACCGCGGCGAATCCGAGCCCGGTCCCGGCGACGCGGAGCGCCTCTAGGCGTTCGACGCCGAACAACAAGGCCAAGGCGTAGGACATCAGCGGCACCAGAGAGACGATGATTGCCAGGATTCCCGCCGGCATTTGCGCCGCCACGTAGAACAGCACGCTCGACGGCAGCGCCGTGCCCACGATTCCGGCGATAAAATAGACCTGTACATAGTCCCGCGCCAGGGGAACGCCGCCATGGCGGATCACGCTATAGGGCAGCAGGAACGCGGCGCCGGTCAAACTGGTCAGCAGGGCCAGCCCGAAGGGATGAACGCCCGACTCGGTGATCAGCTTGGCAAGCGTAAAGGTGCCGCCCCATATGACTCCGCCGATGATCACCATGGCCGTCGCCAGGATCAGAGTCTGCTTCCCGCCACCAATAGTGGGCTTAACCATGCGAGGCGTTCCCGGCCTCGGCGAGATAGGCGTCGAGGCGGGCGATCAACGCCTGCTTATCCGCCTCATCGAGGAAGGCAGCCTCGAAGCTGTTGCGCGCGAGCTGGATGAAATCATCGCGGGTGAGGTCAAGCGCTTCATGCAGGGCGCGGTAATTGTCATTCACATAGCCGCCGAAATAGGCGGGGTCGTCGGAATTGACCGTCACCATCAGGCCCTTGGCGATCATCTCAACCAAGGGATGCGCCGCCATATCCGCCACCACGCGGAGCTTGAGGTTCGATAAGGGGCAGACGGTCAGGGGTATACGCAGGGCTGCCAGCCGCGCCACCAGGGCATCGTCTTCAAGCGCCCGGACGCCGTGATCGATGCGCGACACCGCAAGCTCGTCGAGCGCCTGGCGCACATAGTCGGCGGGGCCCTCCTCGCCGGCGTGGGCAACGGCGAGAAAGCCCTCGCGGCGCGCCCGCTCGAAGACCCTTTTGAACTTGTCCGGCGGATGACCGGCCTCGGAGGAATCGAGGCCCACGGCGATGATGCGGTCCTTGTGGTCAAGCGCCATATCGAGGGTCGCCTGGGCGTCGTCTTCGTCGAGATGGCGCAGGAAACAGAGGATCAGCCGGGAGGATATGCCGAGCTTGGCGGCCCCGTCCGCCAGGGCGCCATGGATGCCGTCGATGACGGTCTCGAAGGCGACGCCGCGCACCGTGTGGGTCTGCGGATCGAAGAAAATCTCCGTATGCAGAACATTGTCGCTGTGCACGCGCTTGAGATAGGCCCAGGTCAGATCGTAAAAATCCTGCTCGGTGAGCAGCACCCCGGCACCTTTGTAATAGATGTCGAGGAAGTCCTGGAGGTTGCTGAAATCATAGGCAGCAACCAGGTCCTCGACCGACTCATAGGGCAGCGCCACGCCGTTGCGCTGAGCCAGGGCAAACATCAATTCGGGCTCGAGCGAGCCTTCGATATGGATATGAAGCTCGGCCTTGGGCAGCCCATCGATGAAGCGGCTCGTCGGATCCATGCGCGGAGCGGTCCTCACAATCAGGGGAGGGTGGCGGCGTTTATCGTCGCAGCAAAAATTCTTGCAGCAAATCTCTGTCACAACACCGTGTTTGGCAAGCCTTGCTGCGCTCGGGGAAGCCGAAAAATACGGTAGGTTGGCAGACGGGCCGCTTTTTGCCTGATACACTTCTGGCCATGGATCAAGCCTTTCTCGACGCGCTGAAAGACGACACCGAGGCGCTTCGCGGTGTCGGTCTTTATAAAGACGAGCGCATTATCGCCTCGCCCCAGGCAGCGGATATTTCCTTGGCCGGCGGGGCTTCGGTGATCAACTTCTGCGCCAACAATTATCTCGGCCTGTCGAACCATCCCGCACTCATCGAGGCCGCCAAGGCGGGCCTGGACGCCCATGGCTTCGGTCTGTCGTCGGTGCGCTTCATCTGTGGTACGCAGACCATTCACAAGACCCTGGAGACGCGGATCAGCGACTTCCTCGGAACCGGGGACACGATCCTCTATTCCTCCTGTTTCGACGCCAACACCGGCCTATTCGAGACCATCCTCGGGCCGGAGGATGCGGTGATCAGCGACGCGCTGAACCACGCATCCGTAATTGACGGCATCCGCTTGTGCAAGGCGCGCCGCCTGCGCTACGCCAACAACGACATGGCCGAGCTGGAAAGCCGGCTGATCGAGGCCAAGGACTGCCGCCGCCGCCTGATCGCCACCGACGGGGTGTTCTCCATGGACGGCGTTATCGCCGACCTTGCCGCGATCTGCGATCTCGCCGAGCGTCATGCCGCCCTGGTGATGGTCGATGATTCCCACGCCGTCGGCTTCATGGGGGCGGGCGGGCTGCGGGGTGGCGGATCGGGTCGATATCTACACCGGCACCCTGGGCAAGGCCCTGGGCGGCGCCTCGGGGGGCTATACATCGGGGCGGGCTAAAATCATCGCCTGGCTGCGCCAGCGCTCCCGGCCCTATCAGTTTTCAAACAGCCTGGCGCCGGCCATTGCCAGCGCCACAATCCGGGCGCTCGATCTGCTGGCCACGAGTGGCGATTCGACGGGCGGCGATCTGCGCCGCACCCTGCATGATAACAGCGGCTATTTCCGCGCCGGCCTCGAAGACCTTGGCTTCACCCTGGTTCCCGGCGAACATCCGATCATCCCGGTGATGCTGGGCGATGCCGCCCTGGCCGCGTCCATGGCGGCGCAATTGCTCGATCAGGGCATCTATGTGGTCGGCTTCTCTTA
Organism: Alphaproteobacteria bacterium; assembly: GCA_046582565.1. Classification (GTDB taxonomy): domain Bacteria; phylum Pseudomonadota; class Alphaproteobacteria; order JAAXGF01; family JAAXGF01; genus JAYGED01. Next base: position 7,226 of record JAYGED010000306.1, read on the forward strand.
TCCGGTGGTTCCACAAGGCCAGGCGCGCATCCGCACCCAGGTCTCGGCGGCTCATAGCCGCGACCATCTCGACCGCGCGCTCGCTGCCTTCCATGCGGTCGGCCACAGCCTCGGTGTCATATGAAAGCCCTGGTCAAGGCCAAGCCGGAGCCCGGCATCTGGATGGAGGATGCCGCCCTGCCCGCCGTCGGCCATAACGACGTGCTGGTCAAGATCAATAAGACGGCGATCTGCGGCACCGACGTGCATATCTACAATTGGGACGAATGGGCGCAAGCCACCATCCCGGTGCCGATGATCGTGGGTCATGAGTTCGTCGGCGAAATCGCCGAGATCGGCATGGAAGTCGCCGGCCTGCACGTCGGCGACCGGGTCTCCGGCGATGGCCATGTGACCTGTGGCCATTGCCGCAACTGCCGCGCCGGGCGCCGTCATCTGTGCCGCAACACCATCGGCGTCGGCGTCGACAGGCCGGGCTGTTTCGCCGAGTACCTCGCCATCCCGGCGGTCAACGTCTTTCCTCTGGCCGACGATATCAGCGACGACATCGCCGCCATCCTCGATCCCCTGGGCAACGCCACCCACACCGCGCTGTCCTTCGATCTGGTCGGCGAGGATGTACTGATCACCGGCGCCGGACCGATCGGCGTCATGGCGGCGGCGATCTGCCGTCATGTCGGCGCGCGCTTCGTGGCGGTCACCGACGTCAACGACTATCGCCTTGAGCTGGCCTCAAGGATGGGTGCTTCGCGGGTGATCAATGTGGAGAGCGAAACCATCGGTGAGGCCATGGAAGACCTCGGCATGGTCGAAGGCTTCGATGTCGGCCTGGAAATGTCGGGCAACATCCAGGCTTTCAGCGCCATGATGGAAACCATGAACAACGGCGGGCGGATCGCCATCCTCGGCATCATGCCCGGCGATGCGGCGATTGATTGGACTCAGATCGTCTTCAAGGGCCTGACCCTGAAGGGCATCTACGGCCGCGAGATGTTCGAGACCTGGTACAAGATGTCGACCATGCTGCAAAGCGGCCTCGACATCACCCCCATCCTCACCCATCAATTCCCCGTGGACGACTTCCAGGCGGGCTTCGACGTCATGCGTTCGGGCCATTCCGGCAAGGTGATATTGAATTGGGGATGATGGCTTTACCGCCTCCCTTTGGGATGGCTAAATGAAATGAATTCAATTCGGGAGATAACACTATGGGTCGGCTATACGAAAATATTCTGGAAACCATTGGCAATACGCCTGTCGTCAAGATCGGCGCGCTGGCGCCGGAGGGTATCAATCTTTACGTCAAGATCGAGGCGTTCAATCCGCTGGGTTCGGTGAAAGACCGCCTGGCGCTTGGGGTGATCGAGGCGGGCGAAGCATCGGGCGAGCTTAAGCCCGGCCAGACGGTGATCGAGGCGACCAGCGGCAATACCGGCATCGGGCTTGCCATGGTCTGCGCCCAGAAAGGCTATCCCCTGGTGGTCACCATGGCCGAGAGCTTTAGCGTGGAGCGCCGCAAATTGATGCGCTTCCTGGGCGCCAAGGTGGTGCTCACGCCGGCCGCGGAAAAAGGCACCGGCATGGTCGCCAAGGCCAATGAACTCGCTGCCAAGCATGGCTGGTTTCTCACCCGCCAGTTCGAGAACGAGGCCAACGCCGATATGCATTCACGCACCACGGCGCGGGAAATTATCGATGATTTCGCCGGCCAGAAACTCGATTACTGGGTCACCGGGTTTGGCACCGGCGGCACGCTCAAGGGTGTCGGGCGAGTGCTCGCCAAGGAAAGCCCGGACACCAAGATCATCGTCTGCGAACCGGCAATCGCAGCGATGCTGACCAGCGGCACTGCTCAGGAGCGCAACGCAGACGGTTCTCCGGCGGCGACCCATCCGTCCTTCACGCCGCATCCGTTGCAGGGTTGGACTCCCGATTTCATCCCCAAGCTGACCAGCGATGCCGTCGATATGGGGTTGATCGACAGGCTGCTGACGATACCGCCGCCCGATGCCATGCGTTTGAGCCAGGAGCTGGCGTCCAAGGAAGGCATTTTTGTCGGCATCACCGCAGGCGCCACCTTCGCCGGCGCACTTGAGGTCTGCAAGGACGCGGCCCCGGGGTCGAACGTGCTCTGCATGCTGCCCGACACCGGCGAGCGTTATCTCAGCACACCTCTGTTCGCCGACGTTGCCGTCGATATGACAGAGGCCGAGGTCGAGCTTTCACATTCGACCCCAAACTATCATCTGGCCGCGGCCGATTAGAGCAGCCGCTGCGGCTTGAATGCCGAATAGGGGGACAGCTTATTTAATTTTCTAAGCTGTCCCCTAGCTTTCAGTCTTCGTTCTCGTCGTCGTGCTCCTGGCTTTTAAATTGTTCATGGTCCTGCATCATGCTGTTGCAGGTTTTCATCATCTCGTTCATCTGATCCATCATGTGGCCTCCCATCTTCTGGCCGGCGCCTTGGGTGGCCGGGGCGCTCTCGTGGGCATAAACGAGTGGCGCGGCCAACAGACCGGCGGCCAGAACAGCCGTGGAAATGTTCAATTTCATGACAATGTTCCTAATCCAACGGGGTTGAGGCGGCCCTAACCGACCGCTTCAAATGAGTTGGGGATTCCCCCTGGTGGAAGGTCAAGATCCGGGCGGGGAAAAACTCTGTATCAGTCTGTGCTGTCGAACAGGGTTTCGAGGATCGGACAGTCGGGCACCGTGCCGCTGGCGCAGCGGTCTATCATGGCGGAGAGGACCGCTTCCATGCGCGCCAGGTCGGACAATCGCCCGCGCACCGAACCGAGCTGGATGCTCGCCAGGGCGGCGACTTCAGCGCAGGAGGTTTCAGCTTCGTCGGCCAGGGCCAGTAAATCGCGGATTTGATCGAGGGTGAAGCCGAGTTCGCGGGCGCGGCGCACGAAGTTGAGCCGCTTCACCCCGGCCTCGTCATAGACCCGGTGGCCGCCGGTGGTTCTCGGCGGGGCCGCCAGCAGGCCGCTACGTTCATAAAAGCGGATGGTCTCGATATTGACCCCGGAGCCGCGCGCCGCGGCACCGATGGAAAAGCTGCCGCGAGGATGATTTGGCATGATGAAATACCCTCTTGAATCTGTAGTCGCTACAGGTTGTATGGTACCGCCATGGTAATGAATGAGGCAAACCCGTTATGAGCGGTATGCTCGAAATCCAATTGCCTTCGGGGGCAGTCTTCCCCGACTGGTCGTGCGTCACCTCTCCCGTTGCGCGGGCAACGCTTGACGCCGTCTTCGAGATCGAACAGGTCGAGCGGCGCTGGGCCGGGCTTGACGGCGATGGTGAAAGGGTGCGGCGCGCCGTGCTCGAGGCCTATCTCAAAGCTGGCCGCGCGCCGTCGGTCGCAGACCTCGGCGATGCCACCGGATTGGACAACGGCAGCCTGCTAGGTCTTCTCGCGGACCTGGCGCGTCGCGATATCGTTGTCGCAAATGACGATACTATGATCGCCGGGGCCTACCCCTTCGTCGAGCGTTCAAGAGGTCATCGCCTGGTCATTGCCGGGGTCGAGATCAACGCCATGTGCGCCATCGACGCTCTTGGCGCCGGGGCCATGTGCGGCGAAGACGCAGTGATCGATTCGGCTTGCGCCCAGTGCGGCGACGCCATCCATGTGGAGACCCGCGACCGCGGCGCGGGCTTGGCGGTCGTCACACCGGCTGACGCGGTGGTGCGCGTGGGTATCGAACATGCCAACAACTGCTCCGCTGACTCACTCTGCCGTGTCATGTCGTATTTCTGCTCGGATGATCATCTTGATAGCTGGCGTGAAGCCAACCACGCCCATGGTGGGGGCTTCCGCCTCGCCATGGATGAAGCCCTGCAGGTCGGCAAGGCCATATTCGCACCCATGCTGAAGGAGCCTTGCCCATGAAAGATAAAAATCTATTACGCACCGGCATCATAGGGACGGTACTCGCGGCGATCTGCTGCTTCACCCCGGCGCTGGTCATCCTGGTGAGCGCGGTCGGCCTGTCAGCGGTGATCGGCTATCTCGATTTTGTGTTGTTACCGTCACTCGGCTTCTTTCTGGCGTTGATCGCCTACGCGGTCTATCGCATGAAGTCTGGCGATGGGAAGGCCGCGTCATGATCGAAGCCATCCTCACCTCGACGCTGACCTGCCCCGAATGCGGTCATGTGAAGACCGAGACCATGCCGACAGACGCCTGCCAGTTCTTCTATGACTGCGAGGGCTGCAAGGCGGTGTTGAAGCCCTTGAGCGGCGATTGCTGTGTGTTCTGTTCCTATGGCGATGTCGCCTGCCCGCCGGTGCAGATCAACAATCGCTGTAGTGCTTAACCATCACCCACAAAAGGAGAAAACTTATGGCATCCACACGACAGATTGAAATTTTCAGCGCCGGCTGCCCGGTCTGCGAAGGCTTGATTGCCAGGGTCCGCGAGATGGCCTGCCCGTCTTGTGAGATCACCGTGCTCGACATGAGCGACGCAGACGTCGCCGCCCGCGCGACCAGTCTCGGTATCGCCTCCCTGCCGGCGGTGGCGATCGACGGCGCCCTGGCCGATTGCGGCGCCGGTCGCGGGCCTGACGATGCCGCCCTGCGCGCCGCCGGTCTGGGCCAGCCGCTGCCATAACGCCCAGCCGGCAAATTCGCCGCCGCGGTATGGTGTCCGTTGCGTTTCAGCATAACGGTAGTAATATAAAAATTTTACAACTCTTACGGATAAATAGCTAATCATAGAATAAAGCTAATGCTTCTCAATTTTAACTCGCAACCAATATGAATCGATTGTCAGGCTGAACGTAATTACGAAATACTCGATGCCTTTACAGAGGCTTTTAGCTTGCCATACTGCTTTTAAAAGCGAGGCGCTATTGAGAGTTTTAATTTTCTTTTCTCTTAAAATTCTTTGTGCCTCAAAAAATGAAGCAAATATGCGCATCGGCAAAATATCCGGGACGTATGCATAAGGGATCGTGAGGCTGGGTTGACTAATTTGGACTTCGGATTGGCGGTTCGCGCCTGTGCGGAATTTGTGGAGTCGACATGGAAGTCCATGGAGTCCAGTCGATGAGCAATAAACGCCTGCTTGTCGTCGATGACAACAAACCCTTTCTCGAATTCGTACGCAAAGTCGCGGTCGACCTCGGCTATGATGTCGAATTGTCGTCGAACGGCGCCAATTTCAAAAAAATATACGAAGAATTCCATCCCCATTCTGTGATTGTCGACCTCATCATGCCGGATATCGACGGCATGGAGATCATCCAGTGGCTGGCCAACCAGGAGAATTCGGCCCAGACAGTGCAGGTTATCGTCGTGACCGGCTACTCGCCCGAATATGCTGATCTTGCCAAGATGCTGGGAGAGGGCAAGGGGCTCACCGCCGTAAAAACCCTCACCAAGCCGATCAAAGCCAACACCCTTCGCGATGCTCTGTCGGGCGAAGCGCAAGATATGATCAAGGCCAAATAACAGCAGCCGGCTATGGGCCTGCTGTCAGCGGCCTCCCAACGAATTACAACTGCTCTAAGCCGCGTATGAGATCATCGGCGATGTCATCGATATCCTCGATCCCCACCGATAGCCGCAACATACCGTCACCGATGCCGATATCCGCGCGTTCCTCGGGCTTGAGCCGTTGGTGGGTGGTGGTTGCCGGATGGGTAATTAAGGACTTGGTGTCGCCCAGGTTGTTCGAAATATCGATCATCTCAAGTGCGTTGAGAAAGCGGAACGCCGCTGCTTGCCCGCCGGGCAGGTCGAACGCCACGATACTGCCGCCATGCGACATTTGCCGCAGGGCCAGCGCGTGCTGGGGATGGCTCTCAAGGCTGGGATGCAGAACCCGGTCAACGGCGCTATGGGCCTCCAGCCGCCGGGCAATGTTGAGCGCGTTCTCGGCCATACGCTCGACCCGAAGATCGAGGGTCTCTAAGCCCTTCAGCATGACCCAGGCGTTGAACGGGCTGAGGCTGGGCCCGGTATGGCGCATGAGGGGCATTAACTCATCTTTGTAATAAGCCGCAGGCCCCAGGATCGCGCCGCCGAGACAGCGGCCCTGGCCGTCGATATGTTTGGTCGCCGAATAGACCACGATATCGGCGCCGAGCGGCAGGCAGCGCTGCAGGATGGGCGTCGCAAAGACATTGTCGACCACCAGCCGGGCGCCCGCCTCATGGGTGATTTCTGCGACGGCGGCAATATCGATAAGCTCGGTAGTCGGGTTGGCCGGGGTCTCGAGAAACACCGCTTTCGTCTCGGGGCGCATGGCGGCGCGCCAGGCTGCTTCGTCCGTGCCATCGACGAAGCTGGTGGCGATGCCGTAGCGCGGCAGAAGTTCCGCAATGATATATTGGCAGGACCCAAACAGCGCCCGCGAGGACACCAGATGATCGCCGGCGCGCAGCAGACTCATCAGCGCGGTATTGACCGCCGCCATGCCGGTTGCCGTAGCGAAGCAGGTGTCGCTGCCTTCGAGCAGGGCCATGCGTTGCTCGAACATAGACACTGTGGGATTGCCGTAGCGCGAATAGATGAAGCCGTCATCCTCGCCCTTGAATCGGGCGGTCGCCGTCTCTGGGCTGTCATAGACGAAGCCGGAATTGAGAAACAGCGCCTCGCTGGTCTCGCCGAATTCCGTGCGCTGTATGCCGCCGCGCACCAGGCGGGTGCGGGGTCTCCAAGTTTCTTCTTTTGTCCGTTGTTGATCAGTCATCACCATCTCCCGGAGGGGGAGGATCCAGGCCCGGAGATGGCGAAAAAAAAGACCGCCACAGCTGGGCTGAGGCGATCCGCCTCCTCTTTAGCTGTATTTATAATGCGCCCGCAAGCTGAAGCTCAAATCGGCGCTGTGAGGGCGGCACTCTATCCGCATCACGCCCCCTGTCAAGGGGTGAATTATGAACGCGTACTTCTTCTAGAATAGGCCGACAATCTTGCCGTCGTCGTCGACCGAGATTGAATTGGCCGCGGGCACGCGCGGCAGGCCCGGCATGGTCATGATATCGCCGCAGACCACGACCAGGAATTCGGCGCCGGCCGAGAGCCGGACCTCGCGGATCGGCACCGCGAAATCAACCGGCGCTCCCTTGAGGCTGGGGTCCGCCGAAAAACTGTATTGGGTCTTCGCCATACAGACCGGATAATGACCGAAGCCGGTGTCCTGGAGATGGGCGATCTGGTCATACACCCGCTTTTCGGCGACCACAACGTCGGCGCCATAGACAGACTCAGCGACAGTGCGGATTTTGTCCCACAGGGGCATATCGTCCGGGTAGAGAAGTTTGAAATTCGACGGCTTCTCTTCGATGGTGCGGATCACGCCATGGGCCAGATCGAGAGCGCCCTCGCCGCCGTTGCCCCAATGATCGGACGAAATCGCCTCGATGCCGATCGCCTTACAGCGTTCGATGACTGTATCGACCTCAGCCTGGGTATCGGCGCTGAAGGTATTGATCGCAACCAGGGCCGGCACACCGAACTGGGCGATATTTTGAACATGCTTTTCCAGGTTCGCCATGCCCGCTTCCAGCGCCGCGATATTCTCGATCTTGAGGTCTTCCTTAGGTGCCCCGCCGTGCATCTTGAGGGCACGGATGGTCGCCACCAGCACGACGCAATCGGGCTTGAGTCCCGCCTTGCGGCATTTGATGTCGAAGAACTTCTCGGCGCCGAGATCAGCGCCGAAGCCGGCCTCGGTGACTACATAGTCGCAGAGCTTGAGCGCCGTCGTCGTCGCCAGCACCGAATTACAGCCATGGGCGATATTGGCAAACGGACCGCCGTGGATGAACGCCGGATTATGTTCCAGGGTCTGCACCAGATTGGGTGCGAGAGCATCCTTGAGCAGCGCCGCCATGGGACCTTGGCCCTTAAGCTGGTGAGCGCGAATCGGGGTGCGCTCGCGGGTTTGACCGACGATAATATTGCCCAGACGAGTCTGTAAATCCTTGAGATCGCGCGCCAGACAGAAGATCGCCATGACCTCCGAGGCGACGGTAATGTCGAAACCGTCCTCGCGTGGAAAACCATTCGACACGCCGCCCAGGGAATTGCTGATCTGGCGAAGCGCGCGGTCGTTCATGTCGAGGGCGCGGCGCCAGGAGATGCGCCGTTGATCGAAGCCGAGTTCGTTGCCCCAGTAGATATGATTGTCAATCAGGGCCGCCAGTAGATTGTTGGCCGTGGTGATGGCGTGGATATCGCCGGTAAAATGAAGGTTGATATCCTCCATGGGCACGACCTGGGCATAGCCGCCGCCGGCGGCGCCGCCCTTGACCCCGAAGCAAGGCCCGAGACTGGGCTCTCTAAGGCAGATCATGGCTTTCTTGCCGGCCTTGTTGAGACCATCGCCGAGACCGACGCTGGTCGTCGTCTTGCCTTCGCCGGCCGGGGTCGGTGTTATCGCGGTGACCAGGATCAGCTTGCCGTCGGGTTTCCCAGCGAGGGATTTGATGTAATCAAGAGATATCTTGGCCTTGTAATGGCCATAGGGTTCGAGATGAGCGGCCTCGATTCCCAGCGCCTCGGCGGCTATTTCGCCGATCGGACGCATGACCGCCGCCTGGGCGATCTCGATATCGGATTTCGGATTTGTATGTTGGTCGTCTGACATTATTTAACCCCTGTCCCCGAGACGGAAGCGACATTTCGTTCCGATAAATTGACGTTCCCATGGCCGCGAAAAACCTGTTACCGGGTGCGGATCAAGGGCGGCGAAACCCTAGCCGCTTGATCATGACGGGGCAACTGATTTTCATCACGTTCCCGATGAACTTTACGTCATCGTGTCAGCGGCCTCGTGTGCCTCGCGCAGCGCCACAACCACATCGCCGATTGGCGCATCGAAAGCGCCGCCCGGGGCCACCAGACGATGCGGCCTGACCAGAGGGTTGGTGGGCTTCTTCTCGAGGCCGGCGAGGAAGTCCCCGCCGTCGATAAGATCGATCTGGATCAGCAGGCGAAGGCGGATGCCGACCACATGAATTCCCTCTATATGGCGCCACGGGACCTTGGGCAGACCCCAATCGCGAAACCAGACGCCTTCGCCGTCAATGGTCAACACGGCCTTCCCGTGGCT
>JAYGED010000005.1:0-20322 GCA_046582565.1 Alphaproteobacteria bacterium
CTTGGCGTCCAGGCCGGCATACCGATTCGCGATGTCGAAAAAAACCCATTTGGCCCATGGCTGGTTCCTCTGCCCTCGTGTCACGTCAACAGGATTCTAACCGATTGAAACGTGGGATTGCATATTTAGAGGTGCCCTTAAGAATCAAGGGACGTCAAAATGGATGCTGTCGATATACTACTTATCGTTCTGGGTCTCGCCTTGGTTGGCTTGCTGGTTATCAAGTTCAGGGGGTGATGAGGCTGCTCGGGCGAAGCACCTCAACTAAACCGCACTCCTCGGCACCTGAATACGCCGATCTACATCTTACTATCCATTCAATTGCGCGAAGCGCCGTAAATGGTGGTCGCTATCGCCGAACAGCTGACCGATCATGGTCAGGCGCTTGAAATAATGGCCGAGCTGATAGTCGTCGGTCATGGCGATGGCGCCGTGTAGCTGGACTGCTTCCTGGCCGATCAGACGTCCGGCCCTGGCGATTTGCACCTTTGCCGCCGACACCGCCCGAGCCCGAACATTCGCTTCCCCATCGGCCTGCATGGCGGCGACCATGACTAGCGAGCGGCTTTCCTCGGCCGCGATGACCATATCGACCATGCGATGCTGCAGGGCCTGGAATTTGCCGATGGGTTGGCCGAACTGTTCGCGGGTCTTGAGGTATTCAAGGGTCAGATCATTGATCACCGCCATAATGCCGAGGGCCTCGGCCATGACCGCAACTGCTGCCTGGTCGATGGTTTGCTCGATCAAAGGCAAGGCGCCGTCCGCCTCGCTTATCAGCGTCGCCTCGGCCTGGTCGAAATTGATTTCCGCCGCCCGCATGCCGTCCATGGTGGCATAGCCGCGCAGGCCCAGCCCGGCGCTCGCGGCATCGACAAGAAACAGCGAAATGCCGCTCCTGTCCCGCACATCGCCGCCGGTTCGCCCCGAGACGATGATCATGTCGGCGCTGTCGCCATTGAGAACGACGCTCTTTTGGCCGTTGAGCCGATAGCCAGCGCCGTGCTTTACGGCGGTCAGCTCCACATGGTGGAGGTCGTGGCGCGATTGACGCTCGGTGTAGGCGAAGGCGAGCAGCAGCCGGCCCTCGATAAGGGTTGGCAGCAAATCGGCCTTTTGTGTTTCAGTGCCGCCGCCGAGAATCAACCCACCGCCGAGTATGGCCGTCGCCAGCAGGGGCTCGACCACCAGCCCGCGGCCGAGTTCTTCCATCATCAGCATGGTCTCAACGGCGCCGCCGCCGCTGCCGCCGTAAGCTACGGGCAGGGCGGCGCCGGGCCAGCCGAGAGTGGCCATGGCGGCCCAGGCCTCGCGGCTGAAGCCGTCGCCGAGGGCCGCATGAGCGCGGCGCTTCTCGAAGGGATAATCGCGCGTAATGTATTGCTCGACGCTTTCCTTGAGCAGCCGCTGGTCATCGGAGAGTGAAAAGTCCATCGCCTATAGCCCGAGTAGATGCTTGGCCATGATGTTCTTCTGGATTTCGTTTGAGCCCGAATAGATGGAAATCTTGCGGGCGTTGAAATAGCGCGGGCTCACCGGGGCGGCGTAATCCGGGCCGATAGGGTCTTCGTTCCAGCCGTCGATCAGGGCTTCAGGCGTATAGGGCAAGGCGTGAGGTCCAAGCGCCTCCAGGGTCGCCTCGGTGATCGCCTGCTGTACTTCCGAGCCCCTGATCTTGAGCAGGGAGACCAGCGGTCCGGGCTCATCGCCGGCGTCGGTGGCGGCGATGAAACGCAGGGTGGTGAATTCCAGCGCCGTAAGCTCGATCTCAAGCGCCGCCAGCCGGTCGGCGAAATGGACATCCTCAATCAGCGGACGGCCGCCGGATTGCTCCCTGCCCGCGATAGTTTTTAGCTGCGCCAGCAGCCGTTTCGAGCGCGGTACGTCGGCGATCATCAGGCGCTCGTGGCTGAGCAGCAGCTTGGCGTAGGTCCAGCCCTTGTTTTCCTCGCCGACACGGTTTTCCACCGGCACGACCACATCGTCGAAGCGCACCTCGTTGATCTCGTCGCCGCCGTCGATGGTGATGATCGGCCGCAGGGTCACGCCGGGGCTTTTCATGTCGATGAGCAGGAAGGAGATGCCTTTCTGGCGCTTGCCCTTGCTCGACGTGCGCACCAGACAGAAGATCATGTCAGCATGCTGGGCGTCGGTCGTCCAGGTCTTGATCCCATTGACCCGGTACGTATCGCCCTGGCGCTCCGCCTTGGTCTTGAGGGAGGCGAGATCGGAGCCTGCGTTGGGCTCGGAATAGCCCTGGCACCACCAGTCTTCGCCGGCGAGGATGCGCGGTAGATAATGAGCTTTCTGGGCATCCGAGCCATAGGCCAGGATCACAGGACCGACCAGCTTGGTGCCGAAAACATTGGTCCCCGGCGCGCCGCCGGTGATCAGCACGTCCTCGAAGATGTAGTTTCTGATGCTGCTCCAGCCGGTGCCGCCATTCTCCAGGGGCCAGCTCGGCGCGCCGTAGCCGTGATCATGGAGGATGGTCTGCCAGTCCTGGCTATCGGCCTTGGTGACGGTCAGCCCTTCCAGCACCCGGCGCTTGGTGGCTGGCGACAAATTTTCCGCCACAAATGAGCGAATCTCGTCTCGAAAGGCGCGGTCTTCGGGGCTCAAATCGAGGTTCATGGACATAACCTTGGAGAGTGGCGGCCAGGGGATGCTATACAGCGCATCAGGGATGTTCAATGGAAGGATAGGGCAAATGTTCGATCTCACGGGCACGGTCGCCTTGATAACCGGCGCGACCAAGGGCATCGGCCGGGCGATTGCCTTTGCCATGGCCGAGGCGGGCGCCAAAGTGGTGGTCTCGAGCCGCGATGCGGAACGCTGCGCCGAGACTGCCGGCGCGATCAACGACGCCGGCGGGGACGCGAGCGGCTACGCCTGCAACATCTCCCACATGGATCAGCTCCGGAGCCTCGTCGATCACGCCTTGGCGGCCCATGGCCGCATCGATTGCCTGGTGTGCAACGCCGCGGTCAATCCCCATTACGGCCCCATGGCGACGATACCCGAGGACGCCTACGACAAGATCATGGCGAGCAATGTGAAGAGCAGCCTGTGGCTCTGCAATATGGTGGCGCCGCAGATGGCCGAGCGGCGCGACGGCTCGATCATCATCATCTCCTCCATCGCCGGTATGGCGGGCAGCAAGGGCATCGGCGTCTACGGCATCTCCAAAGCCGCCGATTCCCAGCTCGCGCGCAACCTCGCCGTGGAATGGGGGGCCGACAACATCCGCGCCAACTGCATCGCGCCGGGCCTGGTCAAAACCGACTTCGCCCGCGCCTTGTGGGAAGACCCGGAGATGAGCGCCCAGGCGCTGAAAGGCTACCCCCTGGGCCGCCTCGGCGAGCCCGAAGACATCGCCGGCGCTGCGGTGTTCCTGGCCGCGAAAGCGGGCCAATGGCTCACCGGCCAGACCATCGTAATCGACGGCGGCTGGGCTATCGGGCGGGGGGCTTAGGCATGAGCTTACAAATTGCCGAGCGCTGGTTTGAGCGGCGCGCTATCGATGACGACATCACCCATTTGTGGGAGCCCCATGTGGTGCCTCTCATGCGCTGTAATATCTGGCATGTACGGGGGCGGGACCGGGATTTGTTCATCGATACGGGCATGGGGGTGGCGAGCCTGAAGGAGGCCGCCCACGATCTGCTCGACAAGCCGGTGACCGCCGTCGCCACCCACACCCACGGCGACCATGTGGGCGGCCATGGCGAGTTCGACCATTGTCTGGTGCATCGCGATGAGGCGCAGAGTCTGGAGGCCTCGAGGGAGGGCACCGGCCTGGGGGCGGCCGGTTTGTTCGGCCCCGAGGAAGTCGCCTATCTGCAGCATTCAGGCTATGAGATCGACCTCGAAACCCTGCTCATCACAGCGCTTCCTCATGCCGGTTACGATCCCGACGCCTACCGGGTGCTGCCGGCTCCGGCCAGCGAGATCGTGGATGCGGGCGATGTTGTCGACACCGGCGACCGAGCCTTCGAGGTTATCCATCTGCCGGGCCATTCGCCGGGCTCCATCGGCCTGTGGGAGGCGGATACGGGCATCCTGTTTTCCGGCGATTGCGTCTATGACGGGCCGCTGCTCGATGGTTTCGAGGATTCCGATATCGCCTTCTACATCGACTCCATGAAGCGCCTGCGCGATCTGCCGGTGCGCGTGGTCCACGCCGGCCACGACCCCAGCTTCGACCGCGACCGCCTGCACGAGCTGATCGACGCCTATTTGTCCAAGCGCGATAGGTAGGGCTTTGTAATTCAGCTATCTCCTGGGCGCTGAGTCGAGTCCACGACATCGCTGCTTCTTGGTGCTGGCTATTGTAAACTGGGAGGTGACAGGTTACACTGAGTCAATGATCGTCAGCTTCCGCCATAAAGGACTCAAGCTTCTTTACGAGAAAGGGGAGCGGCGGCGGGTGCCGTCTGAATACGCCGACAAGATTGAGCGCATTCTGTTCCGTCTCAACGAGGCGACGGAGCCCGTGAACATGGACCTGCCGGGATTTCGTCTGCACCCCTTGAAGGGCGATCTCAAGGGATTCTGGTCGGTCAGCGTTTCGGGCAACTGGCGCATCATCTTTCGTTTCGAGGGCGTTCATGCCTGCGATACGGATCTGGTCGATTATCATTAGGAGGATCATGACATGGCTATGAAGAACCCACCCCATCCCGGCCTGTCCGTCCGCCACGACTGTCTTGAACCCTTGGGACTCAGCGTGACCATGGCCGCCGGCAAGCTCGGCGTGAGCCGCAAGCAGATGTCGGACATCGTGAATTGCCGTTCCGGCATCTCGCCCGAGATGGCGATCCGCCTCGACAAGGCCTTCGGTGGTGGCGCGGACACCTGGTATCGATTGCAGGCTGCTTACGACCTGGCCCAAGCCATGAAGAAAGCCGACCAAATCAAGGTCAAGCGGGTCTCACACGCGGCGTAGCATCTTTTCGTCGGCTGCTTGGTTTAGGTCTCAGGAGCGCCCGCCAACGCCAGCCCCTTCTCGATCAGCGTCTCGACCCGCTCTCCCATGTCGGCGAAGCGTTTGTCCTGGGTTTGGCCGCGCAGCCAGCGGATGTGGATTTGCTGCAGGATGACGGCGATCTTGAAGGCGCCGAAGATGTGGTACCAGAGAACATCATGCAGGGCGAAGCCGGTTTGCTCGCCGTAGCGGGCTATGGCCTCGGCCCGGCTCGGGAAGCCGTCGCGCCAGGTCGGCATGGCGGCGGCGGCGTGCCACTGGTGGGGGTCGCCCGCCTCGACCCAAAAGTTGAGCAGATAGCCGAGATCCATCAGCGGATCGCCGCGGGTGCACATGTCCCAATCGAGCAGGGCGACGGCGCGGTCCGGGTCGTCCGTGCCGACCAGCATATTGTCGAGCTTGTAATCATTGTGGATCAGGCTGGTCTGGCTTGAACTTGGCACGCCGGCTTCGAGCCAGGCGATCAATTGGTCCATGGCCGGATAATCGCGGTCCTTCGCCTTATACCAACGACCGCTCCAGCCTGCGAGCTGGCGGGCGACGAAGCCCTCGGGGCGGCCGAGATCGCCGAGACCGCAGGCCTCCGCATCGACCTTGTGGAAGGCCGCCAGGCTGTCGATCATCATCTCGCCGATGCGCCGCGCCAGGTCCGGATCGCCGAGGAAACGCTCGGGCAGATCGATGCGGATGACCCGGCCCACCCGGCGCTCCATGACCATGAACTCGGCGCCGATGATGGATGCGTCGTCGCACAGCAGATAGCATTCCGGCGCCAGATCGAACAGCCGGTGCAGGCGCGACAGCACACGATGCTCGCGGCTCATATCGTGGGACGAGGCGGCGATGGGGCCGAGCGGCGGGCGGCGCAGGACGAATTCGCGAGGCCCATAGCGCAGCAGATAGGTCAGGTTGGCATGGCCGCCGCCGAACTGGCCGAGGGTGAGGGGGCCTTCCGCGCCGGGCAGGCGGCCGCGCAGATAGGCCTCGAGCCGCGCCGCATCCAGGCCCTCGTCGGCGCGGATCGGGATCAGTTCACTATCGCCATTCATCAAATCAGCGGTCATCGGGTGGCGTCAGCCCTGGTATTTGGCGAGTTCGTGGCGGGCGATGGCGCGGCTATGGACCGCGTCCGGCCCGTCGGCGAGTCGCAGGGTGCGCGAATGGGCCCAGGCTGCGGCCAGGGCGAAATCGGGCGACACCCCGGCGGCGCCATGGGCCTGGATAGCGCGGTCGATGACGGCAAGCGCCATGTTCGGCGCCGCCACCTTGATCATGGAAATCTCGGCGCGCGCCGCCTTATTGCCGCGCTTGTCCATGCGGTCGGCAGCCATCAGGGTGAGCAGGCGGGACTGTTCGATGTCGATGCGGCATTGGGCGATGGTCTCGCGGACAACGCCCTGCTCGGCCAGGGGCTTGCCGAAGGCGACCCGATTGAGCACGCGCTCGCACAGGGATTCGAGTGACCGTTCAGCGACGCCGATCAGCCGCATGCAGTGATGAATACGCCCCGGCCCCAAGCGCCCCTGGGCGATCTCGAAACCGCGGCCCTCGCCGAGCAGCATGTTGTCGGCCGGCACGCGGACATCCTCGAAGGTCATCTCCCAATGGCCCTCGGGGGCGTGGTCATAGCCGAACACGGTGAGCGGCCGCAGCAGGGTGATGCCCGGCGTGTCCATGGGCACCAGGATCATCGATTGCTGGGCATGGCGCGCGGCGTTCGGGTCGGTCTTGCCCATAAAGATGAGGATCTTGCAGCGGTCGCCGCCGGCCCCGCTGATCCACCATTTATGGCCGTTGATGACATAGTCGTCGCCGTCGCGTTCGATGCGCGATTCGATATTGGTGGCGTCCGACGAGGCGACGGCGGGCTCGGTCATGGCGAAAGCCGAGCGGATTTCACCGGCCAGCAGGGGCTCCAGCCAGCGCGCCTTGTGGGCGTCTGTGCCGTAGCGCTCGAGAACCTCCATATTGCCGGTGTCGGGGGCCGAGCAGTTGAACACTTCGGGCGCCCAATGGGCGCGTCCCATGATCTCGCAGAGCGGCGCATATTCCAGGTTGGTCAGGCCGGCGCCGCGTTCGCTTTCCGGCAGAAACAGATTCCACAAGCCGGCGTCGCGTGCCTGGGCCTTCAAATCATTCAGGATCGGCGGGGTCTGCCAGCGGTCGCCGTCCTCGATCTGCTCATGAAACTGCGCCTCAGCCGGCATGACGGTCTCGTTCATGAAGCTCATCAGGCGGCCGCGCAGGGCCTCTACCTTGTCGCTGTAATCAAAATCCATAATCTCTACTCAGCAGTGGGAAGCACATAGTCTTTATAGGTCTCACGCAGGGTGAGTTTGGAAATCTTGCCGGTCGCCGTGTGGGGTATTTCGCTTGCGAACACCACATCGTCGGGCAGCCACCAGGAAACGATCTTGTCGCGTAGATAATCGATTACGTCATCCTTGGTGGGTTCTGCGCCGTCGCGGGCAACCACTACCAGGAGCGGCCGCTCGCCCCATTTCGGATGGGGCATGGCGATGGCCGCCGCCTCGGCCACGTCGGGATGGCCCATGGCGGTATTCTCCAGATCGATCGAGCTGATCCATTCGCCGCCGGATTTGATCAGGTCCTTGGAGCGGTCGGTGATGACAATATGATGATCGGGCTCAATAGCGACCACATCGCCGGTGCGAAACCAGCCCTCGGCGTCGAAGGCATCGGCGGTTGCCGCTTCGTCTTCGAAATAGCCGGATGTCACCCAGGGACCGCGCACATGAAGCTCGCCGGAAGCCTTGCCGTCATGGGCCAGGCGATTGCCGTCGTCGTCGACGATCTTCATCTCGACGCCGTAGAGCGCCTGGCCCTGCTTGAGCTTCTCCTTGATCCGGGCTTCTGCGTCGAGGCCGGCCAGGCGGCGCGGGTTGATGCCGGCGGCGGCCACCGGGCTGGTCTCGGTCATGCCCCAGCCGTGGTTGATGGGCACGCCATAATCCGTCTCATAGGCTTCGATCATGGAGAGCGGCGGGGCGGCGCCGCCGCTGATCAGCATGCGCAGGGAATCGACCCGTTTGCCCGAGCTACGCAGATAATCGAGTAGGCCGAGCCAGATGGTAGGCACACCGAGGGAGACGGTGACCTGCTCTTCGGCAAAGAGTTTTTGCAAGGTCTCACCGTCGAAGTGGGGGCCGTTGAACACCAATTTGGCGCCGACCAGGGGCGCTGCATGGGGAATGCCCCAGGATTGCACATGAAACATCGGCACCACCGGCAGCACCACATCGTTGCCGTTGAGGGCGAAGCTGGCGATCAGGATACCGAGGGAGTGAAGCACCGTCGAGCGGTGGCTGTAGAGGGTGCCCTTGGGATTGCCCGTGGTGCCCGAGGTGTAGCACAGGGCCGAGGCGGTACGCTCGTCGAGATCGGGCCAGGTAAAGTCGGGTGTCTCGGCGGCCAGCAGGGTCTCGTAGCACAGTGTGTTGCGCAGGGTCGTCTCGGGCATATGGTCTTCATCGGTCAGGATGATAAAGCCCTCAACGCCGCCGATCTCATCCAACATCTCTTCGAGCAGGGACACGAAGGTCAGATCGACGAAGATGAAGCGGTCGGCGGCGTGGTTGATGATATAGGCGATTTGCTCCTTGAACAGCCGCGGATTGATGGTGTGGCAGACCGCGCCCATCCCGGGGACGCCATAATAAAGCTCGAGATGGCGGTAGCCGTTCCAGGCCAGGGTGGCAACCCGGTCGCCCGGCTCGACGCCGAGGCTTTCCAGGGCGCCTGCAAGCCGCTGCACCCGCGCGTAGCAGGCGCCCCAGTTGTAGCGGTGCATCGGCCCCTCGACGGTAGCCGAACAAATCTCGACCTCGGCATGACAGCGCGCCGCGTGGCTGATCAACGACGGGATCAGCAGCGGTACGTCCATCATCAAACCCTTCATAGCGTGCTTACTCCCCGCATCCTATCTACAGAAACCCGTCGGCGCGGACGTCGTCGAAGGATTGCTTGAAGGCGTCGATAATGCTGTCCACGTCCTCGTCTGAATGGGCGTCGGAGAGGAAAAACAAATGGATGCCGGGCACGATGACGCCGTGGTTTATCAGGTGCAGGTAGAACTCGCGCTCGGCATCGCGGTTGGCGTTGGCCATGTCGCGCGAGGTCTCGATGGGCTCGCGCTGGAAATGCAGATAGAAGATCGATCCGGCGCTCAGCAGCTGGACGCCGATCTGGTTCTCGCGACAGTAATCATTGATGGCGTCGGCCATACGCCGGCTCCGGCGCTTGAGTGCTGGGTAGATTTCGTGGCCGTGGTCGCGCATGTGGCGCACCGCGGCGATACCGGCGGCCATGGTCAGCGGATTGCCCGAGAAGGTGCCGCCCGAGAACACGCCCTTGGGGTTGCCCCAGCCCATGCCGAGCGGCGCCATGATGTCGGCCCGCCCGACCAGTGCGCCGATCGGCATGCCGCCTGCCAGCGCCTTGCCGTAGGTGGCGAGGTCGGGGGTGATGTCATAGGCCTCCTGGCCGCCGCCGTAGGCGATGCGGAAGCCGGTCACCACCTCATCCATCAGCATCAGCACGCCGCATTCCCGGCACACGTCCAGCAGGCCGTGCAGGAAATCCGCATTGTCTTCGCGGGGAACCGTGTTCTGCACCGGCTGGACGATGACCAGGGCGAGCTCGTCGGCGTGCGCCCGGATCAGCCCGTAGGCCGCCTCGTCGTGATAGGGCAGCACCATCATGGTGTTGTCGTTTATGATCTCGGGCACGCCGCGGCCGAGGATCTTTCCCAACGGCGCCTCGCGCGGGCTTTCCGGCGCTGCCTTGACCAGGGCGTAATCGTGGGAGCCGTGGTAGTTGCCGTCAAACACCGCCACCTTGTCCTTGCCGGTAAAGGCGCGGGCCACCCGCATGCCGTACATGGTGGCCTCGGTGCCTGAATTGCAGAAGATAGCCTGCTCGCCACAGCGCGACGCCTCACACAGCAGTTTGGCGAGCTCGGCCTGCAGCGGGTTGTGCAGCCCGACATGCCAGCCCCGCGCAATCTGCTCGTGCATGGCGTCCTCAATGACCTTGGGCCGATGGCCCAGAAGATGGGGGCCGAAGCCCATGGTCAGGTCGATATAGCTGTTGCCGTCAATATCGGTAACTCGCGAGCCGGCGGCGGATTCGATGTAGATCGGGTGCGGCATTTCGAAGGTCGGCACTACTTCCAGGGCCAGCACTTCCTTAGCCTCGCGGCTGATCGCCGCCGATTTCGGCGTGCGTTCGGCGAGTTCGGCGCGAACCCGGGCGCCGCGTGAGTCCGGCTTGATGGTTGTGGACGCTGCCGTGTCGCTCATGTGTGCTCTCCTCGCATCAGATGATCAGCGCCTCCTGGCCGCGCTTGAACAGGCTGTGGGCGATGATGATGCGCTGGATTTCGCTGGTGCCTTCCCAGATGCGGTCGACCCGGAGCTCGCGGAAGAAGCGGTTGGCGACATTCTCGCTCATATAGCCGCGGCCGCCGAAGATCTGCACTGCCCGGTCGGCGACGCGCCCGGCCATTTCCGAGGCATAGAGCTTGGCCATGGAGCATTGGCCGTGGAGCTGCTTGACGTCGTCGCTGCGATCCATCGCCTCGGCGGTCTGATAGGTCATCAGCCGCGCCGCCCATAGCTCGGTCAGGCTGTCGGCCAGCATGAACTGGATCGCCTGATATTCGGCGATCGGCTGGTTGTAGACGATGCGCTCCTTGGCGAAGGCCGTGGCCTCATCGATCAGCCGGCTGGCCGCCCCGCAACAGCGCGCGGCGATCATCAGCCGTTCATAGCGGAACCATTCGTGGGTCCATGTCATGGCGTCTGACTGGGCATCTGCATGGGATTCGATTAGATTGTCGGCGGGCACGAAGACGTCTTCGAAGGCGAAGATAGGATGCACCATATGGCTGTGCATATAGTCCGGCGTGCGCACCAGCTTGACGCCGTCGCTGTTGCGGTCGACGAAAAACAGGGCATGGCTGCCGTCTTCGCGCTTTGCCTGGAAGATGAAGAAATCTGCCGTACCGCCGCCGGTGGCATGCCATTTGACACCGTTCAGGCGGTAGCCGTTGCCGTCGGGCCGGGCGGTCGATTCAATGGCGTCCACGTCGGAGCCAGCGCCTTCCTCGGTGATGGCGTAGGCATAGGATCGATCGCCCTCGATCATCGGCTTGATCCAGGTCTCCATCTGATAGGGCGAGGCGACCTCGGCGAGAAAGCGCGGCGGCGATGAATAGCACCAGCCGGTCCCGTTGGTGGCGCGCCCGCCCTGCTCATTGACGATCGTCTGCTCGAGAAAGCTCAAGCCCCCGCCGCCCAGGGCCACAGGGAGTGTCATTGCCCACAGGCCGTTCGCCTTGGCCCATTCCTTGTTGCGGGATTTGTATTGCTGCGCGATCTCGGGGTTCGATTCGGCTTCGAGTTCGCGGGGGATCGCCGTCTCATCGACGAAGCGGCGTAGTTTGTCCTGAAGCTTTCGCACGGGCTCAGGCAGGGGGTAGGACATCGCTCAAACTCCTGAATCCGTAGGGCCGGGAACAGCATGTGACAGCACGAATAGGTAGCTTGCCCCAAGCCGTCATTGGGCGCAAATGGTTCGTCTGCCATCCGTGTCCCGGTGTATAGCTATTGTCTGGATCGCATACAGGGAGAGGCGCCATGCCCGAGCGAACGTTTCATTGGCCCGAAGGGCACTGGGACTGGTTACAGCATCTGTCGCACCAACATGGGGTGCGTTCGGGCGAATTGATTTTCGTCGGCGGCCAGGTCGACAAGGACATGGCGGGCTTGCGCCTCAATCCCTATGACCTGGAGGCTCAGACGGCGGCGGTGGTGCGCCACATCGGCACGGTGCTGGCCGGTTTTGGCGCCGGCCTTGGCGATGTGGTCAAATTGGTCGCCTTCTATGTCAATCCTGATGGCGGGAATGGCGTCGACGAGCGCGCCTTGCTCGCCGATATCGGCCGCCATCTCACGGATCACGGCGTCGAGGTCGGGCCGGCGATCACCCTGGTACCGTTGCCCTGGCTGGCCTATCCGGAAATGCAGATCGAGATCGAGGCGGTCGCCATGCTTGGCCTGGACGGCGCCCGGCTTTCCCGGACCGCTGCCAATCCGCCGCAACTGGCGCCGCTGCCGGCGCCGTTCAACCACGGCATACGCTGCGGCGAGCATCTTTGGATCGGCGCCCAAACCCCCCACGGCGCCGACGGCGTGCTTTGCGACGCCGGCGACCTGCTGGCCCAGACTAAGGCTGTCATGGACAAGCTGGGCGCGGTGCTTGACGCCTTCGATGCCGATTACAACGATGCCATCAAGTTCAACATCTGGTTCAGGGGTGACGGCACAGTCGACACGTGGCGGGATGCGGCGCTGGCGCGGGGCGTCTATTTCAATGAACCCGGTCCGCCGGCCACCGGTCTGCCAACCCCTAATCTTCCCCCCGGCGAGATGACCCGGATTGAAATCTGGGCCATGCGGGAGGAGGGCGGCGACTACATCGAACGGCAGTATGTCTGGCCCGAAGGGACCTGGGACTGGCCCGTTCCCTTGCCCTACCAGATGGGGGTGAAATGCCGTGATGTTGTGGTCGTCGGCGGTCAGGTGGCACTCGACCAAACCGGCGCGGTGATGGACCCGGGGGAACTCCTCGATCAGACCCGGCGGACCATGGAATTCATTCGAAACGTGCTGGCCGAATTCGGTCTGACCATGGACCAGATGGTCAAGCAGAACGCCTTCTATAAAGGCGAGGCCGGACCCGACGTAATCGTCGCCAATCAGACCCTGCGGTCGTCCTATTACGCCGAGCCGGCGGGCGCCTCGACCGGTATCCCGCTGCCCTTCCTGGCGTTCGCCGAGATGATGATCGAAGTCGAGATCATTGCGATGATAAAATAGATAAGAAAAACAATATAACTATTTGTGATAAAGGAAAAATTATGCGTGTTGTTATCGCCGCTATGAGCCATGAGACCAATACTTTCTCGCCGGTGCCGACCCCCCTGGCGCGCTTCGGCATGCGGGGTCCGGAGCGCGGTGATGAGGTGCCGGCGGCCTACGGCGGCAACAATACCTGTGTTGCCGCCTTCCTCGACATTTTCACCGAAGCGGGCGCCGATATCGTCACCCCGATCGCCGGCAACGCCCAACCCAGCGGCCCGGTTGCCGCCGATGCCTATGCGGTCATGTCGGACGCCATTTGCCAGGCGGTCGAGGCGGGCTGCGACGCGCTTTGCCTGGAGCTGCACGGCGCCATGGTAGCCGAGACCACCGATGACGGCGAGGGTACGCTGCTCGCCCGCATCCGCGCCATTGCGCCCGATCTTCCGATCGCCGTGGCGCTCGATCTGCATGCCAATATTACCCCCGAGATTGTGGAAAACTGCACCGTGCTTGCCGGCTTCAAGACCTATCCGCATATCGACTATTACGACACCGGCAGGCGGGCGGGAGAATTGCTCCGGCGCAGCCTTGAGGGTCTCGCCAACCCGGTCATGGCCTGGGGGCGGCGGCCCATGCTGGCCCATACCCTCTGTATGAATAGTTCTGTAAGCCCGATGAAAGACCTCATCAGTAGGGGTGAGGCGGCCGAGGCGGGCGATAATCCTGTGCTCGATGTCTCGGTGTTCGGTGGTTTTCCCCTGGCCGATATACCCCGGCCGGGTCTCTCGGTGGTCACGGTTGCCGATGGTGACAGCCAGGCGGCGCAGGCCGTGGCCGACGGCATTCTCGACGAAGCCTGGGCAAGGCGCGCCGATTTCGTCTATCACGCCGAGCCCCTGGCCGATTCCGTTGCGCGGGCGAAGACCCTGGAAGAGGGCCCGATCCTGCTCATCGACCATGCCGACAACTGCGCCTCGGGCGGGACGCAGGATACCATGGCGGTGATCGCCGAGGTCAGGCGCCAGGGCCTTGAGGACGTGGCGGTCTTTGCCGTCACCGACCCTGAGGCCGTTGAAATTCTGATCGCGGCGGGCGTTGGCAAGCAAGTGACCTTGGCGCTCGGCGGCAAGATCGACATGCCGACCATCGGCCGCCAGGGCGAGCCCCTTGAAGTGACCGGCACAGTGCGCGCCATTACCGACGGCGAATTCACCATCACCGGGCCCATGCTGACCGGGGTTCGCGCCCATCTCGGCCGTGCTGTCGTGCTGGATACGGGGGCGATGGAAATCGTCATCACCGAACATAACCACGAGCCCTGGGATCTCGGCTGCTTTCGCTCGGTGGGAATCGAGCCGACGGCAAAACGCTATCTGGTGCTCAAGTCGCGGGTTCACTACCGCGCCGGCTTCGAGCCCATCGCCCGCCATATCGTCGAATGCGATGGCGTCGGCGTGACCAGCTCGGACTATGGTCTGTTCCGCTTCGAGAAGCTCAAACGCCCGGCCTATCCGCTTGATCTGGATATGGAACTGTGAACATTCGTGGGCTATGGTGCATGCCTGTTGACCTTTTCCGCGAGGGCCTTATGTCACTAGTGTTACCGACCCCAAATCGGGCCCCGCGCGGTCCCTTCTCTTCCATGGCGCGGGGCCTTCTTTTGTTAATGCCGCCAATGGCCATCTGACCATGTTCATCCAGACCGAATCAGAAGCACAGGAAAACACCCTTAAATTCATCCCCGGCCGTGATGTGCTGGGCGATGGCCGCGAGGTCGATATGGCCGATGCCGAGACGGCGAGCCGGTCTCCTCTGGCGGCGCGGCTATTTCAGCTCGACGCGGTGGTCGCGGTCACCTTGGGCGCCGATTTCATTACTGTAACCAAGACCGACGAGGTGGACTGGCAGCTCATCAAGCCCGCCGTGTTCGGCATCATCATGGAGCATTTCCTGGCCGGCAAGGTCACCCTGGAGGACGAGCCTGTTGCGGTCAGTGGGACCCAGGCGGAAATTCTCGAGCTGCTCGAGACCCGCGTCCGCCCCGGCCTTATCGAGGAAGGCGGGGATATTAAATTTCTCGATTTCGCCGACGGGGTGGCGCGCCTGGAGCTGGTCGACAACGGCATCTCGGGGCCGAGCTTCTCCTTACAAATCCGCGTCGAGAACACCCTGCGTTATTACGTCTCCGAGGTGACCAGCGTGGTCTTCACCCGCGCCGCCGTAGCACCCGAGGGACAGGCGACGGAACTCGACCTGGACGATCCCGAGACCGCGGCGGTCTACAATCTGCTCGAGGACAGCATCAATCCGTCGGTCGCCGCCCACGGCGGCCATATCGCCCTGGTCAAGGTGGCCGACCATATCGCCTACATCCGCCTGGAAGGCGGCTGTCAGGGCTGTGGCATGGCCGATGTGACCCTCAAGCAGGGCGTCGAAGTGGCGATTCTCCAGGAGGTGGACACCATCGTCGAAGTGCGCGACTCCACCGACCACGAAGGCGGCGAAAACCCCTTCTACGAACCCGACAAGGCCGGCGTCAGCGCGTTTTATTAGAGACCAAAAACCCCATCCGCACGGGGCGGGCCGTCGCAGGTGGCGCGGCCTTGTTCGACCATGTGGATGAGGTGGGCGAGGACCGAGCAGGCCGCCGCCGGGTGCAGGTTTTGGGGAACGTCCGCATACATTATCTCGACCATGGCTGGAATTCCGGTGACGCCGCGCTTGAGGCAATCGGTGATCTGCTCTTCGCGCATGGTTCGGTGGTCGATGTAGGCCTGGACCAGCAGCTTCGGGTTTTCGATGGCCGGGCCGTGGGTCGGCCAATAGCGTTTGTCGTCGCGGGCCAGCAGACGGCGCAGGCTGGCGAGATAGGCGGCCATGTCGCCGTCCGGCGGGACGATCACCGTGCTCGACCAGCCCATCACATGATCGCCGCTGAACAGGACGGACTCTTCTTCCAGGGCGAAGCACAGGTGATTGGAGGTATGGCCGGGCGTATGGACGGCGGTCAGGCTCCAGCCGTCGCCCTCGATGATGTCGCCGTCGCGTAAAGTTACGTCGGGGGTGAAATCGTGATCGGCGCCTTCCTCGACCACCCCATCTGCATTGCCCGAGCCGTGCGGCCCGAAACCGTATGTCTTTGCCCCGGTCGCCACGCCGAGCAGGCGCGCTGCCGGTGAATGGTCGCGGTGGGTATGGGTGATGATCTGGTGGCTGACGGTTTCGCCAGGGTCGAGCCCGTCCAGGATTGCCTGCACATGGTCGTCCAGCGCCGGGCCGGGGTCGATGACCGCCACCGCGCCATTGCCGACGATATAGGTGCCGGTGCCGTGAAAGGTGAAGGGGCTCGGATTGCGCGCGATGATGCGGCGGATCAGGGGCGACAGGCGCTCGACCACGCCATAGTCGACGGTCATATTGCGAACGTATGGGATCGGTGGGGTCACGAGGCAGGCTCCGGCGGTTAAGCCGGAACATGCTCGCTGAAATCGGCCGGCGGATCAACCGCCGAGCTAAGAGCATGTTCCGATCTTATAGGACCATTTGACCGGGATTATTTTGTCTCCTGGCAAGGCGCGCTTCGAAGAGAGATGCAGAGCATCGGTCGAGAAGCGGAACGCGGCCAGGAGACAAAAGAACCCGGCCTTCGGTGGTCCATAGACGCTCATCGGGTGCGTTCCGCTGCTTGCCCGATGCGCTGCATCGCGCGGCGCAGCGCGCCTACCCGAATGAACGCCTATGGACCATCAAATGGTCCTATAAGATCGGAATATGCTCTAGCTACATGGCAGCGGCGCGGATCGGCTCCAGCTCATTGATCTCGGGCTCCGGGTCGCGCAGCACATAGCCACGGCCCCAGACGGTCTCGATATAATTGTCGCCGCCGGTCGCCGTCGACAGCTTCTTGCGCAGCTTGCAGATGAACACGTCGATGATCTTGAGCTCCGGCTCGTCCATGTCGCCGTAGAGATGGTTGAGGAACATTTCCTTGGTCAGGGTGGTGCCCTTGCGCAGGGACAGCAATTCGAGGATGCCGTATTCCTTGCCGGTGAGATGGATCGGCTTGCCGTTGATCTCGACCGAATGGGCGTCCAGGTTGACCGCCAGCAGGCCGGTTCGGAAGATCGCTTCGGAATGGCCCTTAGCGCGGCGCACGATGGCCTGGATGCGGGCGACCAGCTCGGCCTTGTCGAACGGCTTGGTCAGGTAATCATCGGCGCCGAAGCCGAGACCCTTGACCTTGTTCGAAGGTTCGCTGAGACCCGACAGAATGAGGATCGGCGTTGCAACCCGCGCCGCGCGCAGGCGGCGGAGAACTTCATAGCCGTCGATATCGGGCAGCATCAAGTCGAGGATGATAATGTCGTAATCATAAAGACGGCCAATCTCGAGACCGTCTTCACCGAGGTCGGTGGAGTCGCAAACAAACCCCTCAGAGCCGAGCAGCATGGTAATGCTTTTTGCGGTGGCCGTATCATCGTCAACGAGAAGTACACGCATGATTTGGTCCCTCAGAAATGCCTTGGCTGTATGAGCCGAATTAATTCATTAACCTTAATCCAATCTATACGACCAGCTCGTAAAGAAAAGGTTAACGTGCTTTAAAATTAGGTTAAGGAAATTTGCTCCGCGAGAGGCCCGAGAGGGATTATTTTGCGCCCAAACCCGTGGCCCGATTAGGGACGCAATATTTTTTCGACCTGATTTACGAAATCCTTACCATATGGGCGCATACCGGTGAGCCATATTACTCTTTGTGACTTTATTTCGGGAGAATGGTTTATGGCTCAGGGTCTTTACGAAAACATTGGCGGGCAGTCCGCGGTTGATGCCGCCGTTGATCTGTTCTATCGCAAGGTGCTCAACGACGCCCGCGTCAGCCAGAATTTTGAAGATATCGATATGGACGAGCAGCGCACCAAACAGAAATCTTTTCTCACCATGGTGTTCGGCGGGCCCTACGATTACACTGGCCAAAGTCTGCGTGACGCCCATAAGGACCTGGTCGATGACGGCCTAAACGATTCTCACTTCAACGTGGTTGCCGTGCATCTGCAAAATACTCTGGATGAACTCGGCGTTCCCTCTGATCTGGTCAACCAAGTCATGGCTCCCGCCGCCGGCACCCGTGACGATGTGCTCAACAGGTGATGCATCGCCCGTAATGCTCCAAAGGTAGTTCAGGCAGCGGTGACGCTGCGCTTTGCCGGTGTCGACTATGATTACCAGGCAGGCGAGACGGTGCTCGATGCCTTGCTGCGCCAAGATGTAGACACACCTTATTTTTGCCGTAACGGCATCTGCCTGAGCTGCATATTGCAGTGTCAGGACGGCGAGCCGACCGCAGACTCCCAACAGGGCATTAGGGACACCTTGCGCTCGCAAGGCCATTTCCTGCCCTGCCTTTGTACGCCGGACGAAGACCTCGACTGTGCGCCGCCCAATCACGACGAAGTCTATGGCCGGGCGACATTTCGTCGCATCGAGCAATTGTCGCCGTCGATCTGCCGCGTCTTCCTGGAGCCGGCGACGCCGCTCTATTATCGCGCCGGCCAGTTCATCAACCTGCGCCGCGAAGACGGCATGGTGCGCAGCTATTCATTGGCCAGCGTGCCGTCGCTCGATGAGCATCTCGATCTGCATATCAAGCGCCTGCCCCGGGGCGAGATGAGCAACTGGCTGTTCCATGAGGCCGAAGCCGGCGACAGTCTCGATATACACGGACCGATCGGCAACTGCTTCTATGTTCCCGAACGCCCGGAGGCGTCGCTGCTGCTGATCGGCAACGGTTCGGGCCTGGCGCCGCTCATCGGCATTGTTCGCGATGCGTTGGCGAGCGGCCATACGGGTGCGATCCATCTCTATCACGGCACCCGTCATCGCGAAGGCCTCTATCTCGACGCCGACTTGCGCGCGCTTGAGAAAGAGCATGGCAATTTCACCTACACCGCCTGTGTCTCGGGAGAATCCGGAAAACCGGGACGGGCGGAGAACGTAGCCTTCGCCAAGCATCCCGCGCTCGATGGCTATCGCGTCTATCTCTGCGGTTACCCGCCGATGGTCAACGCGGCGCAGAAGTCCGCCTACCTCATGGGCGCCAATCTCGACGATATCCACGCCGATCCCTTCGAGCTTCGCGATCTGCGTCTGACAGCGCGCGACTAGGCTTCTTCTATACGCTCGGCGATGGCGAGGATGCGGTAGAGGGCGCGCAGCACCGGCTTTTCGATCAACTTTCCGTCCACCACCACCAGCCCGCCGTCGCCGGCCTCGTAGGCGGCGATGAAGCGCCGGGCGTGGTCGACGGCCTCCGGGCTCGGCGTGAAGTGCCGGTTGATCACCGGGATCTGCTTGGGGTGGATCGCCGCCTTGCCGGTCATGCCGAGGGCGGCGGCGGCCTTGGCCGCGGCGTCCAGGCCGGCCGCGTCATCGAGATCGAGAAACGGCACATCGATCATATCGAGCCCCTGGCTGGCGGCGGCGTGAACCACCCGTGATCGGGCGTAGAGCAGCGTATCCCACACAGGCTCGACCCTGAGATCGGCTGCCATATCGAAGGCGCCGAAAATCAGGCTGGCGATTCGCGGGCTAGCGCGGGCAATGTCGTGGCAGGCTTCCAGTCCTTCGTTGGTCTCGATGATGACATGGAAGCGAATCGCCGAATGGCGGCCGTCGAGGAGGTCCTCGATCACATGTATTTCATCGGGCGATTTGATCTTGGGCAGCATCAAAGCGGGCGGTAGTGTCGGCGAGGCGAGCAGGGCGAGTAGGTCGGCAAGACCCTCGGCCGTCCGCAGGCCGTTGATGCGGATCATGCTCTCCACCGGATCACCCGGTTTAACCTTTTCAAATAGCGGCAGCGTGAAGTCTCGCGCCTGATCCTTGTGGTCCGGAGCGATCGCATCCTCCAGATCGATGCAGACCATGTCGGCGCCGGACTTCAGAGCCTTGGCGAACAAGTCGGGCTGCATGCCGTTGGTAAAAATCAGGCTGCGCCGTGTCTGGTATTGGGATTCATCCATGTCAGGCACCATTATACATCACGATTTGTTGAACATATCGCCGCCGCAGCCAATTGAAACGCCTAATATTTCCCTGCCTTTTGGCGCCCTGCCGGGTCCGCCTCTTTTTAAGGGCACCTCTAAATATGCAATCCCACGTTTCAATCGGTTAGGATCCTGTTGACGTGACACGAGGGCAGAGGAACCAGCCATGGGCCAAATGGGTTTTTTCGACATCGCGAATCGGTATGCCGGCCTGGACGCCAAGAACGACCCGCTGTTGAAGATCGACGCGGTTGTTCCGTGGGAAGACTTCCGGCCTCGTCTGGAGGCGGCATGGCGCAAGCCGGCCGAGGACCGGAAGTCGTCGGCGGGGCGCAAACCCTGGGATGCGGTGGTGATGTTCAAGGCGATCGTTCTCTGCGCGCTTTATAATCTCTCGGACGAC
>JAYGED010000071.1:0-18414 GCA_046582565.1 Alphaproteobacteria bacterium
TGAAGGCGGGAGCCTGTGCGGATTACGAGTTTTGGCATCAAATCAACCGATCAGGAGCGGTCGGATGCTAAA
This sequence comes from Alphaproteobacteria bacterium, assembly GCA_046582565.1. Classification (GTDB taxonomy): domain Bacteria; phylum Pseudomonadota; class Alphaproteobacteria; order JAAXGF01; family JAAXGF01; genus JAYGED01. The sequence continues at coordinate 73 of JAYGED010000071.1, forward strand.
ATCCCGAGACCGGGCAACATCTGCTACCCAGGTTCGAGCTCGTCAGGGCATTATTCGAGGTGCCCTTAAATCCCTTCGGGCTCATTTTTACCACCGCTGATAGGCGAATCTTCTCCTAAGGGCTTGAATTTCCGTCGGCCGGCTGAAACCATGGCTGCACTGTTGTCCATCAATAAATCGAGGGAATTTCGTCATGCAGGTTCGCGCCGCCGTCGCCCATGAGGCCGGCAAGCCGCTGGTCATCGAGACCGTCAATCTCGAAGGCCCCAGGCCCGGCGAGGTGATGGTCGAAATCTACGCCACCGGCATCTGCCATACGGATGAGTTCACCCTGTCGGGGGCCGACCCGGAGGGCCTGTTCCCGGCCATCCTCGGCCATGAGGGCGCCGGCGTGGTGGTTGAAGTCGGCCAAGGCGTCACCAGCGTCAAGCCGGGCGATCACGTCATCCCGCTCTATACCCCCGAATGCCGTCAGTGCGATTACTGCACCTCGGGCAAGACCAACCTGTGCCAGGCGGTGCGGGTCACGCAAGGCCAGGGCGTCATGCCCGACGGCTCAAGCCGTTTCTCCCTGGGCGGCGAGCCGCTGTATCACTATATGGGCACCTCGACCTTCTCCAACTTCACGGTGCTGCCCGAGATCGCAGTGGCAAAAATCCGCGAGGACGCGCCCTTCGATAAGGTCTGCTACATCGGCTGCGGCGTGACTACCGGCCTGGGCGCCGTAATGAACACCGCCAAGGTCGAGCCCGGCTCGAACGTGGTGGTCTTCGGTCTCGGCGGCATCGGCCTGAATGTCATCCAGGGGGCGCGGATGGTCGGTTGCGACCGCATCGTCGGCGTCGATATCAACCCGGAACGGCGAGCCATGGCCGAGAAATTCGGCATGACCCATTTCGTCAATCCAAACGAGGTCGAGGGCGACCTGGTTCCCTATCTGGTCGATATCACCAAGGGCGGCGCCGACTACAGCTTCGAATGCATCGGCAATGTGGATGTCATGCGAGACGCCCTGGAATGCTGCCACAAGGGCTGGGGCGAAAGTATCATCATCGGCGTCGCCGGCGCCGGGCAGGAAATCACCACGCGGCCCTTCCAGCTTGTCACCGGCCGGGTCTGGCGCGGCACTGCTTTTGGCGGCGCCAAGGGCCGCACGGACGTGCCACGCATCGTCGATTGGTATATGGAGGGCAAGATCAACATCGACGACCTGATCACCCACACCATGCCGCTCGAAGACATCAATAAGGGCTTCGATTTGATGCATGCCGGCAAATCCATACGCAGCGTGGTGACGTTCTAGGAGGCGACATGACGGATCGGCCTCGTTTCGCGATCATGGGCAGCGGCGGCGTCGGCGGCTATTTCGGCGGCCGCCTGGCCGAGGCCGGCATGGATGTGCGCTTCATCGCGCGGGGCGCCCACCTGGCGGCGATGCGTAATGCGGGGCTTCGCATCAACAGCCCGCTCGGCGATGCCCATATGGAGCCAGTCTGGGCGACCGACGATCCGGCCGAGATCGGGCCGGTGGATTATGTGCTGTTCGCCACCAAGCTGTGGGATACGCAAAGCGCCGGGCAAGCTTGCCGTCCGCTGATCGGACCCGAGACGGCGGTTATCTCTCTGCAAAACGGCGTCGATGCCGAGGGTCAGCTTTCAGACATCCTGGGCGCGGATCATGTCATGGGCGGGGTCTCCGCCATATCCGCCGTCATCGGCGCGCCGGGGGTCATCGATCATCTCAGCGAATTTGCGACGATCCTCTTTGGCGAACTGGACGGTTCCGCCACCAGGCGCGCCGAACGCCTGATGGCGGCGCTTAAGGAGGCTTCTATCGACGCCAAGATAGCCGACGACATCGACAAGACAATTTGGCGCAAGTTCATTTTCGTGGTCGGCCTCAGTGCTTTGACCAGTGTCACCCGCAAGACCATCGGTCCGTTGCGCGAGGATGCGGATTGCCGGGCGCTGCTCTCTCAGCTGCTGACCGAAGCCGCCGCCGTGGCGCGCGCCGGCGGGGTCGCCCTCGATGAGGACACCGTCGAGGATAGGCTGACTTTCATCGACGGCCTGCCGACCTCAATGACATCATCAATGGCCGGCGACCTGACGCGCGGCAACCGGCTGGAGCTGGAGTGGCTATCCGGCGCGGTGGTGCGCATGGGCCGCGAGCGCGGTATCGACACGCCGGCGAACGGCTTTATTCACACGGCCCTGAAACTGAGTGCTTCTGGGGGGCACGATTCATGAAATCGCATAAGACTATTACGCGAGCCTTGCTTGTCCTGACCCTGATGAGCATGCCGGCCCTGGCTCAGGACGCTGATCGCCTGAAGTCGGTCATTGCCAGCGATACGCGCACGCCTAAAAACGTCGTCCGTGACAACTATCGCCGTCCCTTTGAGACCTTAATGTTCCTGGGTATCGAGCCCGGTATGACGGTGGTTGAAATCTGGCCGGGCTCCGGCTGGTACAGCGAAATACTGGCGCCTTATCTCGCGGGGACGGGGCTCTTCTACGCGGCGAGCTATGATCAGGAATCGACCAGCAAATATGTCCGGCGGACCCTGAAAGCCTACAGCAAGAAATTCATCGGCAAGCCCGATATCTACGGCGAGGTCATCCTCACCGAGCTGTCGAGCACCAAGACCGACATCGCGCCACCGGGCAGCGCCGATATGGTGCTGACCTTCCGCAGCGTCCACAGCTGGATGAAGCGCGGCTACGAGGCAGTGATTTTCGACGCCATGTATCAGGCGCTCAAGCCGGGCGGCGTGCTCGGCGTCGTCGAGCATCGCGGCGACCCGGACGTCTGGCAGGACCCCCAGGCTCTGTCGGGCTACGTCAATGAGGAATATGTCATCGATCTGGCGGAAGAAGCCGGCTTCACCCTGGCGGAAAGTTCCGAGGTCAATGCCAATCCCAAGGACACGGCGGATCATCCCGAAGGTGTCTGGACCCTGCCGCCGACCCTGCGCCTGAAAGACCAGGACCGCGCCTACTATATGGATATCGGTGAGTCCGACCGCATGACCCTGAAGTTCATCAAGCCCGATGAATAACGTATTAGTTCAGAGACTGGTCATCGGGCCCTTTGAGGCGGGCGGAACAGCAGGGTCAGGGGCAGCAGCATGGCGGCGCCCAGGGTAATCATCAGGAAGCTGTTGTTATAGGCGATCATCGCCGCCTGACGGCCAATTTCGAGATCGAGCAGGGCGAGACCCTCGGTCTCGGCGATATTCCAAATTGACGAAATCTCCGGATAGTTCAGCAGCTCGTTATAGGGGTTCACATGCTCGACCAGGGTGGCGCGGTTGATCTGGGCGTGGCGGCTGTTCAGGGCGACGATACCGGCGACGCCGATGGCGCTGCCGATATCGAATTGCAGATAGAAGATGGCGTACCCGTCGGCCTGCCAACGCCGCTCGATGGTGGACAGGGCGAGTGCGCTCACCGGCACCCACATCATGCCCGAGGTCACGCCCTGGATGAAGTTGGGCCAGATCACATCCCAGGCGCGCACATCAACCGTCCATTGCGACATCTCCCAGCCCGTATAGATGACGAACAACAGACAGACGAAGATGACTTTGCGGGGGTCCATAAGATGTTCGATCTGGCCGATAAACAGCAATCCCATGATCACGCCTATGCCCCTCGGGATCAGCAGGTAGCCGGCCTCGATGGCGGGATAGCCCGCGACTTGCTGCAGCAGGATCGGCAGCAGAAACATCGGCAGGGTGACGATTGAGGCGAACAGCAGCAAAAACAGCAGACCGATCGTATAGTTGCGGTTTCTGAACAGCGCCTTGTCGATGAAGTTGAGCTTCGAGGTCATGGTATGGGCGATAAACAAATAGAAGGCGATGCTCGCCGCCATGGCTTCGAGGATGATCTCGTAGGAGTCGAACCAGCCAAGGCGTTCGCCCCGGCCGAGTACCAGCATGAGGGTGGCGATTGCGGTCAACAGGGTGGCGCAGCCGAACCAATCGAGCTTGCGCGTCGGATCATTGGGGGTCTCGGGGATGACGATCCAGGCGGCAATCAATGAGACCACACCGACCGGAATGGTGATGTAGAAGATCCACGGCCAGCCGAATTTGTTGATCAGGGCGCCACCGAAGGCGGGACCGAAAGCGCCGCCGGCAACCACGGCGATGGCCCAGATTGAGGTTGCTTTGCCGTGCCGCTCGGGCGGGAAAGCATCGACGGTGATCGCCTGTCCCAGCGGGATCAATGGCGCGCCGACCACGCCCTGGATGAAGCGCCAGACGACTTCGCTGATCAATGTGCTCGACATGCCGCAGCCGATCAGGGTGATCGTGTAGCCGGCCAGGGCGAACATGAACAACTGCTTGCGCCCGATCTTGGCGGTGACCCAGCCGACAGTGGATGTCATCATGGCGCTGCCGACGATGAATCCGGTCAACACCCAGGCGACCTGGTCGGTTGTTGCCGAGAAGGCGCCCTGCATATGGGGCAGGCCGATGCCGACCACTGTCCAGGTGAAATCATAGGCCGCGGTGCCGAGGGTCGCCGCAGCGACCAGGATGACGCGACGTATGCCGGTGGGCAGAGCGGTGTCTGCCGCCATGCTCGTCAAGGCTAGGGCTGCGAAATAGTGAAGGCCTCGACGCGGTCGACCAGCACCCCGATGAGCTTGGCGATCTCTTTGCCGACATCGCGCTTGCGTTTGGTGTCGATGCTCACGGTCACCGTCATCCCGGCCCTGAGCGGGGGGGCGCCGGCTTCTTCTTCGAGGGCCAGGCGCAGGGGCACCCGCTGCACCACCTTGACCCAATTGCCGGTGGAATTCTGTGGTGGGAGCAGGGCGAATTCAGCACCTGTCGCGGGGCTGATGCTGTCGATCCTGGCGCGCCAGACCCGGTCGGGATAGGCGTCGACCACCACGGTTGCCGACTGACCGACCGCGACGTGGGTGAGGTGGATTTCCTTGAGATTGACCTCGATCCAGGGCGATCCCGAGGCAACCAGGGCGAATACCGGATCGCCCGCCTCGACATATTCGCCGGCCTCGAGAGAGACACCGGACAGAAACCCGGCGAGCGGGGCGATGACACTGCTGTGCGAAAGCGCAAGCGCCGCCTGATCGCGCCGGGCCGTGGCCTGTCTGTACAAGGGATGGCTTTCGACGGGCGCCGCCGGGTTGCCGCCCAGGTCGGCGAGGATCATACGGTTGCGCTCGCGCAAGGTGTCCACATGGCGGCGCGCCATGGAGAGGTCGTGCTCGGCGGCCTCCAGTTTGGCGCGCACGCCGATGCCCTTGGTTTCGAGTTTCACCTGCCGCTCATATTCGAGGATCAGGTATTGGGCCCGCTCCCCGGCGGCGGCAATTTCCAATTCACCCTGGCGGTAGCCGGCGCGCAGGGATTCGATCTGTTGGCGGACGGCGGCCATATCGGCGTCACCGGCGGCAAGGGCGATCTCAAAGGGCGCGGGGTCAATTTCGAAAAGCAGCTGGCCGGCGTCGATCCGCTGATTGTCGGTCACCAGAACCCGCTCGACCCGGCCGTCGACATCGGGGCTGATGTTGATGATGGCGGCCTTCACATAGGCGTTCTCGGAGGTCACGTAGCGGCCGCCGGCAGCATAGATCAGCCCGGCCAGAACCAGCACGCCGAGCGGTACGGCGACCAGAAGAAAGCCGCGAAGCAGATAGCGTGCGACCCGTTTCATAGGCGGCTTATAGGTAAATAAAATTCATCCATACTCGATCATTAGGCCGAAATGATAGGCTTGACAACTGATATAGGATTATAAGATAGATAAATTATACTAATGTATTGAAAGTCATGGCACGCTCTCTTCCTTCACCCATTGCCCTGCGCTCCTTCGAGGCCGCTGCGCGTCATTTGAGCTTCACCCGGGCCGCGCGAGAACTCAACGTTACCCAGGCGGCGATCAGCCATCAGGTCAAGGCCTTGGAGACCGATATCGGGGTTCTGCTGTTTCGCCGCATGACCCGCCGTCTCGCGCTTACCAACGAGGGTGCGGCGCTCTATTCGGTGGTCGGCGACGCCTTTGAGCGCATCGTCTCTACTGTTGAGGGCTTTGGTGCGGCGGACAGCGGCGGCGCGCTCACCGTCAGCCTCGGACCTTATTTCGCCGCCGCCTGGCTGGCGCCGAGGATCGGCCGTTTCTGGCGCCGCAATCCGAGCATCGAGCTTCATCTCCATCACACCACCGAGCCGGTGGATTTCCGATCCTCGGAGATCGATCTCGCGGTGGACTGGGGCGATGACTGGCCCGGGATGTCGTCGGACCTCCTGCTGCATGTCAAGGCGACGCCGGTATGCAGCCCCAGGCTGCTCGAAGGCCCCCATCCCCTGCGCAGCCCCGCCGACCTCAAGCATCACACCTTGTTGCATGAGAGAGGCCAGCTAGGCTGGCCGCTGTGGCTTGCGGCGGCGGGGGTTAAGTCTTTCGATGGCCGCGCCGGCCCGGTGATCGATGATTACAACGTCTTGTTGCACGCGGCCATGGACGGTCATGGCGTGGCCCTGGGCGAGGTCAGCTTCATTGTCGATGATGTGGCGGCCGGGCGTCTCGCGCAGCCCTTCGATCTGGCGGTCGATATGGAAGCCGCTTATTACATCGTCTATCCGAGCGGCGCCCTGGAGCGACCCAAGGTGCGCGTCTTCCGCGATTGGCTGCTCGAAGAGGCAGGCGCAGCCAGCACAGCCGTCACGGCTTGAATCAACCCCCTGGTCACCCTACATAAATACTTCCGGTGCTCACTCCGAGGCCGGATAGATCGGGGCGCCGTTATGCGGGCCCACACCATGATGCTCGCTCATTGAGAGGAGATTTTGCCGTGCCGCGTCTTTCCGTGTTTAACAGTCCGTTGCTCCTCGGATTCGACCAAATCGAGCGTATGCTTGAGCGCGTTTCCAAGACTTCGGCCGATGGCTATCCGCCTTATAATATTGAACAAATTGATGATAACCGCCTCAACATCACCCTCGCGGTAGCTGGGTTTGCCACCGATGATCTCGACGTCAGTATCGAAAGTAACCAGCTCATGATCCGTGGCAAGCAGACCGATGATCCGGACCGTCTCTATCTCCATCGCGGGATAGCGGCGCGCCAGTTTCAGCGCAGCTTCGTTCTCGCCGAGGGTATTGAGGTGACCGGCGCGAGCCTGGACAATGGTTTGTTGAGCATCGACCTGGCCCGCCCCGAGCCGGAAATCCGGCGGCGCAATATCGAAATTTGCAAGGTCGAGAACAGCGCATCGTCGATCGCCATGACAGAGCCGGCAAATCTGCCAGGGAAAGAAATGGAGGAAAGCTCATGAACACGCCAAGCAACAATTCCGGCGCCGGGGCGCATCCCATGACCTCAAGTGCGTTCCTCGCCCTGGGCTCGATGCATGTCGCCTATATCAAACCGGTAACTGTCGACGGCGAATCGGCCTACGCCATCCACTCCGCGAACGGGCAGGAGCTCGCCGTGTTTGGCGATCGGGACGTCGCCTTCGTTGCCGCCCGCCAGAACGACCTGGAGCCGGTCAGCGTCCACTAATAATCTAGAGTGAATCGCCCAGGCGGAGAGCTAGGGCGGTCAGGGTGAGGGTCGGATTTACGGCCGCCACATTGGGTATGACTGCGTTGGAGCAGACATAAAGATTGTCGGTCCCATGAATTTTGAGATTGGCGTCGACCACGCCATCCTTTTCTTCCACGCTCATCCGGCAGGTTGCGACGCTGTGATCGCCGCGTGGGGGATAATGCCCTGCCTCGATGCTTGAACAGCCCATTTCCCGCAATATTCGGGCCAGTACCTCCTCAAATCGCTTTTTTCCGGCCGTGGTAATGTCGTTCTCTCGAAGCGTGATTTTGGTGCCCGGCAACCCGAAACGGGTTGTCTCGCTGGTGAGCGAAACACGGTTTTCCTCAGGTTCGAAGGATTCGATGAAGCCGTGTAGTGAGAACGGTAACTCGCTTTGCAATTTCTTTTCGATATCGGCTACGGATTTCCCTTCGCTCATGTCGCGCTGAAAGGAAGCGGCTGTTCCGCGGCCATCGCGCACAAAAAAGAACTTCCCGCGTTTTTGTTCCGCCGGTGAATCGAAATGCCGGCAGCCCAGAGTGGGGAAATCCAATTCCTGGTCGAGATGATCCGGATTGTTCTTTTTGCGGCCCTTGGCCCACACCAGAGGATGGAACACCAGATGGCGGCCCAGGTGATCGAAATCATTGCCGATCCCTACCGGCCAAAACCCGCTCTGTGAGTTGAGCAGGAGCTTGGGCGACTCAATAGCACCGGCCGCGATGATGATGCGGTCAGCGGAGAAGAATTTCACATCCCCGTCGCCCTTCTCGATGTACTCAACACTGAGAGCTGTTTTTTTATCGCGCATGATGATGCGGCGTACCGGGCTTTCGGTGCGCAGCTCTATGGCGGCGCCAAAGCTGTCCTCCATTTCTTGCAACGTCATAACGGCTGTATAGCGGCCATTGACCGGACAGTATTTACAGGTGCCCGTGGTCACACACCCCCAGTTACGCGCGATGGGAAGGTGAGAATAACCATAGCCTAGAGAGTCGAGCGTCTTTGCCACGGGGCCGTCCTTAATCGTGTAGGGCACGGCTTCGAGCGGATATTTCTTGCCCTGTCGGGGCGGGTCCTCGCTCGCGGAGTCCCCGGCGACGGTCAGGAATTGTTCAGCCAAATGATAGTAAGGTTCCAGGGTCTCATACCCGAACGGCCAATCGATGGCCTGACCGGTGGCGCTCGCCAGGGCGAAGTCTTCGGGCTTAAAGCGCAGGCTCCATCCGCCCCAGTGAACCGTCGAGCCCCCACGGACAAACAGGCGAGAGCCACGAAGAAATTTTGAGCTGCCCTCGTCTGATTGATCCCGAGCATCACCATTCTCGTCATAGGGCCTGCTGTTGGTCGTGAGATAATCCAGCCAGTGACGCTGATCGGCCATTTTTACGGCATTGCCCGCTTCGAACAGTGTGACCCGCCCGGCGATCTTTCGTTCCAGCAATCTCTGCGCCACCGCACAAGCGGCAACGCCTGACCCGATAATGGCGATGTGCGGCGCGATCACGGTTTCGTTGCCCGGTATGGCAGATCGTCACGATCCGTAAAAGATCCCGCCATAAAGCCACGGTAGTTCTCGTAGCCGAATCTTTTGAAGCCGCCCTGCGACACGGCCAGACTCATAAACTCCCAGACAACATATGTTCTGAACTGCCCGAGGCGGCTGTTCAGCAGATCTGTTTCAGGAAACCGACCCGATATCAGCAGGTCCAGAGCCTTGTTGCGATCCGCCATACTGTCTATGGCACGGTCAATGACGGCTGCCCCGGCGTCATATTCGGCGAGGTAACTTGGCCGTTCTTCGCTCTTCAAAGCGACCATGTTCTCAAGGTCGCTCTTGTCCATGGTTAGAAAAGAACTTAGTTCCCAGATGTCGGCGATCCGCTCGAACGTCCACCAAAGCCTATCAAAGGTCGCGGATGAAACCGTACCCACAATCGCGTCAGCGCGCCGTTGGCCATCCGGGGTAACTTTTTCGAGCAGCCAATGAGAGAGGTCATCGGCGATCGCTATCTGAAACGGCAGCGTGGAGCCGACGAACGCCAGACCTACCGTTAGTCTGCCGAACTGTCTCCGGTCAATTTCAACATGTCGCATCGGTCCTCGCCCCAGTTTTCTCTAGCGCAGGGTAATTTCGCGCACTGTCGACAGCAGCACGCGCGGGGCGCCGTCGATTTCCCTGATGAGCGTAAACTCTCCGCGATAGACCCCCTCGGGCCAGCTTGTCTCGGTGCGCTTGCGGCCGGTGAAACTGAAGACAAGGGGCTGGTCTTTCGTCGCCTTGAAGCGGCCTTCTCCGATGATGTCCCCGTTCGGCCCAATCAGGCGGAGGAGGCTCTTGTCGCCTTGCTGGCCGCCGAACAGGCTGATCCAAAACACCAGCGCGGGCGCATCGCGCCTCGGGATACTGGCGGCGTAATCGCCGCGCCGTGCTTCCTGCCAGTTGGGCTGACGGCTCGCAAAGCCGGCGGCGAGGAGGCCGCTCGGCGTATAACTCAGCGCCGCCAGGGCGAATTTATCCCATAGGGTGTCGCGGCTCACCTTGCAGAGCATGGTGTTGTCGAGTCCGCCGAAAGGATCCACGGCCCTTCCCTGATGGCGAACGGCGAACTCCAGGTGCGGGAAGGCGGTGTTGCCCGACATGCCGATCATGCCGAGCACATCACCGGCCGCGACGCTATCGCCTTCGGCCACCCGGATGCTGCCCCGGCGCAAATGGCTGTATTGGCTGTGCCACGACCCGCCATGGTCGATCACCACCGCATTGCCCGCCTTGCGGTCTTCGATGGTCGCGGCGTCGATCAGCCGCACGTCTATATCGGTCATGCCGTCCCGCACGCCATTGACACGCCCCGGCGCCGCCGCGATGACGGCAACACCGCGCGCCATGGCCGGCAGATCCGCCACCCGGATGTCGATGCCGGTATGGCCGTCGTAGCCGAGGATTCCGCAGGCATAATCCAGGAATCCGGGTCCGGGATCGCGGTCGAAATGATTCTGTACGAAACAGGTTTTGCCGATTTTACAGTCGACCGGGAGTGAAATTTTAAGGGCCTGCTGTTCGTTCGCCCCGCTGGGACTCGATAACAATACGGGAGTCCATAGAAACACCAGGATCAACCATAACTGTCTCATGTGGGCAACCGCACGGTGAAACGCGCGCCCTGCGGTGCATTGGGATCATCGCCGCGGTTCTCGGCGAAGATGACGCCGCCATGGGCTTCGATGATCTGTTTTGAAATGCTCAGGCCAAGACCGGAATGGGTGCCAAACTTTTCACCTGCCGGGCGATCCCTGTAGAAGCGCTCGAAGATCGTCTCGAAACTCGCCGGCGGGATCCCGGGGCCGTCGTCCTCGACGACCACTTCGACCCATTCAGCGCCGGCCCGCGCGGTGATCCGGATAGCGCCGTCTTGCGGGTTGAAGCTGCGCCCGTTGGCGATCAGATTTTCGAAGACCTGAACCAGACGCTGTTCGATACCCGACGTGGTCAGAGGAGCGTCGTCCTGGCGGGTGAAATCGACTGTTGGATAAACACCGGCCAAGGCCGTCAGCAGAGCGGCTATATCAACCGGCTCGCTCTCGGCGCGGGCCAGTTCGGCATCCAGGCGGGAGGCGTCCGAGATATCGCTGATCAAGCGGTCGAGCCGGAGCACATCGTCCTCGACCACCGCCAACAAGCGCCGCTGGTCGACCGGGTCCTCGATACGCGCCGCGGCCTCCACCGCGCTGCGCAGCGAAGACAACGGGTTTTTTATTTCGTGGGCCACATCGGCGGCAAAACTCTCGATGGCGCCCATGCGTTCGGCCAGGGCCTCGGTCATTTCGCCGAGCGCCCGTGACAGATCGCCGATCTCATCGCCTCGGTTGGAAAAGTCAGGGATGGAAGCGTCCTTGTCATGGGCGTGGCGCACCGCGTCGGCGGCTTCCGCCAGGCGGTAGAGCGGCCGTACGATGGTTCCCGCAAGATACAGCGACAGGCTGGTGGTGATGGCCAGGGCCACGGCGAAGAGCTTGAGGATGCCGTAGCGCACTTGGCGAACGCTGTCTTCGATATCGGCGATGCTGGTGGTCAGCAGAAGCGCCCCTTGTACCTGTTTGAAGCGCTGCACGGGAATAGCCAGATTGAGGATCACGCCGTCCTCGCCGCCGGCGCGCAAGCTAGACGATAAGGTCCCGTCCAGGGCGGCGCCGACTTCCGCATAATCGTCACCGTGCGGATCAGTGGATTCGATATAGGGGTCGAGCCCGCGATCAGAGGGCAACATGGAGACGAACCAGTCATAGACCGCCTCGGCAGTCTCTTCGAAGGCCCCCGCCGGCGGCGGCAGGCTATCCGCCTGGACGCTCGACCAGACCCCCGCCAGGCGGCGGCTGTCGGCCAGTAGATTGCCCTGCTCGTCATAGAGCCGCGCCCGGGTCCTGATCGGCGCGATAAGCCGCGCCAGGAGCTGCCGCGCTCCGGCGTCGTCGATATTAAGCAGGTCGCCGCTCTGGCCGGTGTTCTCGCCCACAACGCCCGACTCGGCAAGCGCCGCGGCGATCAGCTCTCCCTGGGTGCCGAGGGCGATGGTCTTGGCCTCGATCAGCCCCGCCCGGTAGGTGTCGAGATAGAGCATGCCGGTGACGACGATGACCAGGGCCAGCAGATTGATGGCGAGGATCCGCCAGGTCAGAGAGGAGAAGCGGCTGCGCCGTCGGCGGGGGCGCGGCCTCGGTTCGAAATTTTCTCTCTCAGGGTGATCGAGATTGCTCATGGCCGCGGTTATTTATCGTTGTAGCGATAGCCGACGCCGTAGAGGGTTTCAATTTGCGAGAATGTCTCATCCACCGCCTTGAGCTTCTTGCGGATGCGTTTTATGTGGCTGTCGATGGTGCGGTCGTCGACATAGATATTGTCATCGTAGGCGGCGTCCATCAGTTGATCGCGACTGCGCACATGGCCCGGCCGGATGACCAGGGATTTGAGGATCAGAAATTCGGTCACCGTCAGGGTGACGCCGACGTCGCGCCAGCGGCATTCATGGCGCGCCGGGTCAAGCAGCAAATCGCCGCGTATGATCTTGGGCTCGCTGTCAGCATCGTCACCGCCGCCGGCGGCGAGGTCGGCGCGACGCAGGATCGCCCGTATGCGCTCGATCAGAAGGCGCAGGGAGAAGGGTTTTCGGATATAGTCGTCGGCGCCCATCTTGAAGCCGAGAACCTCGTCGATCTCCTCGTCCTTGGAGGTCAGGAAGATCACCGGCAGGCTGCTTTTTTCGCGCAACCGCTTGAGCAGTTCAACGCCGTCCATGCGCGGCATCTTGATGTCGAGAATGGCAAGATCGACCGGCCGCGCGGTCAAGGAGCGCAAGGCCTCGGCGCCGTCGGTATAGGTTTGCACCCGAAAGCCCTCGGCCTCAAGCGCGATTGAGACCGAAGTCAGGATGTTGCGGTCGTCGTCGACCAGGGCGATTGTATGGCTCACGGCTTCAGTTTACGCTCGGTACTTAGCGCTTGTCATGTTCATATGCGACCGGTGTCGCGGCCGGAGACAATGTGAAAGCGCACCGCAAGCATCAACGAGGCGATAATCGTTCCGACCAGGATCGCCGCCACTAGCCCCAGCGCGCCACCCTGTTTCAGAACGCCCAGGTAGTAGCCGAGCGGGACCATGATGAACCAGAAGGCAATGACATAGAAAATTGTTGCCGGCCAGACATCGGCGGCGCCACGCAGGGCGCCTCCCAGAACCCCCTGGATGCCGTCGGGAATAATGACTATCGCCGTCATCAGGATGGCCGGGACAGCGATGGCCAGCACATCCGGATCGCCGGTATAGACCGCGGCGAGGCTATGGGCGCTGAGTCCGTAGACCATCCCCACGGCTACCAGGATGGGCGCTGCGAGCCCGACCGAAACCCAGCCGGCGGCGCGAACGCTGGGCTGGTCGCGACGGCCGACGGCATGGCCGACCCGTACGCTGGCCACGGTGGCAAAGCCGAGAGCGAACATGAAACCCAGGGCATTCAGGTTCATGGCGATCTGATAGCCGGCAATATGCGCCGCGCCAAGCAGGCCGGCGAACAGGGTCATGGCCGAAAAGGAAGTCGATTCGAGAGCCACGCCGAGAGCCATGGGATAGCCGATACGGCGTAGCCTGCGGCCGATTTGCCGAGCGTCGGCGATAGCCCCGCGAATACCGTAATGCTGGCTGTCGAGTTGCCACAGACAATAGATAATCAGAGACAGGAACATCGCCCAGCGTACGATCGTGGTCGCCAGGGCGGCGCCTTCGGCACCCATTGCCGGCGTCCAGCCGCCCGCTCCATAGATGAAAATCCAATTGAGCCCGGCGTTGAGAAGATTGGCGAACAGCATCACGATCACGCCCGGCAGGGGCCGGCTGATACCCTCAAGGAAAAAGCTTGTGGCGAAATAGAGGAACATCGCCGGCATGCCCCAGCTGAACATCATCATGACGCCGCTTGCGCCCAGCGCCAGTTCCGGCGCTTGGCCGGTCGCCAGCAGAAACGGCTCGGCGACATAGCATAACGCAAACGCCAGACCGCCGTAGGCCGCGCCATGGGCCATGGAGACTCGCCATACACCGCCGCATTCGCCCGCATTGCCGGCGCCGATGGCTTGTGCGGTCAGCACCACCGTTCCCATCAGCACGCCGACGCCGACCATCATCATGGGCAACATGAACGCCATGGCGAGGGCGTAATAGGCCAGCTCGTTAGCGCCCAGGCGCCCGGTCATGATCGTATCGACGATCACCAGGGCGAGCAGTCCGACCCGCGATAGCGTGACCGGCAGCGCGAAACCAAGGGTCTCGCGGACATCGCCGAGAGTGGATGTTTGGGCCTGCTGGGTCATGACGGGGCGACCCTACAGCATCGCGGTGGCGAAGCTTGCAAGAAAGCCCCGCATCAGCCCATGACGGGCATTGACGGTGATTGGAATCCGGTCCTACAGTGCCCGGACAGAAAATGATTCTTTCCCCCGCAATTCGACGAGCCCTTGGGAGGTTTTCGATGAAGCTCTCGGTCCAGATTTTCACCGCCGTAGCCGCGACCCTTGCCACCGTTGTTGGGATGCCTCTGGCTTCCGCCCATGAGGATATCAGCCACTTGCTTTTCGTTCCCAACCGGGCGTCGGCCGACGTTGCGGTGATCGATACCCGTAGCGACCGCGTTATCGCCCGCATCGATGTCGGCAATGTGCCTCATCAGGTCGTCGCATCGGCGGCGTTCGGCAAACTGGTGGTCAGCAACACGGCCGACAACACGGTGTCGATCATCAACGCCCAAACCTTCGAGACCGAAGCGACGGTGGCGCTTGATGTGGAGCCCGAGCATATGGCTGTCAGCCCGAACGGTGAAATCCTCGCGGTGGGCAATATGGGCGCCGGCACGGTGTCGCTGCTGTCGCTCAGGAGCAACCGCGAGACGACGCGAATCAACGGCTTGTTTGAGCCCCATAACCTGACCTTCAGCCCGGACGGCGCGATGCTTTATGTGGCCAATCTTGGGGCCAATCATGCCAGCGTCATCAATGTCGCCACCGGCACTCTGATCAGCGAAATTCCGGTCGGCACACCGATGGCTGTCGCATCAGCCGGATCGGTTGATCTCTATCAGGGTATTATCAATGTCACCAGAAACGGCTCCCTGGGCTTCGCGGCCCATGGCGAGAGCGATACCCTGGCGGTCATCGATCTCGAAACGTCGGACATTCTCAAACGCATCACAGTGGGTGATAAGCCGTGGCGCGCCTTCACATCCGCCGATGGCCGCTACATGGTGACGCCCAACAACGGCGACCGCACGGTCTCGGTGGTCTCGACAGCCTCCCTTGAAGTGGTTGCCACCGTGGCGGGCGCTGCCGATATGACCGGCGTGAACTTCGACCGCGACGGGACCACAGCCTATGTGGTGAGCCGGGGTGAGAACAAACTTGTGATCATCGATCTCGTCGCCATGAAGACAGTCGGTGAAATTGCCCTGCCGTCCTCGCCCGAGACCGGCGTTGTCACGCCCGACGGCGCGAAGCTTTATGTCGCCCTGAGCGGCAGTGATCAGGTGGCGGTGATCGATCTCGCCGCCCGCGCCCTGGCCGCCACCATCGATGATGTTGGCTCGCAGCCCTGGGGCGCTACCATGATCGGCGCCGCCAACTACTGCCATTAGGCGCTGAAAAAATAATAGCCGCCGCCGGTATCATCGAGCCGGCGGCGGTATTTTTTTGTAAGACAGATGAGTGATGCTGAAACAGATGCGGCGGTGGCGGCTCGCGCGCTGATGCTCGGCGCCTCGATGGCTACCCTGGCCACGGCGGCGTGGGACCGCGACGGTTGGCCCTTCGCATCCCTGGTACAGATCGCCCTCGATACGCGCGGCGCACCCCTGCTGCTGCTCTCGGACCTGGCCGAGCATAGCCGCAACATTGCGGCCGACGACCGCATATCCCTGCTGATCGACGGAACGTCCGGTCTCAAGGAACCTCTGGCTGGGCCCCGGCTCACCCTGCTCGGGCGCGCCCGCAAAAGCACCGAGCCCGATCATCGCCGCTGTTACCTGGCGCGCCATCCAAGCGCCGCCCAATATGTCGATTTTGCCGATTTTGCGGTCTATCACATGGCCGTGGACAGCGCTCATCTTGTCGCCGGTTTCGGCGCTATCGACTGGATTTCCGCGGAAGTTTTGCTGGATCAGCCCAAAGAGTCCTGATCCTCTTGCCTCGGTTGCGAAAATGATGTGAACTGATTGCGATCAATTCTAATCTAACATCGCGATCGGGAGTTCCCATGCAGCAATCCGGCCCCGTTGTGAGTCGTCACGGCCTCGAGCTTCACGGCATCGGCGATGTTGCTTGCGCCTATTGGAATTACTCGACGGCGGGGCTTTATGAAGAGGCTCTACGCCGTAACGAGGGCCGCCTTGCCAAGGGCGGCGCGCTGGTCGTCACCACGGGCCAGCATACCGGGCGCTCGGCGGGTGATAAGTTCATTGTCGAAGATCCGGTAAGCTCCGGTGATATCGACTGGGGCGCGGTCAACAAACCTATTTCCGCCGACCGGTTCGACGGGCTCAAACGCCGCATGCTGGACCATCTGCGCGATCGGGATGTATTCGTTCAGGACTGTTACGCCGGGGCGTCGGCCGATCACCGGCTGGCGGTGCGGGTGATTACCGAAACCGCCTGGCACAGCCTGTTTGCGCGCAATATGTTCATCGCTCCGCCGCTCGAGGACCTGGCGGATTTCGAGCCGGAATTCACTGTCATCCAAGCGCCGAGCTTTACCGCCGAGCCTGAACGTGACGGCACCAACAGCGAGGTCTTCATCATTGCCAATTTCGCCAGCCGCGAAGTCCTGATCGGCGGCACTTCTTACGCTGGCGAGATCAAAAAATCGATCTTCTCGATCCTCAATTTCCTGCTGCCCGCCGCCGGCGTGCTGCCCATGCATTCATCGGTGAACGTCGGCGACGGCGGGGATTCATCGGTGTTTTTCGGCCTTTCGGGCACCGGCAAGACGACCCTGTCGGCCGACCCCAAACGCACCCTGATTGGCGATGATGAACATGGCTGGGGCGATGCGGGGCTGTTCAATTTCGAAGGCGGCTGTTACGCCAAGGTGATCCGTCTCAGCGAGGCCGCCGAGCCTGAAATTTTTGCGACCACGCGGCTTTTCGGAACCGTGCTGGAGAATGTAGTGATGGATCCGCACAGTGGGGCGCTCGATCTCGACGACGCCAGCCTGACGGAGAACACGCGGGCATCCTATCCGCTGGGCTTCATACCCAACGCCTCGCCGAGCGGCGCTACCGGCCACCCGGACAATGTGATCATGCTCACCGCGGATGCATTCGGCGTGCTGCCGCCGATTTCGAAACTAACGCCCGAACAGGCCATGTATCATTTCCTCTCGGGCTATACCGCCAAGGTAGCGGGTACCGAAAAGGGCCTCGGGTCCGAGCCCCAGGCGACCTTCTCGACCTGCTTCGGGGCGCCGTTCATGCCCTGCCACCCGTCGGTTTACGCCAAGATGCTGGGTGAGCGAATCGCTCGTCACGACACCACATGCTGGCTCGTGAACACGGGCTGGAGCGGTGGTTCCTACGGCGTAGGGAGCCGGATGAAAATTCAATATACCCGCGCCCTGCTGCATGCGGCGCTGGATGGTTCTCTCACCAGCGCGGAAATCGCTATCGACCCCAACTTCGGGCTTTTCGTGCCCCAGGCCTGCTCCGGCGTGCCGGCGGAAGTACTCAATCCGCGCAATACCTGGGCCGACAAGCGAGCCTACGATGCCACCGCCCGCGATCTGGTGGGCCGGTTTCACGCCAACTTCACCTCATTCGACCCCTATGTCACCGATGCGATCAAGGCGGCGGGTCCCGTCGCCGCCTGACGGCTAACGATTGCGGATGTGTTTGAGCCTGAAATAGACCTCTAAACAACACCTATTTACCACACACATTCAAGGTGTATAACATTGAGCATCAAGAGCTCTTCGATCGGCTGAATATTGGTCAGATTCGGCCACGGGATATCGGCAAAGAAAACACCGTTATATAATTATTGGGGCTGACATAGATAAGCTCGAAGTAATCACATTTTGGCCTATTGCGTTAGAACCTTCAACAGATTGGCTGTAGGCCGGTAGTTGAAGCGCCATTCACATTCCTTGAGATAGAGATGGAAGTGGTGCTTGGGGATGCCATTGTAACGGCGGAGATGGCGCTTGGCCTGGTTCCAAAAGTTAGATCGGAAGAGCACACG
>JAYGED010000138.1:0-4273 GCA_046582565.1 Alphaproteobacteria bacterium
AGCAGGCGGTCCTGGATGCCCTGCTGGATCGAAGAGACGCCGTTGCTGTGATGGTGTGCGTTGATCATGCCGGGCATGATCGCGACACGCTCGGAGCCGACAACCGTCGCATCGGGGTGGGCGGCGCGCAGGGTCTCCCAGTCGCCGACCTCGGCGATGGTTCCGCCTTCGACGCGCACCGCCGCGTCGGTGAGGACCGCATCGCCTTCGCCGCCGCCGGTGACGATCCAGCGGCCGCGCACCAGTTTCGTATCACTCATCGGATTTCTCCCTCTGGCCATGGTTGGCGAATGATAGAGGACAGCATCGAAACGCGAGCTGGCATAATTGCGCTCAGTCGATGGGCACAACGAGGTCGTCGAGCCTGCCGTGCAAATCGTCGATCCGCTCCAGGCGTTCGCGCGCCTCGTCGCCGAGCGAGAAGGCGGTCGCCGACACCAGATAGTTCAGCAGGCTGGTTACCGAGGTGTAGGAATCCGATAACGACGGGTTGCGGCACTGACAGCGAAAAACGATGTCGGCCTGTTTGGCGCTCTGCGACGCGCTGACGTCGGTGACCAGGATCACCGGGACGCCGAGATTGCGCGCCTCGATCAGGAGCTTGCGCAACGCCCTTGGACGGCGGCGGAAGGCGATCGCCACCAAGGCGTCCCTGGGCGTCATCGAGGCGAACTCCTCGCCGAAACTCAGTCCGCCATGGGGCAGCAGCCGCACGTCGTTTTTGTAGAGGCCGATCTCGGTCCGCAGGTAGGTGGCGAACGCGTAACCGTTCCGTAGGCCGAGAATCCATATTTTCTCGGCGCCACGCAAGAGTTGGATCGTGCGCGCGACATCCTCGTCTTTCAGGGATTGAAATGTCTTGGTGATGTTGGCGATGTCGGTATCCATGTGCTGCTTGGCGAGCGGGTCCGCGGCGGCCGCTTGATCGAACTCGTTGAAGCCATGGATCGGCGACCCCCAGTTTTTCAGCGCGCGCATCTGGCGTTTCGCTTCATGATAGGTGCGATAGCCTAGCTTCTTGAAGAACCGCGCCGCCGTTGCCTTCGAGACCCCAGCCTGTTGCGCCAGTTCGGTCGTCGTGAAACTGTAGAAGTCCTTCTGGTGCTCGAGGATGACTTCAGCGAACTTCCGCTCACTGGGCGAGAAGAGTTCGTAGACATCCAGTATTCGCGCTTCGATGGGCTTGGTCATGTCGTCTCCCTCGGCTTAGTCGTCTGTTCACCCAGCGGTTAAGGGCCATCGTAGAGGGTCGTGATCAGAATCAGGCCACAATTTCAGGCCCGGTTCAGCATCGAATGTCGGGGAGAATGAATCGTATTGAAACGCTTCCGACGATGTTGGCGCCGCACACCGGAAAACGGTTGAATTCCGCGAGGGGTTCATCTTATATAGCCGGAAGAAATACGGGAACAAAAATTTCAAAGAGTTCGAAAACTGGAACAAATCGAGCGCTACTCGTCATTTAGGGAAATGCTTCAGACTGTCGACCTGCCGATTGGCATGTTGACGGCTTCGATCGACCCCGCGCTCGTGGAAATAGTTGGACATGCCGGGTTCGACTTCGTCGTTTTCGACAACGAACATTGTCCGGTCACGCCCGAACTGGCCATCGACATGGTACGCGCGGCCGAGTCTGCCGGCGTCCTGCCGATGGTTCGCGTCGTTGCCAATGACCAGGTTCTGATCAGCAAGTTTTTGGATTCCGGCGTGCGCGGCGTGGTCGTGCCGCATATGGAAACCGCGGATCAGGTACGCCAGGCAATTCAGGCCATGCAGTATCCTCCCCGTGGTCCGAGAGGCTGGGATCCTTCGACGCATGCATCGCGGTATTCGAACGACTATCACGACCGCATGTCGGAAACATTGACCGAAACCCTCGCTATCCTGCCGATCATAGAATCGCCTAAAGGGCTCGACAACATCGACGAAATTCTAGCGATTCCCGAGATCGATACAGTGTTCTTCGGTCCCGGGGACTATTCGCACCACATCGGCGTTGCCGGGACCGATGCGTTCGCCGACGCGATAGGCGATGCCGCGCGGCGGATTATCGAGGCCGGCAAGCGCGCTGGAAAGAGTATCGGCGTGTTTCCCTACCCGGACCTGACCGCCGAGTCCGGAAGGGCATGCGAGGCGGTCGGCTTTCGCACCATGCTCTTTGGCGCCGATCTGAACATACTGTCGGAAATCTTCATCGACATGGCCCGCAAACTCGACCACACACCGAGGATTGTGTAATGAGCCGCCGCCCAAGATTTCCCACGGTTCGCAATTTGTGTAATGATCTGTTGGTTCATGATCGTACCGTTACGGGTGGTTGGTCGCACCTATCAGCCGTGAGACCATCACCGCGAAGTGAGCATATATCCGTCAAGGAGTGTATCTCTTGACCTCGCACATCACGCTGACGCACGGCTGCTCGCTTTCGAACCTGCCGCTCTTTGTCGCGGAAGGCGCCGGCCTGTTTGTGGCCGAGGGCCTTGACGTCAATGTTCCCTCATTCAGCACGCTTTCGTCGACCGCCGAGATTTTCGAATCCGGCGTCTCGGAACTCGGCACCATGGCCTTCACCGAGCCGCTGATCGCCGCTTCCCGGCCCAACCCGCCGATCATCGTCGGCGGCAGTGGGCTGATGGGCATCACGATCATGGCGCAGCCTGAGATTGCCAGCATCGGTCAGTTGAAAGGGCTGAAGGCGGGCACCTTCCGCCGCGACCCTTTGGAGATACTGCTGCACGACGCGCTGGCCGCCCATGGCTTTGGCTTCGACGACCTCGAGATCGTCTATCTCGACGACATCAACGACGCGCTGGACGATTTCGACAGCCGGCGCATCGACGCCATCACCCTCGCCGAGCCGCACGCCTCGCGCATCCGCCGTCTTGGCGCAGTACAGCTGAGCGACGGCACGGAATTATGGGGCGATCCCTTTCCCGACACGGTTCTGGTCGCCACGGCCGATTTTCTCCAGGCAAAGCCCGACCTCGTGTCGGCGGCGTTGCGCGCGATGATCCGGGCCGAACATATGATCGCGGCGGATCCGAGCGGCATGCTCGATTTCGCCGCCCGGCACTACCCGGGCTATGACCGCGACGACCTCGAGGTCGGCGCGCGCCGTCAACCACCTTGTATCGATATTCGCCATTTGGAACACACGGTCTATGACCGTTGGGACTCGCTGCGATCGCTCGGGCTTGTCCCCACTGACGCCCAACTACCGGCCAACGTGATTTGTTTTGATCCGCTGGCCGCCGAGTTGGAACGTGCGGGTCGTGAGGGCCCGGAATCCTTTCCAACAAAAATGCAACAAGGGAGATATTAGGGATGTCAACTACAGACCTTAAAATGCATGTACATGAGCACTCGCCGCTGTTGGGGCGTCGAGATTTTCTGTGCCACTGCTGCGTCGGCGCCGCCGCCACGGCGGCGACGCTCGCGGGGATCAATCGTCCGGCGCTGGCCGGCAATTTGATTGTCAAGGCGACCCATGGCACGGGGCTGTGCAACATGGCCATTTTCCTGGCTCATGCGCGCAAGATGACCGAACAGTACGGCATCAGCCTCGAGTTCGTGAACGCGCCGTCGAGTGGCGACATCGCGGCGATCTTCGGGTCGGGACAAGTCGATCTGACGTCGATCCCATACTCGAACTTCTTCACCCTGATCGACAAGGGAGCGCCGGTTAAGATAATCGCCGGGACAGGCGTCGAGGGTTGCGTGATCGTGGCGCAGCCGGGTATCGACAGCGCCGAGAAGCTCATGGGCAAGAGCCTGGGTACGTTCCAGGCGGACACCCTCGAAGTTCTGCCCTACGACTGGATCACCAAGCATGGCGGCGACTGGGCCGAGATGGACGTCAAGTTCCTGGGTTCGTCGCCCGAAATCGTGCAGGCGTTCGTCAACGGCTTGGTCGATTCGATCTGCCATATCGAGCCCTATGCAACCCAGGCGCTGAAGGCCGTGCCGGGCTCGCATGTACTGTCGGACGGCACCGACATCTACGGTACGTTCTACACGGACTGCGTGATCGCGGTGAGTGAGCGGCTGATCGAAGCCGATCGCGACGCGGTGAAAAACATCATCCGCACGTTCATGGTCGCCCAGCATGAATCCGAGAAGGATCGCATGCAGGCGTGCAGGGACACGATCGGGACGTACTACAAGACCGACTTCGAAACCCTGATCGACGCCTCGACGAAGCAGTTCCTGATGATCGACCAACGTCGCCATCAGGATTTCATGATCGAACGTTCGCATTCGATGATGAAACTGG
>JAYGED010000027.1:0-4982 GCA_046582565.1 Alphaproteobacteria bacterium
GACATTGATCGGAAATGAAATCATATAGAGCTAAATTCCTGTCACGCAGATCAGTCCTTACAAGTCTACTCGCCACAGCATCCTTGCCCGCCTGGGCACAGACGATACCCACGAATCCAGATGTGGTGATCATTGGCGCTGGATCGGCTGGCCTTTCGGCGGCCCGCACATTGATTGCTCAAGGCAAGTCTGTTGTCATCGTCGAAGGAGCCGGGCGCATCGGCGGACGCGCGTACACGGAAAGCGATACCTTTGGCGTACCGTACGATCATGGCTGCTTCAACGTCATGGGCCCCAGGAAATTCGCCTACCTGGATATGGCGAAGGAATGGGGCTTTGACTTGCTCTACATGAAAGGTGCGGGTGAGGCCGTATTCGTTGGCGACCGCAAGGCGACAAAGGCTGAAAACGGACAGTATGATGTCGCATGGGGTACAATGAGAAGCGCCCTTAATAAGGCTGGCAGAGCCGGACTGGACGTCTCAGCAGCATCGGTGATGCCCGACGATTTTGGCGATATGATGTTCGCCGGCCTCAGCCAGACCTGGATGGGGCCCATGGACTACTCGGTCGATTTCGAAGACCTGTCGGTACAGGATTGGTGGCAATACGGAGAAGTACCGTCCAATTACATGATCAAGCAGGGCTACGGTACGCTGGTTTCCCGTATGGGCAAAAACCTGCCGGTCAAGCTCAACACCCCGGCCACCCGCGTTGACTGGAGCGGCGATTGCGTGGCGGTGGAAACACCTGCGGGCACCATCCGGGCCAGGGCCTGTATTGTTACGGTTTCCACCGGCGTTCTTAGTGCCGGATCCATTAAATTTACGCCGGAACTGCCCGACTGGAAGCAGCAGGCAATCGGTAACCTACCCATGGGTTTGCTTGCCAAGGTGACGCTCCAGTTTAACGGTGAACGTTTCGGTCTTGGTAAAAACAAGTGGCTATCCTATGTGGTTCCCAATGACATGCCGGCAGAGGCTTGTTACTTCCTGACCTGGCCCTTTGACTTCGACATCATGGTCGGCTGGATTGGTGGACAATTTGGTTGGAAACTGTCCGCCGCAGGCACAGACGCCGCCGTCGACTTCGCGCTTGGAGAGGTCGTGAAAATATTTGGCAGCGATGCACGCAAGCATTTCGTCAAAGGCCACCTGACGGGTTGGGGCGAAAATCCGTGGGTCCTCGGCGCTTATGCTGCCGCCTCTCCCGGTCATTACAGCGCCCGTGCTGAATTGAAAAAGCCGATTGCTGATCGACTGTTCTTCGCCGGTGAAGCGGTTGCTGCCCCCTATATGATGCTCTGTAGCGGTGCCTACATGAGTGGCGAAGCCGTCGCCCACGACGTCGCTTCACTTGTCTGAAAACCCTCGTTTCAAAATGAAAACGCATTTGCGGAAATCTGGTGGGTGATGGCCTCAGAAGGTCCGCTTTCGGGGGTAAAGCGGACATTATCCCTGCCTGTGTCCGCGTGTATGTATGGAACTTCGTTTCCAAAGACACTAACCTCCTAATCGAGGGAGATTATGTGTTCGGTAAATGTCGGCGCAAATATCTACCAGGTAAGGAGTAAGGCACTGCCAGCGGATCAAACCTGTTCCACAGTTTAAGCGCCTTCAATATTCCCACCTACGAGAGCGCCATCTTCTCAGGACCTGACAGCATCGACAACGTGGTCAGCCGGCTCACTCCCTCGGTCAACGGCGCATCTGAACCACCGTGGATTTGTGACACAGCCACATTTTTTGTACCCGATCCCATGTTTTACCAAGCAGCCGGGTCAAGGAGAATGACAATGCGATTGCAGGGACGGGTTGCTCTAGTAACCGGAGCGCAACAGGGGATTGGCCGATCCATCGCACTGGCCTTCGCCCATCAGGGCGCTAATCTGGTGGTGAATTACCTGGACGACGAGGCAGCCGCCGAGACCCTGGTCGCGGCCATCGAGGATGACGGCATCCGAGCCCGAGCGGTGCAAGGCAGTGTAACCGATACTGCGGCCATCGCGGTCATGGTAGCGACCGGCGACGACCTGGGCGGTATCGACATCCTGGTCAACAACGCCGGCATCTTTCCCCGCAGCGATTTTCTCGACCTCGCCGAGGCGGAATGGGACCGGGGTGCTCGACGTCAACCTCAAGGGCGCCTTCCTCTGCGCCCAGGCAGTGGCCCGCGCCATGGTCGCCCAGGGCCGAGGCGGGGCTATCGTCAACATTGCCTCGGTCATCGCCACCACCGGTTCGGCGCCCGGCGTCCACTACACGGCGAGCAAGGCGGGGCTCGAGGGCTTTACCCGGGCAACGGCTCTGGCTCTGGCGCCCCATGTAATCCGGGTCAACGCCATCGCGCCCGGCGTCGCCGATACGGCTCAGCCCCGTAATGGCATGACTGAAGACGAAATCACCGCTCATGGCGCGGCCCTTCCTCTGGGTCGAATCCTAACCCCGGAAGAAGTCGCCGACGCGGCGGTCTTCCTGGCTTCCGAGGAGGCCCGTCAGATCACCGGCCAGACCCTGCACGTCAACGGCGGCCATATATTCGCCTGAAAACAGGAGACAGAAGAGCTCCATGTTCGATCAACGTGTGACTTGTCCATTCCGCCGTACCGCTTGCGCCAATTATAGTAGGTAGCATCGCTGATACCGGCTGATTAGAAATTAGATATTTTATTTCGTTACGAAAAGTACTTATACCAACGAGCATTAATCAGAACCCATTTGCCCATTGACGCCTTCCGATGGACATGATCTTCCACGGTTGATCGATGAGCTTGTTCCAAGCCTCGCAGCAGAGCGCGACGATTTGCTCGTAGGATAACCAGCAGACGCCAGCCGTAGCTTTCTCGCCCTGTCAAACGACTTGATCTCCACCTCACGCTTGGAAGCCTGACTTCTTGACGAGTGGGTTTCCGAATAAATCAGCTTAAGTGGGGCGCGGCCTCGGGTGTATTTCGCGCCGGTGCCGTTTTCGTGCTCGTTGATGCGGTGGTCCAGGTTGTTCGTGATGCCGGTGTAGAGCGTTTGATCGGCGCACTGTAAAATATAGACAACCCAGTTCGCCGGTTTGCTCACTGCACTTCCTTCCTCTGGGGAGTCAGTCATCCTCAACGATGTCCCAGATTTTTGCATGAGAAGATGACCCCGAAGGTGCCAGCACGGATGTCTTCTCAGTGATGTCCTGATCGGCGATGGAGCGTTCGATGCTTATTAGCGTTCCCGACGGGTGGTCGCACATGGTGACCATATCGTCTATTTCCTGTTGGGCCGCCTGCTGAGCGGCCTCCTGGCTGGGAGCGTTATATGCATCGGCCAAATAGGCTGAGAGGGTCTGGATCAACTGTTCGTATTCGGGAGTGGACATCTCCACCACTTGCACGAATGTCGAATGCCCGAAGCTGCCGATGCCAAGCCAGGAAGTGCGGAAGGCAAGTTGCTGTTTGCTGGACCAGTTGGAGGGGTCGCTGTCGACGAAGGCAAAAGTCCCAGTTATTGCCCACTCGCCTACCTCTGCGGGGCGTTCAAACACATGAGTATCGGAAACATCGAGCTGGATGGTTTTGGCGAGTTTCATGGAGCCGGTTTTATCATGACCTTCGAGGTAGCCCCCTACGAAAAAGTCCGACAAAGCTCCCGAGACGGCTATCCACCCGCGCAGATTTTAGAAATAAATCGCCCCCCTGACTCCGGATAAAAATTGACCCGCCTGCGGCAGTGGGCGCAAATACAAACGCTGTTGTGGCGCAAACTGAATAATTTCACCCCTCGCATCAGGGCAACAATCCGTGATCGATAACATAGAAAAATCCATGGCCTTGGTGGAGAGGATGCAAGCTGCATTGCCCATGCCTGCATTTACAACTAAGGAGATGCGGAGAACCTTACAGCAAGAGGCGAAGCGGGTTTTCCCACACGAGTGTAGTGTCACTGAGATTAGGTACATGGGCGACGAAGGCGGCCTCATGTGCTATCTCGATTTTGACTTTAGTGACACCCAGAATGTGCATATCGTTTCGATCACACACATCAAGTTTGACCGCAGAAATCCGCTCGCACGAGAGATTGAGGCTTATTGCAAACATCGGATCAAGCGGCTCAAAAAGCTCTAAGGGGGGATGGCGTCTGGGTTCTAGGCGGGAAGCATTGAAGCCTGACGCACTTCAGGTGTCCCGAACGGGGGGTGAATTTGCACGCCGGTAAGGAACAAATTCAATGCCGACTGACACATCCGGTTCCATGCCAATGACGCTCCGTGGGGCGCGTGTGGGGCGCGTTTTTGGCGGTGGGTGCTGTGGGTTCGCCCGACCATGAACCGCGCCTGTACGGCCCCCTGAGGCTGTGAAGTGGTATCGCAAAGCCGCCATGCAGGGTTACACCGGTGCCCAGTACAACCTCGGCTTGATGTACAGCAACGGCCAGGGCGTTCCGCAGGACTACGCCGAGGCTGTGAAATGGTATTGCATGGCCGCTGAGCAGGGTTATCACGAAGCCCAGGCCAACCTCGGTAATTTGTACAATTTTGGCAGGGGCGTGGCTCAGGACTACGCCGAGGCGGTGAAGTGGTATCGCTTGGCCGCCGAGCATGGCCACGCCCACGCCCAGACCAACCTCGGCTTGATGTACGATAACGGCAGGGGCGTGCCGCAGGACTACGCCGAGGCGGTGAAGTGGTATCGCTTGGCCGCCGAGCAGGGTCACGCCCGCGCCCAGACCAACCTCGGCTACATGTACGATAATGGCAAGGGCGTGGCTCAGGATTATATCAAGGCGCATATGTGGGCAAACTTGGCGGCGGCGAAATGCAGCGAACGTGGTCGCAAAAACCGCGACATAATTGCAAAGCAAATGACAGCCGCAGACATATCAACCCGCATTTCCCAAATGAACCCCTGATTTGACGACGAAGAGGCGTAATTCTGCTATAAGATTCATAGCGTTATTGGCGGATTTGGGGTGTTGATATGGCTCACCCGATGGGTGAAAGGG
>JAYGED010000052.1:0-7215 GCA_046582565.1 Alphaproteobacteria bacterium
GGAAGAGGCGCTGACCATGTCTGATAAGGTCGTCGTGTTGAACAAGGGCCGGATCGAGCAGGTGGGACCCCCTGATGTGCTCTATCATCGCCCCGAATCCCGGTTCGTCGCGGAGTTCATCGGTGATGGCGCATTGATCTCGGGGCGGATCGAGGGGGCGTCCGAATATCGGGTGTTGGTGACGGGCGACGGTTTGCGCTTTGCCGTCGGGCCCGAGGCCACTATCGGCCAGATGGCAACGCTGCTCTTGCGCCCGGAGCATCTGGAGGCCGCACCGGAGTCACCCGATCGGTCATTCGGCGTCATAGAGGCAAGGTTCGAGCAGTCGGTGTTTCTGGGTGCCTCGCGAAAATTCGTCTACCACCTCGCGAACGGGGCCACCATCACCGCTGCACCGACGGGAGCTGGCGCTCAGGCGCTAAGCAGGGTCGCCCCCGGCGAACTGGTCCGCCTCGCCTATCGCCGCGACCAGCCGCACCTGATCCTAGAGGCCGACGATGGCACGTAGGGGCGACAGGCGCAGACTCGCTTTCCTGCTCGGGCCGGCGACTCTGTTCCTCGGGACCTGCTTCATCGGTCCGATGGCGGTGATGATCGCCTTCAGCTTTCTCAAACCTGGGCTCTACGGCGGAGTCGAGTGGAGCTTCTACCATTTGAACTATGGGCGCATCCTCGGCTGGGCCGATAGCGAGTGGGAGAGCTTCGACCCGGTCTATGCGGCGATATTTCTGCGCTCAGTGCGGATCGCGCTGACCAATGTGGCGATCTTGCTGGTCATTTGCTACCCGGCGGCGCTTTGGGTCAGCGGCCTCTCGGCGCGCTGGCGCACGTTGTTAGTATTCCTGACCACGCTGCCATTCTTCGTCAGCCTCGTCGTGCGCCTCTTCGCCTGGGTGTTGATACTTCGCCCCTCCGGCTTCCTGAACTCCAGCCTGATTGGCCTCGGTCTGATCTCCGAGCCGTTCGACATTATATTCACGGAGACGGCGGTTCTGATCGGCATGGTCTATGTCATGCTGCCCTTCATGTTCCTGCCAGTCTATGCCAGCGTCGAAAAGCTGGATCGCTCGCTGATCGAAGCCTCCTCCGATCTGGGCGGCAGTCCACGCCAGACCTTCTTCCGCGTTACCCTGCCTCTGACGCTGCCCGGAATCGCCGCAGGTGCCGTGCTGGTCTTTATCCCCAGCCTTGGGAACTTCATCGTGCCCGACATCCTGGGCGGGGCGAAAGTGATGATGATCGGTAACTTGATCGAGCAGCAGTTCCTCTCGGCGCGCAACTGGCCATTTGGCGCGGCCCTTTCGGTGATGATCATGGTCGTGATGTTTGTGCTGATCCTCATTTATCTGAGGCGGATTGGCCGGCCGGAGGCGAGCGCATGAAACGCTCTTGGTCGAAGCAGGTTTTGGGCGTCTACGGGATGCTGTTTCTGGTGTTCATCTACGCGCCGATCATCATGATCGCGGTGTTCTCGTTCAACTCCAATCCGATCAATATGATGATCTGGTCTGGATTTACTTTTGACTGGTACTTGACGATTTTTGGCTATCCGACACAACTGAACGAGCAGACACTCTATGTCGAGTCGACCGACCAACTGCTAAAGGCCGTCAAGAACAGCCTGCTCGTTGCAACGAGCACGACCACGATCTCGACTGTTCTTGGAACTATGACGGCGCTCGCGCTATATCGCTACCGCTTCCGGGCACAGCGCTTCTATCAGGGACTCCTGTACATGCCGATGGTGATGCCGGACATCATTCTCGGCATCGCGCTGCTGGTGTTTTTCGTGAGCGTCGGCATGTCGCTGGGGCGGGTCTCCATCATTATCGGGCACAGCACCTTCCTGATCTCCTATGTCTTCGTGGTGGTCAGCGCGCGGCTCGCGGGGTTGGACGATACGCTGGAGCAGGCCTCGGCTGATCTCGGCGCGAACGAGTGGGTAACATTCCGCCGGGTCACCCTTCCCCAGATCCTGCCGGGCGTCATCGGCGGCGCATTGCTGGCCTTTATCATCTCGATGGATGACCTTGTGATTACCTATTTTATCTCTGGGGTCGACTCGACGACGCTGCCGGTCTTTATATACGGCATGCTGCGGCGTGGCGTGAAACCCGAGATCAATGCCATCGCCACGATTATGCTGGTCTTGTCGTTCGTCATCGCGTCGCTCGGCCTTTACTTTCGCCGGCGGCATTGAGGGGAGCAATTCGATGGCAAAACCGCGAGGACGCGATCTTGGGCTGCCCTTCCTGGGTGAGACGGGTCCCAACAACGCGATCACGGATGTTCCCGGCGTAATGGTCGGGGCAACCACGCGCATCGAAGGGGAGGGACCCCTGGTTCCCGGTCAGGGACCGGTGCGTAGCGGCGTCACCGCAATCCTGCCGCTCGGCAAGGGTGGCGAACCACAGCCGGTATGGGCCGGCATATATGCATTGAACGGCAACGGAGAGATGACAGGGTCCCATTGGGTGACGGACGGCGGTTATTTCGTCGGCCCCATATGCATCACCAACACCAACAGTGTCGGCATCGTCCACCACGCCGCGATCAAATGGATCATCGAAAACCATCGCGAAGATTGGGAGGCCAGCCATCTTTGGGCCATGCCGGTGGTGGCCGAGACCTACGACGGGGTTCTCAACGACATCAACGGTCAGCATCTGACCGAGGCCGACGCCCTTGCGGCATTGGACAGCGCGAAGCCCGGCCCCGTGAGTGAAGGCAACAGCGGCGGCGGCACCGGCATGGTTTGTTATGAGTTCAAGGGCGGCACCGGAACCGCTTCGCGCCAATTCGATGTGGATGGCCAGGATTACGTTATGGGGGCTCTTGTCCAGGCCAATCACGGGACACGGCCCTGGTTCGCACCGCTGGGCGTGCCGGTGGGCCGTCATATGACCGAGAACCGGATTGCTCTTGGCAGGGAGCAGGGTTCGATCATCGTCGTTCTCGGTACCGATGCGCCAATGCTCCCGCACCAGCTACAGCGTGTGGCGCGGCGGGCCGCGATCGGGGTGGGCCGCGGCGGTTCACCCGGCGGCAACAATTCGGGTGATATTTTCATCGCCTTCTCCGTCGCCAACAGGATGCCGATGATGCAGATGGCGCCGCATCACCTGAAACTGGACTTTCTCAACGATGAGGCTTACGACGATATCTATCTGGCCGCTGTTGAGGCCGTCGAAGAAGCCGTGCTGAACGCCATGGTCGCCGCAGAGGATATGACCACCCTGCGCCCGGCCGGGAAGATTTGCCGCGCGTTGGATCATCAGCAACTAGTCGAGATCATGCGGCGTTACGGCCGCTGTTCCTGAGGCGGATCGGGAGCATGTCAAAATACCGGATCACCGACGCCGACTTGCCCTTTGCTGCCGAGTTCAAGGCTCGGCCGG
The DNA here is from genome assembly GCA_046582565.1 of Alphaproteobacteria bacterium. Classification (GTDB taxonomy): domain Bacteria; phylum Pseudomonadota; class Alphaproteobacteria; order JAAXGF01; family JAAXGF01; genus JAYGED01. The sequence goes on from JAYGED010000052.1 coordinate 3,399, forward strand.
TCGGCTTTCATAGCCCCGGTTTGCAGCGGGTATTGAATGTGCTGCGCGGCGGCCCGAAAGCGGGAAAATTAGTACTCGTTGTTCAGGAGCCGTTTAAGAAATGGATTTTGGGACGAATGCCTTCGCGGCGTGGTGAGCCGGTTGAGATTCTGGAAGGCCAGGAATTCACCAGTCTCGAAGACGCTGAATGGGCGGTGTTCAAGCGGCGGTGGGCGGTGCAGACCGGGCGGGAACTCGATCTATGAGCTCTATATGAGATGACGAGAATTATTGCCTATGCCGATCGTGTCAGCGCCAGGCCGGGTGAGACGGTCAACTTCATGGTCAGTTGCGATGGTATCGATCGCTATGAAGTTGATCTCATTCGGGTCATCCACGGCGACGTGAACCCGTCGGGTCCCGGCTATCAGGTGGAACCGATCCCGTTTGATTTCGGCGGGCACAAACAAGGCCGGCATCAGCCGATTAATCCGGGCTCTTACGGCCTCGTGGATGACCATGCGACCTTCGCCGGACTAAGCTCGTTCACGGTTCAGGCAGCGGTTTGGCCGACGCTTCCCGGTGCGGGCGAACAGGTTATCCTGTGCCGCCGGGACCCGGAGTCCGGATCGGGGTTTCGGCTTCTGCTCGACGATGATGGCGCCCTGGCCTTTGAGGTCTGCTCAAAAGAGGGAGGGGCGGTCATTGTCTCCACCGGCAAGCCGCTTCTGGCCGAGAAATGGTATGCGGTCGCCGGCGGCTACGATGCCGCCACGGGCGAACTCTTCGTCGGCCAAACCCCCTCACTTGATTACCCGAGAACCGAAGACGCCGGTTATACGAGCCACGCGGCGACGGCGGGGTTATCGCAAGTAGAGACCGCGGCAGCAGTAACGATCGGCGCTCAACCGGCTCGGGACTGTCCGGCGGAGGGGCATTTCAGCGGCCGCATTGACAGCCCGCGAATCTTATCGCGCGCCCTGGCCAAGGATGAAATTGAGGAACCACCGGACCCGGACAACCCCGTCCATGACGATCTTGTCGCCGCCTGGGATTTTTCCATTGGCATTCCGACGGATCGCATAACCGACGTCTCGCCAAACCAGCTTCATGGGCGGCTCATCAACCTGCCGACCCGGGGCGTGCCGGGCCGTAAATGGACAGGCCAAGAGCATAACTGGACAAAGCGGCCAGACCACTATGGCGCCATCCACTTTCACGATGATGATCTTCATGATTGCGGCTGGGACGTGGACTTTTCCCTCACCGTGCCAGAGACGCTCACAAGCGGCGTCTATGCGGTGCGGATGCACGCCGGTGACGAGGAATATTTTGTTCCCTTCGCGGTGCGGCCGGTCCCCGGACAACCGACTTCGGACATTGCATTCCTGCTGCCGACAGCCAGTTACATGGCCTATGCGAACAACCGCATCGGTATCGATTTTTCGGAAACGGAAATCGTCATCGGCCGGCTCATACAGCTCAACAAAAGCGACCTTTTTCAACAGGAACACCCGGAACTCGGCCTCTGTTTCTATGATCTCCACAACGACGGCAGCCCCGTCTATTATTCATCCCGCCTGCGACCCATCATCAATATGCAGCCCAAACATATGGGCCATCTTGGCGGCGTCGGATCGAACCTCTGGCAGTTCAACGCTGACACCCACATCCTGGCCTGGCTCGAGCAGTTCGGGCAGCCCTTCGATGTGATCACGGATGAAGACCTCGAGGCCGAAGGCCACGACGCTTTGGCTGGCTATCGGGTCGTCGTCACGGGAACCCATCCTGAATATTACAGCGTTGGCATGCTGGATGCCCTGCAAGATCATGTGGACCAGGGCGGGCGGCTCATGTATCTGGGCGGCAATGGCTTCTATTGGCGGATCGCCTACCACCAGAGCCTTCCCGGCGTCATCGAATGCCGAAAATCCGAAGACGGCATTCGCACCACGCCGCCGCGTCCGGGCGAGTTTTATTCGAGCTTCACCGGCGAGTACACAGGCCTTTGGCGCCGCAACGGCAGAGCGCCGAATGAATTGGCGGGCGTCGGCATGGTCTCGCAAGGGTTTGACATTTCCGCGCCCTATGTCCGCACCGAGGCGAGCCGCGACGGGCGCGCCGCATTCATATTCGAAGGCGTGGAAGACGAAGTGATCGGTGATTTCGGGCTCTCCGGCGGGGGTGCTGCCGGCTTGGAATTGGATGCCGCCGATACCGCTTTAGGAACTCCACCCCATGCTCTGGTGCTGGCCTCATCGCGGCGGCATACGGATGTCTATCTCATGACGCCTGAGGATATGCACGACCCGGTGCCCGGCATGGGCGGCACCGAGGCCGAAATCATTCGCGCCGATATGGTGTTTTTCGAGACATCAAACGGCGGCGCGGTTTTCTCCACCGGGTCCATAGCCTGGGCAGGCAGCCTTTCCCACAACGGCTATAAGAACAATGTCGCGCAAATCATGACCAATGTACTGACTCGATTTTGTAATCCGGCGCCACACTGAAGGGGTAAGATGGCAATCGAATGCCGCGACAGTGGTTTGGACGACGCCGAGACGATGAAGCAGTACCGTATGGCCGCTGATAGGGAGATCGCATCGCCCATTTTCAAAATTTCTTTGGACTACCAATCTTAGTAGAAGTCCGCTTTTTGGCTATTAGCGGACATTCTATGGGGTACGCAAAAGAGTCCGCTTTGCCCCCGAAAGCGGACATTCGCCGGTCGGCTCAAGAAGCCCCAGATTCGCGAACCCGCCCTCTCGGGCTTCAGGCATTGGCCGAGGCTGTTTCGCGCTCCCACGGACTTCCTGCTAGGCTATGGGCATAAGAAAGGCCCCGCTGGTTTGGATGGCGGGGCTGGTCAGCCCCCCTTGAGAGGTCCAGTTTGAATGTTAGTGCATGATCGGCTTTTGGTCTAATCCCGCATTTCCCAAATGAACCCCTGATTTGACGACGAAGAGGCGTAATTCTGCTATAAGATTCATAGCGTTATTGGCGGATTTGGGGTGTTGATATGGCTCACCCGATGGGTGAAAGGGAAGCAGGGGTTCTGAGGCTGGATTTTGACCGTCGCTTGAAGCTTGAGTTCCACGGTTCCTCGGTCACTTCCGACGCGGGGCTGTTGCCGTACCGGGAACTGGATGATGTTCTCGGCCTGACCGAGATTGCCGGGGACGTGCTCACTGACACCCGTCGTGGGAAGAATGCTCGCCACGGTCTTGCCGGGCAGTTCCGCCAGTCCGTTTTCGGACGCCTCGGCGGATACGACGACGTGAACGATGCCGACCGGCTCAGCCTCGATCCGGCCATGCGGTGGATTGTCGGCGGCAAGGCCGTCGCAAGACAAGCCGCATCCTCCAGTCAGATGGGACGTTTCGAGACGGAGCTTCTGGCCATGGATGCGAACGTTGAAGCCCTGGCCGACATGAACGGGGTGTGGATCGACCGGGTTCATGACCGCCCCCCGCCGTCAGAGATCATTCTCGACATGGACTCAAGCGTCAGCCCGACCCACGGCGACCAGGAAGGAACGGCCTACAACGGACACTTCGGATGCACCTGCTACCATCCCCTGTTCCTATTCAACCAATTCGGCGATGTGGAACGGAGTTCCCTCCGTCCCGGCAACGTCCACAGCGCCGACGACTGGGAAAGTGTGCTGAAACCGGTTGTCGTTCGTTACCAGGGTAGGAACCTACGCCGCTACTTCCGAGGCGATGCCGCGTTCGCCTTGCCGGAACTTTACGAATACCTCGAAGCCGAGGGCTTCCTGTACGCAATCCGTATACCGAAGAACCAGATTCTCCAGGAAAGCGTCGCTCATCTGCTGACC
>JAYGED010000078.1:0-66304 GCA_046582565.1 Alphaproteobacteria bacterium
CTTACCCACATCCCCACAGGCTCAACAGCAACAAGATGATATGATAAATAGGATTCAGGCAGCATGATCAGAAACAGGAATACACCTTAACTTCGCTGCCAAACTGTCCAACAAAGTAGGACCACCTCATATCATGATCTCTCACTCGCTGGCTGCGACTGACCGACGATTGCTGATGTTGATATCTGTGACGCAGCCTAGGACCCGCCGCCACACACTTTAATGCGGTGGCTGAGTATAGCTTAGTACATCTTAATCGCTTCAAAAACACAGGAGCGGGATAATCCAAGGCCATAGCTGGCCCGTCAAAACACGAGGTAAATAAAGTTATTTATTCCTGAAAACCTGGCCAGACCTCATTGGAGGCGCAAATAGATTCGAGGGTTGAGAAAAAATAATAGCCAGCAATTCCCACATTGGTGGAAAACATTGGTGGAAATATTAAAAAATTCCCATCTAACACATTGATTGATAAGGGAGTAGCACGAGGGCTTGGCGCTATACCCAGCGCGGATAGCTAAGGCTAAATGTGTCCCCGCAACGTGTCCCCACAGTAAACGAAATGTACTTATATACCATTGTTTTTATTAAATAATATAAATTGGCTGGGGAACCAGGATTCGAACCTGGATCACACGGGTCAGAGCCGAGTGTTCTACCGTTGAACTATTCCCCACCGGAGGCCGCTCTGTAGGCGAGCCGGGAACTTAGGTAGCGCGCCCCGGACTGTCAAGCTTCTGGCTTGACGCAAGGCTTGGACCGCCACAAGCTTCCCCGCGAAATTTACAGGCTTGAAAACACCGGCCCATGACCTCCCCTTCCCCAACCACGCAGCGCTGGCAATTCTGGATCGATCGCGGCGGGACCTTTACGGACATCGTCGCCCGGCGGCCCGACGGCGGGCTGGTCACCCATAAACTGCTGTCGGAGAATCCCGAGCATTACGACGACGCGGCCCTGCAGGGCATTCGCGACCTGCTCGGCCTGGGGCGAAATGAGGCGATCCCGGCGGCCGGCATCGATGCGGTCAAGATGGGCACCACGGTGGCCACCAACGCGCTGCTCGAGCGCGCCGGCGACCGCACGGTTCTCGTCATCACCCGGGGCTTCGCCGACGCTCTGCGAATCGGCTATCAGAACCGGCCCGACATTTTCGCCCGCGACATCATCCTGCCCAGCCAGGTCTATGAGCGCGTCATCGAGGCCGACGAGCGCCTGAGCGCCGAGGGCGAGGAGCTTGAGCCGCTCAATGAAGAGGCTCTGGCGCGTGACCTGGCGGATGCCTACGGCCTTGGTATTCGCTCGGTGGCCATCGTCTTCATGCACGGCTATCGCTATCACGACCACGAAGCGCGGGCGGCCGAGATCGCCAAACAAATCGGGTTTTCTCAGATTTCCGTCTCCCACAAGGTCAGCCCCCTGATGAAGCTGGTCAGCCGGGGCGACACCACCGTGGTCGATGCCTATCTGTCACCGATCCTCAGGCGCTATGTGGACCAGGTCGCGGCCGAGCTTGGCGGCAGCCGGTTGATGTTCATGCAATCGAACGGCGGGCTCACCGAGGCGGCATTGTTCCAGGGCAAGGACAGCATCCTGTCCGGCCCGGCGGGCGGCGTGGTCGGCGCGGTCAAGGCGAGCGCCATGGCCGGCATCGAACGCCTGATCGCCTTCGATATGGGCGGCACCTCGACCGATGTCACGCACTATAACGGCGAATACGAGCGTGCCTTCATGACCGAGATCGCCGGGGTGCGCATGCGCGCGCCGATGATGCGCATCCACACCATTGCGGCGGGCGGTGGCTCGATTCTCTCGTTCGACGGGGCGCGTATGCGGGTCGGCCCCCGCTCGGCGGGCGCCGATCCGGGTCCGGCCTGCTACCGCCGGGGCGGGCCGCTGACCGTGACCGACGCCAACCTGATGGTCGGCAAGCTGCTGCCCGAGCAGTTCCCCAAGGTCTTCGGGCCGAACCAGGACGAAGCCCTCGACGACGGCATCGTTGGCGAAGCATTCGTGAAGCTGGCCGCCGAAATCGAGCATGAGACGGGTAAATCGCAGACCCCCGAGGCGGTGGCCGAAGGCTTCCTCGCCATCGCGGTCGAGAACATGGCCCGCGCCATCAAGGAAATCTCCGTCCACCGCGGCTACGACGTTACCGAGTACACCCTATGCTGCTTCGGCGGCGCCGGCGGTCAGCACGCCTGCCAGGTGGCCGACGCCCTGGGCATGAAGCGCGTGTTTCTGCATCCCTACGCCGGGGTGCTGTCGGCCTATGGCATGGGCCTCGCCGATGTGCGGGTGATGCGTGAGCGCGCCGTCGAGGCCGCCCTCGATGAGGAGACGGTGCAGAAGCTTAAGCCCCTGCTCGACGCCCTCGCCGAAGACGCCCTCGGCGATATGGCGGACCAGGGCGCCGACGGCGGCAAGATCACTCTGCTCAAGAAAGTCCATCTGCGCTACGACGGCACCGACAGCCCGTTGATCGTCGAATACGCCGAGCGCGCCGCCATGGTCGAGAGTTTCGAGGCGGCGCACCGCCAGCGCTACGGCTTCATCGTCCCCGACAAGGCGCAAATCGTTGAGAACATATCGGTCGAAGCCATCGCCGCCATGGCCGAGGTCGAGGACCCCATCATCGAGACTGGCGACGGCGGACCGGTGGCGCCGTTGTCGACAGTCGAGATTTATTGCGACGGCGCCCACCGCCCCGCCGCCGTCCATGCGCGCGACGGTCTTAGGGCCGGCGACCAGATCGACGGGCCGGCGATCCTGGTGGAGAGCACCGGCACCACCCTGGTCGAGCCCGGCTGGCGCGCCGAGGTCAACGCGTTCGGCCATCTGCTGCTGGAGCGCATCGAGGTCAAGACCCACCGGGTCGCCATCGGCACTTCGGTCGATCCGGTGATGCTGGAAATCTTCAACAATCTGTTCATGTCGATCGCCGAGCAGATGGGCTCGACCCTGGAGAACACCAGCTATTCGGTCAATATGAAGGAGCGTCTGGATTTTTCCTGCGCCCTGTTCGACGCCGGCGGCGGCCTGATCGCCAACGCGCCCCATATGCCGGTCCATCTCGGCTCCATGGGCGAGAGCGTCCGCACCGTTATCGACAGCCGCGGCGCCGCCATGAAACAGGGCGACGTGTTCGTGCTCAACGCGCCCTATAACGGAGGCACCCACCTGCCCGATGTCACCCTGATCGCGTCGATGTTCGACGAGGCGGGCGCAGAGGTTCTGTTCTATGTGGGCTCGCGCGGCCATCACGCGGATATCGGCGGGGTAACGCCGGGCTCCATGCCGCCCAAGAGCACCACGGTGGAGGAGGAAGGGGTGCTCATCGACGACGTGCAGCTGGTCGATCAGGGGCATTTCCTCGAAGCCGATATGCGCGCCCTGCTCGCCTCCGGGCCGTACCCCGCGCGCAACCCGGACCAGAGCATCGCCGACCTCAAGGCGCAGCTTGCCTCCTGCGCCCGCGGTATCTCGGAGCTTGGCAAGATGGTCGAGCATTTCTCCCTGGCCACGGTTCAGGCTTACATGGGCCATGTCCAGGACAATGCCGAGGAATCCGTGCGCCGGGTGATCGCTAAGCTCGATGACGGAGACTTCGAATATCCCCTGGATGAAGGCGGGGTGATCCGCGTCGCCATCACCATCGACAAGCAGACGCGGCGCGCAACAGTCGACTTCACCGGCACCTCGGAGCAGCGCACCAGCAACTTCAACGCGCCGTCCGCCGTCTGCCGGGCTGCAGTGCTCTATGTCTTCCGCACCCTGGTGGACGATCAGATACCCATGAACGAGGGCTGTCTCAAACCGCTTGATCTGATCATCCCGGAAGGCTCCATGCTCAGGCCGCGCTATCCGGCGGCGGTGGTGGCGGGCAATGTGGAGACCTCGCAATGCATCGTCGATGCGCTCTACGGCGCGCTTGTCGTCATGGCCGGCGCCCAGGGCACCATGAACAATTTCACCTTCGGCGATGACCGCTGGCAATATTACGAGACGATCTGCGGCGGCGCCGGGGCGGGACCGCAATTCGACGGCGCCGACGCGGTCCATACCCATATGACCAACTCGCGCATGACCGACCCCGAGGTCCTCGAATGGCGCTTTCCGGTGTTGCTGGAGCGCTTCGCCATCCGCCGCGGCTCCGGCGGCAAGGGCGCCCAGCGGGGCGGCGACGGCACGATCCGCCGCATCCGCTTCCGCCAACCCATGACCGCCGCCATCCTCTCGAACCACCGCACCGTGGCGCCCTTCGGCGTGGGCGGCGGCGAGCCCGGTGCGACCGGGCGCAATGCGGTCGAGCGGGCCGACGGAACCTGCCAGGAATTAGAAGCCTGCGATCAAGTCGACATGGCTAAGGGCGACGTCTTCGTCATCGAAACCCCCGGCGGCGGCGGGTTTGGGGTAGCAAAAGGATAAGCACAGAGAAGCCGTCAGCTTTCAGCTTTCAGCCAAGGAGTGTTTTTAAGCTGACCGCTGATAGCTGACGGCTTCTCCCCTCTGTGACTCACACTTCTTCCAGCCCGCGCTCCAGGTCGGCGATCAGGTCACCCGTGTCTTCGATGCCGACCGAGATGCGCAGCAGGTCGGGGGGCACGGGGCTGTCCGCAGGCTCGATGCCGGCGCGGTGTTCGATCAGGCTCTCGACGCCGCCCAGCGAGGTGGCGCGCTTGAACAGGCGGCAAGCGCCGGACAGACGCAGGGCCTCCTCGGCGCCGCCTTTGACGCGCAGCGACAGCATGCCGCCGAAGCCGCCCTTCATCTGGCGCGCCGCCAGGTCATGGCCGGGATGGCTGGCGAGGCCGGGATAAAGCACCTTCGAGATCTTGGGGTGGCCGTGGAAATGCTCGGCAATGGCCAGGGCCGACGCGGAGCAGGCTTTGACGCGGAGATGCAGGGTGCGCATGCCGCGCAGCAGCAGCCAGGCCTCGAACGGGCCAAGCACCGCGCCGGCAATATGGCGGTATTCGCTGATTGCCTTCCAGAAATCGTCGTCTTGCGCCGTCACCAGCGCGCCGGCCAGCACGTCCGAATGGCCGTTGAGATATTTGGAGGCGGAATGCATGACGATGTCCGCGCCGAGGGCGATGGGGTTGCTCAGCACCGGCGAGGCGGCGGTCGAATCGATCGCGAGGCGCGCCCCGGCACCGTGGGCAATGGCGACGCTGGCGGCGATGTCGTCGATATCCCACATGGGATTGCAGGGGGTCTCGATCCAGATCAGCTTGGTCTCGCCCAGACGCACGGCGGCAGCCAAAGCCACGAGGTCGCCGTTGGGTACGAAGTCGACCTTGAGCCCCCATCGCATGCCCTGCTCTTTCAGCCAGGTGCGCACGCCGTGGTAGGTCACCTCCGGCGCGATAACGTGATCGCCGGGGCCGAGCGACTGGAATACCGCCGCGACGGCTGCCATGCCGGACGAAAACAAGCGGCAACCGGCGCCGCCTTCGAGGGTGTTTAGCAAGGCCTCGGGATGGTCGTAAGTCGGGTTGGCGTCGCGTGAATACATGCGCCCGTAACGCGCCTGATTATCGGCGGGCCTGGCATAGGTGGTCGAGGGATAAATCGGCGGAACGATGCCCTGGAACGCGGGCTCATCCCAGCCAAGCGCCTGGGCCGTATGAGTCTCGGGCTTGTATTCAGGATCGTCGGACATAGTGGATTCTCATATTGATTCTGGACATGGCGGAAGCTAACAGAGCACCATGGTTCTTTCCAGAGAGGAGCCGACCATGACGCTCGATCAACAAGCCAAGGCCGCCCGGTTCATCGACCTTCACAAGCGCGACGGCGGCTTCGTCATTCCCAACCCCTGGGATGTTGGCAGTGCGCGCATACTCGAGGCCCTGGGCTTCGAGGCCCTGGCCACAACCAGCGCAGGGTTGGCTTTTTCGCTTGGCTTGACCGACGGCAACGTCACCATGCAACAGGCCTTGGAGCATTGCGCGGCCCTCGTATCGGCGACCAGCCTGCCCGTATCGGCGGACCTGGAAAAAGGCTTCGGCGACAGTCCCGAATCCGTTGCGGAGACCATCACGGCGGCGGCGGAGTCCGGGCTGGTCGGCTGCTCTATCGAGGATTTCTGCGGCGACCCGAAAGCGCCGATCTATGATTTCAATCTCGCCGTCGACCGCATCGCCGCGGCGGTCGAAACCGCCCGCTCGCTGCCCCATGATTTCGTCCTGACGGCACGGTCTGAAAATTACCTGCGGGGCAACCCGGACCTCGACGACACCATCAAGCGCTTGCAGGCCTTCGAGGCGGCGGGCGCCGATGTGCTCTACGCCCCCGGCTTGCCCACGCTCGAAGACATCCGCACGCTCTGCGCGTCACTGACGCGTCCGGTCAATGTGGTTGTCGGCGCACCCAAGGCGCCTTACGGCGTCGCCGAGTTGGCGGAAGCCGGGGTTACGCGCATCAGTGTCGGCGCGACCTTCGCCCGGCTCGCCTACGGCGAGTTCATCCGCGCGGCCCAGGAAATTGCAGGGCCGGGAACCCTCGGCTTCACCGATCGCGCCATGGGTTCCGCTGAATTGTCGGGCTACTTAAAAGAGCCCGATTAGCGCTGATACTGAGTCTTGCCGAACAGGACTTCGCTCTGCTTCTTGTCGAAGCCGGTGTTCTTGCGCTGTTTATCCGACAGCACCTGAAGGCCGCGTTGCACCGCCGGGCGGTCGTTGATCGCTTCGAACCAGCGTTTGACATGGGGGAACTCGTTGAGGTCCTGGCCCTGACGTTCGTAAGAGCGCAGCCAGGGAAACACGGCCATGTCGGCGATGGTATACTCACCGGCGAGGTAATCGCTCTCCCCGAGACGGATATCCAGCACCTTGTAGAGCCGCGCCGCCTCGTTGGTGTAGCGATCCACCGCGTAAGGGATGGTCTCGGGCGCGTAGGCGCGAAAGTGATGGGCCTGGCCGAGCATCGGCCCGATATGACCCATCTGGAACATCAGCCATTGCACGACGCGATAACGGGCGGTGATCTCCTGGGGCATGAAGCGACCTGTCTTCTCGGCAAGATAGAGCAGCATGGCGCCGGATTCGAACATCGCGTAGGGATTACCGCCGGGCCCGTCATGATCGACCATGGCCGGCATCTTGTTGTTGGGACTGATCTTGAGGAATTCGGGATCGAACTGATCGCCGGCGCCGATGTCGATGGGAATAATCTTATAGTCGAGCCCGAGTTCCTCGAGCATTATGTGCATCTTATGACCGTTCGGCGTCGGCCAGGTATAGAGGTCGATCATGAGCTATTCCTTCGGGATGGTCCTTCATCGCGGTGGCGATAAGAAGAATTGAATGGTCCCTAGATATAATGTCTCGATGAAAAATTTTTAAGTCTTATCCACTCCGAACATATTCAACTCTCTATTGCTTGACGTTGAAATCTGAGAGTCGTAAGCTTTGCTTACGTGATCGGGTATCCGACCACGATATAGCCGCCGCAATGCCTTTGCGGTGACCCCCTGCGAGTATCCCGTCGGGCCCATCGGGCGCCAGCGGTCGAGCACAGGGCAAACGAAGCGATGAGCGGGAGTCTCAGCAACGGGGCTCCCGTCTCTTGAATGCAATCCGCCGCTTGATGTAGTCTCACCCGGATCACGAATGTTCAGGGAGCGTGAACGATGACCGCATCATACGGGCTTGAGGATTACGTCGCCGACCTCAGGCGCATTACCGCCGAGACCACCGATGAGAGCGAGATTTTCGATCGGCTCGGCCCCCTCGCCCAACAGCTGGTGGCCGATAAATCCTGGCTGAAACCGGAATATTACCAGGCCGACGCGGAGCAGCGATTCGGTATCAACGTACTCCATGAAGAAGCCGGCCACAGCCTGGCGATTTTCATGGTCTCCTGGGACCCGCACAAAGGCGTCGCGCCCCACGACCACGGCACCTGGGCGCTGATCGCCGGGGTCGAGGGAATCGAGCGCAACACCAGCTATGCCCGTCTCGACGACCGCAGCCGTGACGGCTACGCGGAGATCGAGATCAAATCGGAACTCCAGGCTGGACCGGGCGATCTGGTCTGCATGAAAAATGGCGGCATCCATTCGGTGCGCAACGACAGCGATGCGGTCACCCTGTCGCTCCATACCTACGGCATGCATGTCAACCACACCGAGCGCTCGGTGTATGACATGGAAGCCAACAGCGCCGAGACCTTTCAGCTCAAAATCGCCTAGGTCTTTAGAGACTCAGCGCCAGCTTGCGGCCTTCGAAGATAGCCATGGCGGCGGTGCGGGCGGCGACCATATCGCCGAGCGCGTGGATCTCCGGGCCTGTACTCCCGGCAAGTTCTAATTGCAGGCCGTCATTGGGCTTGTTGGTGCAGGCCATGACCAGGGTATCAAATTCGCGGGTCTCCTCGTCGCCGGTATAGAGATTGACCAGGGTCGCGGTGTTGCCCTCCCATTTGGTGATCGCGGTGGCGACCACGGTCTCGACCCCCAACTTCATGAAACGCTCGCGCGTCGTGTCGGCGGTGCGGCTGTTTTCCAACTGTCCCGCCGCCTGCTCGGACGAGGTCACCAGAGTCACCCGATGGCGCTGCTCGGCGAGATGCAGCGCCGTGCCGCTGGCCGGCCACCAGCCGTTGATGTCATCGAGCAACAGCACGTTGGCTCCCGGAACAACCGAGCCATCCAATACGTCATGGACGGTGCAGACATTGTCCTGATCGACGCCGGGCAGGCGGTCGATGCCGGGCCGCGCCCGCTGGAAGCCGTCACGCGCCGGTGTCGAGCCGGTGCAGAGAACCACCGCGTCGGCGCCCGAGGCGGAAATCTCCTCGGCGCTCATCTCGGTATTGAGCTTGACGCGGACCTGCAATTTCTCGAGCTGCTTGTCATACCAGTTGAGGAAATAGCCGATCTCGCCGCGTTCGGGCTGGCCGGCGGCAAGGCGGAACTGGCCGCCAAGCTCGCCGCTCTTTTCCGCCAGGGTCACCTTGTGGCCGCGCAGGGCCGCCACGCGCGCCACCTCGAGCCCCGCCGGGCCGCCGCCGACCACGAGGATTTCGCGGGGAACCGCGGCGGGCTCATCGGCGTCGTCGCCGCTCCATTCGGTCTCGCGGCCCACCGAGGGGTTGACCAGACAGGAAATCCAGTTCTCGCGGATGCGCCTGCCGATGCACAGCTGGTTGCAGGAAATACAGGGCCTGATCTCATCGCTGCGCCCCTCGGCGGCCTTGTTGGCGAGATGGGGATCGGCGATTTGCGAGCGCACCAGGGAAACCATGTCGGCCTGGCCTTCGGCGATGATTTTCTCGGCGAAATAAGGCGCCTTGACCCGCGCCTCGCTGGTGATGCGGGCGTGGCTGACTACTTCCTTGAACTGGGCGGCGTCGGATGCGGTCAGGGTCAGGCCGTTATGGAAGCTCGGCACGATTTTCGAGAAATCATTGAGGTAGCTTCCGTAGCCGACGGAGTAATAATCGGCCAGGCCGCGCTCATCCAGATAGGCGATGGCCTCCAGCTTGTCTTCGATGGTCATCCCGCCGATGCAGGGCTCGGCGCCGGAGATGGTCATGCCGACGATAAAATCATTGCCCGCCAGCTTGCGGATGCGGGAGGTGACCTCGACGGCAAAGCGCATGCGGTTTTCCAGCGACCCGCCCCAGCGGTCGTCGCGCTTGTTGGTCACGGTTGACCAGAACTGATCGACCAGGCAGTTGTAGCCGGCGAAGATATCGACGCCGTCGAAGCCGGCCTTCTGGTCGCGCCGGGCAGCCTGAACGAAGCCGTCGATAAGCTCCTCGATCTCGGCCTCGGTCATGGCGTGGCTGCCCCAGGGATCATGCATGGACGGCATGCCCGAGGGCGACCAATAGGGCTCCCAGCTGTTGTCCTGATCGCCGTGGCCGCCGACGTGATAGATCTGATGGATCATCACCGTGCCATGGCTATGGCATTCGTCGGTGATGCGGCGGAAATGGGGGATCACGCTGTCGTCGCCGTGGCGGAAATTAGCGCGGATCAGCACCCCGGTGCGGTGCGCCGGCGCGGGCTCGACGACGATCATCGCCGCCCCGCCCCGGGCGCGCTCGCGGTAATAGGAAAAATGGCGGTCGCCGGGCAGTCCGTCCTCGCCCATGTTGGTGGTATGGGCGCCGAACACGATACGGTTTTTCAGCGTGTGACTGCCGACCGTCACCGGGGTGAACAGGGTGGGGTAAGTTGCCATGACTTGTATCCTTGGGTGCGAAACGCGACATGATACAATCGGGCATTCAATCGAGTATCGCAAATGGCAAACGACGCGCAAGACGATAAATCCGACCATCCCGGCGTCATTGCGCCGCCGCCACTGATCTATCTCGGCTTTCTAGGGTCGGGCTTTCTGCTCGATTGGGCCTGGCCGGTGGCGGTGCATGTGCCCGGATTCCTGCGGTACGGGATGGCTGTGGCATTGGCCGTCGTCGGCGTCGTCATCGCGCTCGCCGCGTTTCGCGAATTCCGCCGGGCCAAGACCAATATCCAGCCCCACAAGCCGACTACCGCGATCATCACCAGCGGACCCTTCTCCTCAATGCGCAACCCGCTCTATCTGGCCCTTGCCCTGTTCTACGGTGCCATCGCCATCGCCGCGGGCAATGCCTGGGCGCTGATGCTCCTGGTCCCCGCCCTGCTGGTCATCAACTATTTCGTCATCGCCCGCGAGGAACGCTATCTCGAGGTCAAGTTCGGCGATGACTACCTCACCTATAAAAGCAAAGTGTCGCGCTGGTTTTAGCTGCCCAGCTTCTTCCGTAAAAGCTCATTGACCAGGCCGGGGTTAGCCTTGCCTTTGGTCGCCTGCATGATCTGGCCGACGAACCAGCCGATCACCTTGGGGTTGTCGGCGAACTGGCTGGCCTGGTCGGGATTGTCGGCGATCAGCCTATCGACCATGGTCTCGATCTCGCCCTGGTCGCTGATTTGCCCGAGGCCCTTGGCTTCGACGATGGCGGCGGCCTCCATCCCGCTTGTGAACATCTCCGCGAACACATCCTTGGCGGTGCGGCTGGATATGGCGTCGTCGGCGATGAGGTCGAGCAGGCCGCCGAGGGACTTTGCGGAGACCGGCGAGGCGGCAATCTTCATCTCGGCCTGGTTGAGCTGGCCGAAGAGATCGTGGATCACCCAGTTGGCGGCGGTCCTGGCGTCGCGTCCCTGAGCTACCGCCTCAAAGAATTCGGCGCTCTCGCGCTCGGCTACGAGCTGATCGGCGTCGGCATCGGCGAGGCCGTAGTCGGCAATGAAGCGCGCCCGCTTGGCGTCGGGCAGCTCCGGCAGGGTCGCGGCGATCTCATCGACCCAGGATTGCTCAAGCACCAGGGGCAGCAGGTCCGGGTCTGGAAAATAGCGATAATCGTGGGATTCTTCCTTGCTGCGCATGGGGCGGGTCTCGCCGCGGTCGGCATCGAACAGGCGGGTCTCCTGGGTAACCTTGCCGCCGTCCTCAAGGATCTCGATCTGACGCCTAGCCTCGATCTCGATGACCCGTTTAATGAATCGGATCGAATTGACGTTTTTGGTTTCCGAACGGGTGCCAAGCTCGGCGCCGGGCCGGCGCACCGAGACATTGACGTCGCAGCGCAGGGAGCCCTCCTCCATATTGCCGTCGCAACTGCCGATGTAGCGCAGGATCGAGCCCAGCTTGGTGACGAAGGCGCCGGCTTCCTCGGCCGAGCGCATGTCGGGTTCGGAGACGATCTCCATGAGCGCCACGCCGGCCCTATTCAGGTCGACATGGGTTGTGCGCGGATCGCGGTCATGGATGCTCTTGCCGGCGTCCTGCTCAAGATGCAGCCGGGTGATGCCGATCTCGCGCGACTCCCCGCTCTCAAGATCGAGGGTCAGTTTACCGTAGCCGACGATGGGCCGGGTGAACTGGGAAATCTGATAGCCCGGCGGAAGGTCGGGGTAGAAATAATTCTTGCGGTCGAATACCGAAATCAGATTGATTTCTGCGCCCAGCGCCAGGCCGGTGCGCACCGCCTGCTCGACGCAGACCTTATTGATCACCGGCAGCATGCCCGGCATGGCGGCGTCGACCAGACTGACCTGGGTGTTCGGCTCGGCCCCGAACGCCGTCCCTGCGCCGGAAAAAAGCTTGGCGTTAGACACCACCTGACAATGGACCTCGCAGCCGATGACGATTTCCCAATCGCCGGTAGCACCTTTCATCAGGCTCATGGCGCGATACCCGCAGGCTTCGCATCAAACCCCGCCGCCTCTTCGAGGGCCGACGCGGCGCGCAACAGGGTGACCTCGTCGAAGGGCTTGGCGATGAGGTGCAGCCCGAGCGGCAGGCCACTGCCCGACAGGCCGGCGGGCAGGGAAATCGCCGGCAACCCGGCCAGGCTGGCCGGCACCGTGAAGACATCGTTGAGATACATGGCGATGGGATCGTCGGCCTTGTCGCCGACGGCAAAAGCGTCCGACGGCGCGGTCGGGGTGAGCACCACATCGACATCAGCGAAGGCGGCGCTGAAATCTCGGGCGATCAGCGTGCGTATCTTCTGCGCCTTCAAATAATAGGCATCGTAATAGCCCGCCGACAGCACATAGGTGCCGATCAGAACCCGGCGCTGGACTTCCGCCCCGAAGCCCTTGGCGCGGGTCTGTTCGTACATCTCGGCGAGATCGTCCGAGGGCGACCGCAGGCCGAATTTAATGCCGTCGTAGCGCGCCAGGTTGGACGAAGCCTCGGCCGGGGCAACGATGTAATAGGTCGGCAGGGCATAGGCCGTGTGGGGCAAGCTGATCTCGACGATCTCGGCGCCCTGGGCTGCCAGCCAGTCGGCGCCACGGCGCCACAGAGCGTCGATCTCTTCGGGCATGCCGTCGACGCGATACTCGTCGGGGATACCCACGCGCAGGCTCTTGACGCCGCCCTGCAAGCCCGCCTCATAGTCGGAAACCGGAACATTGACCGAGGTTGAATCCTTAGGGTCATGGCCCGCCATAACGCCGAGCAGGATGGCCGCATCCTCCACCGAGCGGCACAGGGGTCCGGCCTGATCGAGAGACGAGGCGAAGGCGATGATGCCCCAGCGCGAGCAGCGCCCGTAGGTCGGCTTCATGCCGACGATGCCGGTGAAGGCCGCCGGCTGGCGGATCGAGCCGCCGGTGTCGGTGCCGGTGGCGGCCAGGGCGGCGCGGGCAGCAACGATCGAAGCCGAGCCGCCCGAAGAGCCGCCGGGAACCAGGTCGCGGTCGTCGCCATCGCGGCGCCAGGGGTTGATCGCCGGCCCGTTCGCGCTGAACATGTTCGACGAGCCCATGGCGAATTCGTCCATGTTGGTCTTGCCCAGCATCACCGCCCCGGCTTTCCATAGGTTCTCAGTGACCTTGGACTCATAGGGCGGTATGAAATTGCCGAGGATGTTCGACGCCGCCGTGGTGCGCACCCCTTTGGTGCAGTAGAGGTCCTTGATGGCGATGGGCAGACCATCCAGAGCACCGGCCTCACCATTGGCGCGCCTCTCGTCGGAGGCCTTTGCCATTTGCAGCGCGCGCTCGGGCGTCTCGGTGATCATGACGTTGAGCGGGCGCACCGCCTCCACGGCGGCAATATGGGCTTCGGTCAGCTCGGTGGCCGATATATCGCCCTTCTCCAACTGGCGGCGGGCCGCGCCGAGCGTGAGTTCAGTCAAGACGCTCATTATTCGACCACCTTGGGCACCACGAAGAAGCTGCCGTCGGTCTCCGGCGCATTGGCCAGGATATCGTCCCGGCAATCGCCATCGGTGATCACATCCTCGCGCTCCGGCAGGCGGACCTCGACGACGCTGGTCATCGGCGCCACATCGTCGGTGTCGACTTCGCTCAACTGTTCGACCCAGCCGAGAATATTCGACAGCTCGCCGGCCAGCGCCGCCTGCTTCTCTTCGGCGACGTGAATGCGTGCGAGCCGGGCGATTTTCGCCACGGTGGCCTTATCGATCGACATGTGACATGTTCCGAAAAGTCTTATGATACGCGGCTTTGATACCATCCAGCATGAACCATCGCAAGCCCGTGGAAAACCTTCACGATCTGCTCTCCGAGTTGCAACCGGGTCAACGGCTCATGGGGCTCGACCTGGGTTCCAAGACTATCGGCATCGCCCTCTCGGACCCGGGATTGACCATCGCCTCGCCGAAACTCACTCTGCGGCGTACAAAATTCAAGGCTGACGCGCAAGAACTGCACGGCCTGATTGAAGCTGATTGCGTCGGCGGCCTGGTCATCGGCCTGCCGTTGAACATGGACGGCAGCGAGGGACCGCGCTGTCAGTCGGTGCGCCAGTTCGCCACCAACCTGCTCGGCGAATTCGAGATCGCCATTGCCTTTTGGGACGAGCGGCTGTCCACGGTAAGCGCTGAGCGCACCCTGCTGGAAGCCGACATGTCGCGCAAACGGCGCGGCGAGGTCATCGATAAGATGGCGGCAGCAATCATTCTCCAGGGCGCCCTCGACAGATTGTCCTATTCGTGATCGCCGGCTTTCTCGCTCTGGCGCCGGTTGCCCTGGTCATCGCCTTGGGATGGGGCCTCAACCGGGCGGCTTTTCCCGGCGAAGGCTTCTGGGCGCCGGCCGAGCGCGTGACCTATTATCTACTCATGCCGTCGCTGATTGTCGGCAGCCTGGCGCGGGCGCAGGTCGATATCATCGATGTGGCGCCGATGATTTCCGTGCTGATCCTGTCGCTGTTGCTGGCCGGCAGCGCCATGCTCGTCCTGCGCCCTGTCCTGACCGACGATGGTCCGGCCTTCACCTCGCTTTTCCAGGGCGCCGTGCGCGCCAACATCTATGCCGCCATGGCCTGCACCGCGGCGCTCTACGGCGAGCCCGGGCTGACCCTGGCGGCGGTTGGCGGTGGCGGCGGTCGTGCCCACTGTAAACCTGATGAGCGTCGCCGTGTTGAGCCGCTATGCTGCCGACAAACCCGCGAACTGGACCGCCGTAGCCGGCGCCATGGCGCGCAATCCGATGATCATCGCCTGCGGGCTCGGCGCCCTGCTCAACCTCACCGGCCTCGGCGCGCCGGGAGTGATCAGCGCCCTGCTCGATATTCTCGGACCCGCCGCCCTCGCCATCGGCCTGCTCTGCGTCGGTGCGGGCCTGAGCTTTTCCGGTCTCGGCCGGTACCGGCGCGGCATCGCTGCTGCCTGCGCCGCCAAACTGCTCGTCCTGCCTGTCCTGGCGGCACTCGGCTGCGCGGCGTTCGGCGTGAGTGGCGTGAGCGCCGGTGTGGTGATATTTTTCGCCGCGTCGCCGACCGCGTCCAGCGCCTTCATCCTGGCGCGCCAGATGGGCGACGATGCGACCCTGATGGCCCAGACCGTCGCCGCCAGCACCCTCGCCGCTGCCATCACGCTACCCATGGCGCTAGCGATTTTCCTCTGAGGATCGCATACTCTTTCTTCCTTGAGGGGAGGTTCATTATTCAATGCTGACCAGGGCGCAATTCGAGCTTCGGGATCGGGCGCGGGAGCTGGCGGGACGGCGTATTGCGCCGCGCGCGGCGGCCATCGACCGTAACGAGACCTATCCCTGGAACAACGTCAAGGCGCTGACCAAGGCGGGCTTCATGGGCATGACCATTCCCCAGGCCTACGGCGGCGGCGGCCTCGGCTATCTCGAGGCGGCGCTGGTCGTCGAGGAGATGGCGAAAGTCTGCGGCGTCACCGGGCGCATCGTCGTGGAGGGCAATATGGGCGCGGTCGGCGCCATCATGGCCTATGGCACCGAGACCCAGAAGCGGCTTGCCGCCAAGCTGGTGCTGGCCGGCGACAAACCCGCCATCTGCATCACCGAGCCGCAAGCCGGCTCGGCCGCCACCGAGATGACCACCCGCGCCGACAAGCGCGGCGACCGCTACATCATCAACGGCAAGAAGCATTGGATCACCGGCGGCGGGGTGTCGCGGCTGCATCTGATCTTCGCCAAGGTCTATGACGAATTCGATCGGGAAGAAGGCATCGGCGCCTTCCTGGTGGTGCGCGACAAATCCAGGGAGAAATCCAAGACCAGCGCCGGGACTGTCGAGACCCTGACCCTGCAGGACATCATGGCCGAGCATAAATGCGCCCTGTCGGAAAGTACCGCACGGCGGCGTCTGCGCGATCATTTCGGCAACCGGCATCCCCAGGGAAAACGCTGGACCGTGCGGCGCGGCTCGGCCGAACATATGGAAACCCTCACCCTGCTGGACGCCGCCAAGGGGCTGATCATCGGCCACCGCGAGCCGGCCATGGGCCTGCGCGGCATCCCCGAGACCGAAATCCTGTTCAACGATTTGGAAGTGCCCGAGGAAATGGCGCTGAAGCCGCCGCGCGGCCTAGCCCACGGCTTCGGCGATCTCATGCGGGCCTATAACGGCCAGCGCGTCGGCGCCGCCACGGTGGCCCTGGGCATCGCGCAGGGCGCGTACGAGCTGGCCCTCGCCTATGCCGCCGAGCGCGAACAGTTCGGCCGCCCGATCGCCGAGTTTCAGGGCCTGCAATGGATGCTCGCCGACATGAGCGTCAAACTCGAAGCAGCCCGCGGCCTGATCCACAAAGCTGCGCGAAGCCGTGCCGGTGGAGGTGGTGGGGGCGGCTTTCCGGACATGCTCATGGCCGCCCAGGCCAAACTGTTTGCCGCCGACATGGCCATCGAGGTGACCAACGGGGCGCTGCAAATCTTCGGCGCCGCCGGCTATTCCCGCGACCGGCCGCTCGAACGCATGGTGCGCGACGCCCGCATGTTCACCATCGGCGGCGGCACCGCCCAGGTCCTGCGCACCCTAATCGCCTCGAAAATACTCAACCGGCGCCTACCGCAAACCCGAGGGAGCTAGACGGTGCTGCGTTTTTCCTGGAAATAGGCGTTATCTGGGACATGTCGGCCGGACTGAGGGCAGATATGGTTTATTTGGTTGTTAGATCGACTGAGCAATCCGATACTGGGAGAGGAGATCGCTGCCCGGTTGAAAACCGGCAGGGTGACGGCAACTGAAGCCGTGGGAAAGAGGTGAAGATATGCCCGACACCGACGACAGCACCGTCAGGGTGATGATTATCGACGATGAGGAGTTCTCTCGTAAGTTCGTCACGCGCCTCCTCAAGACGATCGCCATCGAGCAGGTGCACACCGCCGATAGTGGCGTTGACGCGCTCGCGCAACTGGCAGAACCCGGAACCGATATCGATCTCATCATCTGCGACATCGAGATGCCGGAGATGACCGGGTACGAATTCGTTCGCCAGATCCGCTATGGGACCGTGCCACGGTTCAAGGACGTGCCGATATTGATCCTTACCAGCTATGCAACGGAGAAGAACGTGCAGCTCGCACGAACTCACAAGATCAACGGCTTCGTCACCAAGCCGCCGACAGCCGACATGCTCAGGGTCGAAATCCACAACGCGCTTGGCCACTGAGCAGATCTTATAAGACCATGCTCTAGACGCCGCCATCGTCACGCATCGCTTGCGGTGGTGGCGGCGCGGCTATATAGAAATTCGATGAACGCTGAACCGTCCGCAACCAATTTTCCTCACCGACATCTGCCTCGGACCCGAGCCGGTTAGGTCTAACCGTCGCGGCGTCATCGAGATGATTTTCATGCAGAGAGCGTGATGACCGACCTCCATCAATTTCGCCGGATCGTCTGGCCCCTGGCAGTCGCCGAAACCATTGTCTGGGCGGCGATCTATTATTCGTTCCCGGCCTTGCTGCCGGCCTGGGAGAGCGACCTCGGCTGGTCGAAGACAGAACTGACCGGCGCTTTCACCTCGGCCCTGGTTGTCTCAGCGCTGTTCGCACCGGTCGCCGGCCGTCTGATCGACCACGGCTACGGCCGGCACACCTTCGCCGGCGGCGCCGTGCTCGGCGCGGTGATGCTTTTGCTGCTCTCTCAGGTCACGGAAATCTGGCAGTTCTATGCCATGTGGATCGGCCTCGGCTTCGCCATGTCGAGCGCGCTCTATGAATCCTGTTTCTCGGTCCTCACCCATTCCATGGGGCCCGACGCCAAGCGGGCGATCACCCTGGTCACCCTGGTTGCCGGTTTCGCCGGCACGATTTCGTTTCCCAGCGCCCATTTCCTCGCCGATCTGGTCGGCTGGCGCGGCACGGTGCTGGTGTTCGCCGCCGCCGTCATGACTCTCGCCGTGCCGCTGATCTGGAACAGCTGCCGCCTGGCCGAACGGCAGGCCGAGACCCATGCCCTGGCGGCCAGTAAAAATGCGGCGCAAGCCCTGATTGTTGTCCGCTCGGCTACCTTCTGGCTGCTCGCCCTGGCTTTCGCCGTGCTCGCCTTCAACCACGGCATGGTGATCACCCATATTCTGCCGATGCTCGATGACCGGGGCCTGCAATTGGAAACCGCGGTGCTGGCCGCTTCGATGATCGGCCCCATGCAGGTTACCGGACGTCTCGCCATAATGGCGGCCGAGCGCTATGTCTCGACGCGCTTCATCGCTCTGGGCTGCTACGTCGCCCTGGGCATTTCCGCGTGCTCGCTGTTGGGGGCAACTGCGGCGCCGGGCCTGATCGTCGGCTTCGTCATCTTCCAGGGCGCCGGCATGGGCGTCTTCAGCATCATGAGGCCGGTGGTCACCGCCGAGCTGCTGGGTCGGAGAAATTTCGGCGTCGTCTCGGGCTTGACCGCGGTGGTATATGTCGGCGGCGCGGCGGTTGCGCCGATGGCGGCCGCGCTGCTGTGGAAAACCGGCGGCTACGACCTGGTCATCTTGGTCGCCCTCGCCGCCGCTGTCATCGGCCTGTTAGCGCTTACCGCCGCCTGGCGCTCAGCCTCTCCCAACGACAGCGGCTGAGATCACAGTCGCTAAATCATCACGCTTCGCTTGCGGAGGCGGCATGAGCGCGGCTATATAGAAACCCGATGAGCGCTGAACCGTCCGCATCCGACTTTCCTCACCGACATCTGCTTGGCATCGAGGGGCTGTCGCCCGGCGACATCAGTCTTCTTCTCGACCTCGCCGACGGCTATGTGGCGCAGAACCGCCGCGCCGACAAGAAGACCGACCGCCTGCGTGGGCGCACCCAGATCAACCTGTTTTTCGAATCCTCGACCCGCACCCGGACCTCGTTCGAGCTTGCCGGCAAGCGGCTCGGCGCCGATGTCATCAACATGTCGGTGGCCACTTCGGCGATCAAAAAGGGCGAGACCCTGATCGACACGGCGATGACCCTGAACGCCATGCATCCCGACGTGCTGGTGGTGCGCCATCCCGACAGCGGCGCGGTAAAGCTGCTGTCGGAAAAGGTCAATTGCGCGGTCATCAACGCCGGCGACGGCAGCCACGAGCATCCCACCCAAGCCCTGCTCGACGCCCTCACCATCCGCCGCCGCAAGGCCGAACTCAGCGGCCTGACCGTGGCCATTTGCGGCGATATCCTGCACAGCCGGGTGGCGCGCTCAAATATCCATCTGTTCAACATCATGGGCGCTCGGGTGCGGCTAGTAGCGCCGCCAACCCTGTTGCCCTACGCCGCCGAACGCCTCGGAGTCGAGGTTTTTACCGACATGCGCGAGGGCCTCAAGGGCTGCGATATCGTTATGATGCTCAGGCTGCAGACCGAGCGTATGCAGGGCAGTTTCGTTCCTTCCGTGCGGGAATACTTCCGCTTCTACGGCCTCGATTACGAGAAGCTCGCCATGGCCAAGGACGATGCATTGATCATGCATCCCGGGCCGATGAACCGGGGTGTTGAAATCGACAGCGAACTGGCCGACGACATCACCCGCAACGCCATTCTCGATCAGGTCGAGATGGGCGTCGCCGTGCGCCAGGCCTGCCTCGAAGTCATGGGCCGCGACCTGCCCCAGCCGGATCACAACAGCTGATGCCGAAAGAATTTCTCGCCGACCCCGCCCCCCAAGGACCGGCGCCCGAGGCCGTCGCCTATGTCAACGCCCGCCTGCTCGACCCGGCGAGCGGCCGCGACGAGACCGGAGCGCTGCTCACCGAGGGCCGCAAGATCGTCGATTTGGGGCCGGCTCTGTTCGCCGACGGCGTGCCCGAGGGCATCGAGGTGGTCGATTGCGCCGGCCATTGCCTGGCCCCCGGCCTGGTCGATATGCATGTGCATTTGCGCGAACCCGGCCATGAGCACAAGGAAACCCTGGCGAGCGGCGGGCTGGCGGCGGCGGCCGGCGGCGTCACCACCATGGCCTGCATGCCGAACACCGATCCGGTGATCGACGATATCGCCCTGGTCCAGTTTATCGAGCGGCGCGCCCGCGAGACCTCACTGGTGCGCATCCATCCCATCGCCGCCATTACCAAGGGCCTGGGCGGCGAACAGATCACCGAGATGGGCATGCTTGCCGAGGCCGGCGCCGTGGCATTCAGCGACGACGGGCGGCCGGTCTTCAACAGCCTGGTCATGCGCCGCGCGATGAGCTATTCGACGGCGTTCAACGCCCTGGTTATCCAGCATGCGGAAGACCCCAACCTCTCGGCCTGCGGCTGTATGAACGAAGGCGAGACGGCGACCCGCCTGGGCCTGCCAGGCATTCCCAACGCCAGCGAGGCGGTCATTGTCGAGCGCGACATTCGCCTCGCCGAGATCACCGGCGGGCGCTATCACGTGGCCCATATTTCGACCCTGGAGGCGATTGACGCGGTGCGCCGGGCCAAGGCGCGCGGCCTGACCGTCACGGCGGAGGCGGCGCCCCATCATTTCGCCCTTAACGAGACCGCCATCGGCGACTATCGCACCTTCGCCAAGATGGCGCCGCCGCTGCGCGACGAGGACAGCCGCCGCGCCGTAGTCGAAGGTCTTAGGGACGGCACCATCGACGCCATCGCCACCGACCACGCGCCCCACGATCAGGATTCCAAGCGCCTGCCCCTGGCCCATGCGGCGAACGGCGTGGTCGGGTTGGAGACCCTGCTGACCCTGTCGCTTGAGCTTTATCACAACGGCCATATACCGCTGCTCGCGCTGCTCGGCGCCATGACCATCAGGCCCGCCGAACTTCTCGGCCTCGATGTCGGCCGGCTTAGCGTAGGCGCGCCCGCCGACCTTCTGTTGTTCGACCTGGATTGCCCCTGGCAAATCGAGGTCGACGCCTTTCATTCGAAATCGAAGAATTCGCCCTTCGACGGCCGCCCGGTCCAGGGCCGGGCGCTGCACACGGTGGTCGGTGGCCGAACCGTGTACCGGGCAGGCTAGGCCGTGCCCGACCCCATCAGCTGGGCCTATGCCTGGCCCTATTTTGCCGCCGCCCTCGGCTTTGGTTATCTGCTCGGCTCGATCCCCTTCGGCCTGCTGCTGACCCGTCTCGCCGGCCTCGGCGATGTGCGCAAGATCGGCTCGGGCAATATCGGCGCGACCAATGTATTGCGCACCGGGCGCAAGGACCTGGCCGCCGCCACCGTACTGCTCGACGGCGGCAAGGGCGGCGCGGCGGCGTTGATCGCCGGGGCGTTATACGGCCCCGACATGGCGGTGAGCGCTGCAGCGGCGGCGGTGATCGGCCATATGTTTCCGATCTGGCTCAGATTTCACGGCGGCAAGGCGGTGGCGACGGCCCTCGGCGTACTGCTCGCCATGGCCTGGCCGGTGGGGCTCATAGCCTGTCTGATCTGGCTCGCCATGGCCCGCCTGTTTAAAATGTCGTCCCTGTCGTCGATGACCAGTATCGCCGCCAGCCCCTTCCTTGCCTGGTGGCTCGTCACCCCGCAACTGACCGAGCTTTTCGCACTTCTCGCCGTTCTGGTGATCGCCAAACACCATGAAAATATTCGCCGTCTGCTGCGCGGCGAAGAATCCAAGATCGACCTCGGTGCCAAATCCGACCGGAGTGAATGATGAACCCGGCAGCGCGGGAACTCTCTGACGGCGAACGGCTCGACTGGCTGCGCCTGAGCCGCAGCCAGAACATCGGCCCGATCACCTTCTTCCAGCTGCTGCGCCATTTTGGCTCGGCCGGCGAGGCCTTGCGCGGCGCGCCCGAACTGGCGCGGCGCGGCGGCGGTAGAAAGCTCCGCCTCTGTTCACAAAGCGACGCGGAAGCCGAAATTTTAGCCTGCGCGGACATTGGTGCGCGGCTTGTCGCCGCCGGCGAGCCTGATTATCCCCAGCATCTCACCGCCATCGCCGACCCGCCGCCGCTGCTCACCCTGATCGGCCATGGACATCTGCTGCGCAAACGCATGATCGCCGTGGTCGGGGCGCGCAACGCCTCGGCCAACGGCAAGCGCTTCGCCCGCCAGATCGCCATGGACCTCGGCGCCAGGGGACTTCATCGTGGTCTCGGGCCTGGCCAAGGGCATCGACGCCAGCGCCCATCAAGGCGCCCTTGAGCGGGGAACCGTCGCCGTGGTCGGCGGCGGCGTCGAAGTGATCTATTCACCGGAAAACCAGGCCCTGCACGAACAAATCGCCGGCCAGGGTGCAATCATCGGCGAGTTCCCCCTCGGCACAGTCCCCAGGGCGAGTCACTTTCCACGCCGCAACCGCATCATCTCGGGCGTTGCCCTCGGCGGCGTGGTGATCGAGGCGGCGCTTCGGTCGGGCTCCCTGATCACCGCCCGGCTGGCCGGCGAGCAGGGCCGCGAGGTGTTCGCCGTGCCGGGCTCGCCGCTGGATCCACGCTGCGCCGGCACCAACAACCTGATCCGCGATGGGGCTGTGCTCACGGAAAGCGTTGCCGACATCACCGCCGCCCTCGCGGACATGCTGATCCAGCCCCTCGATGAAGTCCGCGACGGGCTCGATTTCGACCCAGAATCGCAACCCGCCCCCGCTGAATCGGAGCTTGATGAGGCGCGTGAATAAATCACGGAATCCCTCGGGCCATCGCCGGTTTCGGTTGACGAAATCATTCTCCAGTGCCAAATAGCGGCTTCAGTCGTGCTGATGGTGCTGCTTGAGTTAGAGCTTGCCGGACGTCTCGACAGGCATCCTGGCAATCAAGTTTCTTTAAATATAATAGATTAATTCCAATACCTTACTTTCAATCAAGACAGCGTTTCATAGTGAGTGAGAACCCCTGATATGGCCGAAAGCGTCGTCATCGTCGAATCTCCCGCCAAGGCGAAGACTATCGAAAAGTACCTCGGCCCCGGCTTCACCGTGCTGGCGAGCTATGGCCATGTGCGCGACCTGCCGTCCAAGGACGGATCGGTCCTGCCGGACCAGGATTTCGCCATGATCTATGAGCTCGATGCCCGGGGATCAAAAAACATCGCCATTATCGCCCAGGCGGTTAAGGGCGCCGGCAACCTGTTCCTGGCGACTGACCCGGACCGCGAGGGCGAGGCCATTTCCTGGCATGTCGCTCAGGCGCTGGAAGACCGCCGGGCGCTCGACGGTGTCGCGATCAAACGCGTCGCCTTCCATGAGATTACCAAAAACGCCGTTCAGGCGGCTATTGCCAACCCGCGCGATCTCGACATGAACCTGATCAACGCCCAGCAGGCGCGCCGCGCGCTGGACTATCTCGTCGGTTTTACGTTGTCGCCGGTGCTATGGCGCAAGCTACCGGGCAGCCGCTCGGCGGGGCGGGTGCAATCGGTGGCGCTGCGCCTGGTTTGCGAGCGGGAAACCGCGATCGAGGCCTTCAAGCCGCGCGAGTATTGGACCATAGAGGGTGATTTCCAGAGCCCCAGCGGTGATGCTTTCATGGCGCGGCTGACCCACCTCAACGGCGATAAACTCGGCAAGTACGACCTGCCCGACGAAGCTGCCGCGAGCGCCGCGGCGGCGGTTATCTCACAGAGGGATTTCACCGTCGCCGCGACCGAAGCCAAGCAGACGAAGCGTAATCCCGCGCCGCCCGTCACCACCTCGACCCTGCAGCAGGAAGCGGCGCGCAAGCTCGGCTTCGGCGCCAAGCGGACCATGCAGGTCGCCCAGCGCCTCTATGAGGGCGCCAACCTGAACGGCGAGATGGTCGGGCTGATCACCTATATGCGAACCGACAGCGTCAACCTGGCCGGCGAGGCGCTCAGCGCCTGCCGCCAAATGATCGGCTCCAGCTTTGGCGCGGCCTACCTGCCGGACCAGCCGCGCGCCTACCGCACCACCGCCAAGAATGCCCAGGAAGCCCATGAGGCGATCCGCCCGACCGGTTTCGACCGCCGGCCCGAGGACATGGCGGGCTATCTCGAAAGCGACCAGCGCCGTCTTTATGAACTGATCTGGAAGCGCACCGTGGCGAGCCAAATGGAAAGCGCGCTCATCGATCGCGTGGCGGTCGATATCGCCTCGGCGGACGGCGCAGCGACCTTGCGCGCCACGGGGTCACGCATCGCCTTCGACGGCTTCCTCAAGCTCTATCGCGAGGGCCGCGACGACGGCGAGGGCGCCCAGGAAGACGCCGGCGACACCATGCTGCCCGCTCTCGCCGAGCGGGACGCCCTGGCCCGCGGCGAAGTCCGTCCCGGCCAGCATTTCACCGAACCCCCGCCGCGCTTCACCGAAGCGACCCTGGTCAAACGGCTCGAGGAACTCGGCATCGGGCGGCCATCGACCTACGCCAATATCCTGTCGGTGCTCCAGGAACGCGATTATGTGCGCCTCGAGAAGAAGCGATTCATTCCCGAAGACCGCGGACGGCTGGTCACCGCCTTCCTGGAAAGCTTCTTCGGCCGTTATGTGGAATATAATTTCACTGCCGAGTTGGAGGACAGGCTCGACGATATCGCCAACGGCAAGCTCGATTGGAAGCTGGTCCTCAGGGATTTCTGGACTGCCTTTATCGCCAAGGTCGACGATACCAAGGAGCTCAGGGTATCGGAAGTGCTCGACGCCCTGGATGAAATCCTCGGGCCGCATATTTTTGCCGACGACGGATCGGGCAAAGACCGCCGCGCCTGCCCGTCCTGCGAAGATGGCCGGCTCAATCTCAAGCTCGGCAAGTTCGGCGCCTTCGTCGGCTGCGGCAACTATCCCGACTGCCGCTATACGCGCCCCTTCGATGGTGGCAGCGACGGCGAGGCCGACAACGGGCCGCTCGAATTGGGAACCGACCCGGACAGCGGCCTGGCGGTAACCGCGCGAAAGGGGCCTTACGGCAATTATGTCCAGCTCGGCGAGCAGAGCGACGATGGCAAGCCCAAGCGGGTTTCCCTGCCAAAGCCCATGGCGCCCGCCGACCTCGATCTCGAAATTGCGCGCGGCCTGCTGTCTCTGCCGCGCGAGGTCGGACCGCACCCGGAGACCGGCGAGATGATTGTCGCCGGCATCGGTCGATTCGGCCCCTATCTCAAACAGGACAAGACCTTCGTCTCCCTGAAAGCCGCCGACGATGTGTTGAGCGTCGGTCTCAATCGCGCGGTCACCCTGCTCGCCGAAGGCAAACAGCGCGGCCGCAAGAAGGCCGAACCCCTGCGCGAAATCGGCGCCCACCCCCGTGACGGCGAGGCAGTGGTGGTGATGGATGGGCGTTATGGCCCCTATCGGCACCACAACGGCCTCAACGCACCGCTGCCCAAGACGACGACGGCCGAGGCGATTACCATGGAAGAAGCTGTCGCCCAGCTCGACGAGCGCGGCAAGGCTTCCAAGGGCCGCAGCCGGGCTGCTGCTAAGAAGAAACCCGCCGCGAAAAAGAAAAAGCCCGGCGCGAAGAAAAAGCCTGCCCAAAAAAATTCGACGCCACAAAAACCGTCAATGGCGGGGGAATGATCAGGCCCGGTCTTGCCTAGAAGAAAGCCACGCCCGGCAACAGACGGCGCCTTCAGCCGCGAGGCCGTGATCGCCTTTATCAACGATAATCCGACAGCCTGCGGACGGCGCGATATCGCCCGTGCCTTCGGCCTGCGCAAGAACGCGCGCAAAGAGCTGAGCGCAATTTTGCGCGAGATCGAGGATGAAGGAATGGTGCCGCGCCGCCGCAAGCGACGGCTCTCCCAGGCGGACTATCTGCCCGATACCGCCGTGGTGGAGGTCACCGGCATCGATAATGACGGCGAGCCCCTTGCCCGTCCCCTGGAGTGGCCCGGCGAAGGCGA
Organism: Alphaproteobacteria bacterium; assembly: GCA_046582565.1. GTDB lineage: Bacteria > Pseudomonadota > Alphaproteobacteria > JAAXGF01 > JAAXGF01 > JAYGED01. The sequence continues at coordinate 25,963 of JAYGED010000078.1, forward strand.
GGCGCCGCCGATCGTCATGCTGCCCGAGCGTGGCGGCCGGGATGCCCTGGCCGTTGGCGACCGGGTGCTCGCCCGGCTCTCCAAGTCCGGCGCCGAGGGCTTCACAGGCCGCACCCTGCGCCGAATTCCCCGCGGGCCCGAGCGCGTCATGGGCATCTATAAGCGGATCAAGGGCGAAGGCCGCCTGATCCCCACCGACCGGCGCCTCAAATCGGAATTCAAGGTCTCCCAGTCCGATTCGAAGGGCGCGCGGGATGGCGATCTGGTGTTCGCCGTGTCTGTCCCCGGGCGGAGCATGGGGCTGCCCCTGGCCCGGATTATCGAACTCATCGGCGCCTCTCTGGATGATCCACGCAGCTTCAGCCTGATCGCCATTCACGCCAACAATATCCCGATCGACTTCAGCGATGCCGCCCTCGCCGAGGCGGCAGCCGCCGAAGGGATGACTAAACCCGGCGCCCGCGAAGACCTGCGCGACATAGCGCTGATTACCATCGACGGCGCCGATGCCCGCGACTTCGACGATGCGGTGTGGGCCGAAGCCGATGGAGAAGGCGGCTGGCATGCCATGGTCGCCATTGCCGATGTCGCCCATTACGTGACGCCGGGAAGCGCGCTTGACCGCGACGCGCTGGTGCGCGGCAACTCGGTGTATTTTCCCGACCGGGTGGCGCCCATGCTGCCCGAAGCCCTGTCGAACGAGCTTTGTTCCCTGAAGCCGGACTGCCTACGCCCCTGCCTCGCCGTTCATCTATGGATCGACGGAGACGGCAGGCTCAAGCGCCATCGCTTCCTGCGCGGTTTGATGCGCTCGACGGCCCGCCTGACCTACGAACAGGTCCAGGCCGCCCGTGACGGACAGTCCGCCGACCCGCCTGACGTGATTGCGCCGCTCTATGGCGTCTTCAAAGCCCTGGACAAGGCGCGCAGGAGCCGCGGCGCCATCGACCTCGACCTGCCTGAACGCCTGGTCACCCTGGGGGATGACGGCCATGTGGAGTCCGTCGCGCCGCGCAGCCGCCTCGACAGCCACCGGTTGATCGAAGAGCTGATGATCTGCGCCAATGTGGCCGCCGCGGAGACCCTGGAAAAACATCAGACGGTGGCGATGTATCGTATTCACGACGAGCCCGGCCTGGAAAAGCTCAACGAGCTGCGCGATTTCCTCGCCGGCTTCGATATCGCCCTGGCGGCGGGCAAGAGCCCGAGGCCGAGCTATTTCAACCGCATCCTGGCCGATGTGGAGGGCAAGCCGCACGCGCCGGCGGTCAATACCGCCATTCTGCGCAGCCAGGCCAAGGCTGAATACAGTCCTGACAACATCGGCCATTTCGGGCTCAACCTGTCGCGCTACTGTCACTTCACCTCGCCGATCCGGCGTTACGCCGACCTGTTGGTGCATCGCGCCCTGATCCGCGCCTTGACCCTCGGCGCGGGCGGTCTGCCGGAAGGCGCCGAGGATCTCTTCGTCGATCTGGGCGAGCAGATTTCCGCCACCGAGCGGCGCGCCCAGAAGGCCGAACGCCAGGCCATGGACCGCTATATGGCGGCCTATATGGAGGACCGTATCGGCGCCGTATTCGCCGGGCGGGTCTCTGGCGTCACCCGCTTCGGCCTGTTCGTCACCCTCGATGAGACCGGCGCCGACGGCATCGTACCGCGCCGCAGCCTGGGCGCCAGGGTCGATGTGGACGAGGCCGCCCGCACGATGACTACCGGGGGGACGGCCGGGGGGCGCATGATCAGGCTCGGCGACGCGGTCGAGGTCCGCCTGCGCCAGGCCGAGGTCGCCACCGGCAGCCTCGCCTTCGAGCTGTTATCGGGGGGAAGCGAGAGCCGGGCCCGCACCAAAAAACCGCGCAAAGGCCAAAAGCCACGCAAAGGCCGCCCTCAACGCCGCCGCTAAGCGGTTAGTCAGAGCGTCACATAGGCCTGATAGGTGAGCCCGACGGCGAGAGAGCCGGTCAGGCCGAGGGCCAGATACCACATGAAAACGGGCCGTCTGACCAGGGCGAAGACGGCCATGGCGGCGGGAATGCTGGTCACCCCGCCGGCTACCATGAAGGCGAGCCCGGCGCCGGGCGCCATGCCCATGTCGACCAGGGCCGAGACCGTGGGGATGGCGGCATAGCCGTTGAGATAGGCGGGAACACCGACGATTACCGCCAGGGGGATCGCCCACAGGCTGTCGCCGCCGAGGGAGCTTGCGATGGCTTCGGCCGGCACATAGGCGACCATCAGGCTCTCCAGCAGGAAGGCCAGGGTCAGCCATTTGAACAGAAACCAGCCGGTGGTCCGCGCCTCGCCGGCAAACAGGGCGCGGCGCTCGCCCTCGTGCCAAAAGCGCCAGACCAGCTTTGTATCATCCTCCAGGCTGGGCCCGGCGCAACCGCCGCAACCGCCATCGAACGCCTTAAGCGGGTCCGCAAAGGCGCCACGAGCGGTCAGGGCATGAGTGGCAAAACCGGCGACAAGGCCAATCGAGAAGGCCGAGAGGGTCTTGGCCAGGGTGAATTCGAGACCCATGACCGGGGCCATCAGGACGAACATTTCCGGATCCATCAGCGGCGAGGCGATCCAGAACGCCATGACCGGCGCGAGCGGCACCCCCGAGGCGAGCAGAGCGGCGATGATCGGCACCACGCCACAGGAGCAGAACGGCGAGAGAGCGCCGAACAGGGCGGCGACGAAAATCACCGGCGCCTGGCGACCGCTGAATATCACGGCGATCTGGCGATCCAAGCCGGTCGCCTTGACCGACGCCGCGACCAGCACCGAGGCGAGCAGGAAGGGGGCGATGAAGACCAGGGAATCCAGGGTGAAGACCAGGGAGTCGAGCGACTGGCCGGGCACGGCGGCGAGCAACAAGGCAAACAGGCCGAGGGTGGCGAGAACCACCCGGTCCATGCGGCGGACAACGTCCAGGGAGAGAGTTATATCGGTCATCTCAGCTCGCCTCACTGTTCACGTCATCGATCCCGGCGCAGCATTCCTCGGTCAGCATATCGACCAGGGACTGCATCAGTGCGAAATCGAGTTTGCAGCGCAGCACCCTGCCTTGGCGTTCCTGGCTGATCAGCCCGCCGGTGACAAGATGAAGGATATGGTGGGACAAGGTCGAAGCAGGCATATCCATATGACGCCGGATGTCGCCGACGGACAAACCGTCCGCCCCGGCGCGGACCAGCAGACGAACGATTTCCAGGCGCGTCGGGTTGCCGAGCTTTTCGAGACACTGAGCCGCTTGTTGAATTTCCATGGTTGACATATAGGCCGCCATCCGATCCGTGTCAACGATAATTCTAGAATAGTCGAATAGTTATTAAACCACTGTTGACTCAGCATCTATGCACCCCTACCTAGAATTCATGAAATTCCCCGACCCGTTGATCCGTGGCCGCCTGATCAAGCGATACAAGCGGTTCCTGAGCGACCATGAGATCGACGGCGGCGCCGTGGTTGTGGCCCATTGCGCCAACCCCGGCGCCATGCTGGGCCTGAAGGAGCCGGGCTCCGAGGTCTGGCTGTCGCCGTCGCGCAACCCGGCGCGCAAGCTCAAATATTCCTGGGAACTGCTGCGCGTCGACGGCTCTCTGGTCGGCATCAACACGGCGCTTCCCAACGGTATCGTCGCCGAGGCCATCGAGGCCGGCAAGATCGCCGAACTCACGGGCTACGACTCCCTGCGCCGCGAAGTGAAGTACGGCAAGAATTCCCGCATCGACATCCTGCTCGAAGCGGATGGGAAACCGCCCTGCTACGTCGAAGTCAAAAACGTCCATCTCAAACGCAACAGTCGTGCCGAGTTCCCGGATTCGGTGACCGCTCGGGGCGCCAAGCATCTGCGAGAACTGGCCGACATGGTGGCCGGCGGCGCCCGCGCGGTGATGCTCTATCTGGTGCAGCGCGAAGACTGCGACGGTTTCGCCATTGCCGGCGACCTCGATCCGACTTACGCGGAGACCTTCGAGCAATCGCGCGCCGCCGGTGTTGAAGCAATCTGTTATTCTTGTAAACTGACTACGCAATCAATAACCCTGGATCAAGCTCTGCCTGTCCATCTAGACGACTCATCATCTCATACCAAGGAACCTCATCAATCGTGAAAAACAGCGAAAGCCGCACAGCTGAGGGCATCCTCATCCATGGCGCCGAGGACTATGAAGCCATGCGCGTCGCCGGCAGGCTGGCCGCCGAGACTCTCGATTTCATCACCCCGCATGTGGTGCCCGGCGTCACGACCGGAATACTCGATGATCTGTGCGCCGGCTTCGTGCGCGATCTCGGCGCGATCTCGGCGCCGCTCAATTATCGCGGCTTTCCCAAATCGATCTGCACCTCGATCAACCATGTGGTCTGTCACGGCATACCCGGCGACAAGCGGTTACAGGACGGCGATGTCATCAATATCGACGTCACTCCCATCGTCGACGGCTGGCACGGCGATACGAGCCGCATGTTTTTGGTCGGCAACGTTCCACTCAAGGCCCGGCGCCTGGTCGATATAACCTATGAAGCGATGATGCGCGGCATCGCCGTCATCAAGCCCGGCGCCACCCTGGGCGATATCGGCCATGCCATTCAATCCTATGCCGAGGGCGAGCGTTGCTCGGTGGTCCGCGATTTCTGCGGTCATGGCCTCGGGCGGATATTCCATGACGCCCCCAATGTGGTGCATTACGGCCGCCCCGGCGAAGGCGTGGTGTTGCGTGAAGGCATGTTCTTCACCGTCGAGCCGATGATCAATCTCGGCACCTATGAGGTGAAGCTGTTGAAGGACGGCTGGACCGCGGTCACCAAGGACCGTTCCCTGTCGGCGCAGTTCGAACATTCGATCGCGGTGACCGCCGACGGCCATGAGATCTTCACCCTGTCGCCGACGGACAGGCATGCCCCGCCCTACAGTTGAACTTTAATGAGTGGCAAACCGAATAAACCGGCTGGCCACGCCGGTCATCGTGAACGCCTGCGCGACCGCTTCCTCAATGCCGGTGCGGACGCTCTCGCCGATTACGAACTGCTTGAACTAATTCTGTTTTCCGCCCTGCCCCGGGTCGACACGAAAGCCACCGCCAAGGCCCTGCTTTCGCGCTTCGGCAGCTTCGCCGCTGTCATCAGCGCCGAACCTCAGCGCCTCGAAGAGGTCAAGGGTATCGGGCGCGCCGGCGTGGTCGCGCTGAAAGCGGTGCAGGCGGCGGCCCTGGCCTACATGCGCGACGAGATCATGGATCAACCCATATTGAGTTCGTGGGACAAGCTGTTGCGATATTGCAAGGCGAGCATGGGCCATAACGCCACGGAACAGTTCCGTATCCTGTTCCTCAACAACAAAAATGCCCTGATCGCCGACGAGGTCCAGCAAAAGGGCACCGTCGATCACACCCCGGTCTATCCCCGCGAAGTGGTCAAGCGCGCGCTTGAATTGGGCGCCACCTCCCTGATCATGGTGCATAACCACCCGAGCGGCGACCCGACCCCGTCCAAGGGCGACATCGCCATGACCCGCCAGGTGGTCGAGGCCGCGGCCAAGCTTCAGATCGCCGTCCATGACCATCTCATCATCGGCCGCAACGACCATGCCAGCTTCAAGGCCATGGGCCTGCTCTAGTGAAATATTACCAGCGAATCATCTGGGGCGCGCTTCTGTTCCTGACGCTCATGGGCGCGCCCGCCCTGGCGGATCAGATCCTGCTCCTGTCGGACGGGCAGACGGTGATTTTGAGAGACGATGGAACCTGGGCCTATAGGGAAGAGAAGATTACCGGCGCCTTAAGCCTGGACTTTGGAAAATCCAAATACCAGCAAGGGCAATGCTATGCATGGCCCAGCCTGACAAACGATTCAAACAAGTTCGTCGACGGCCTGGCAATAAGCTATTCAACCCATTCCGGTAATGGCGCAACCCTCAGAACCAGCACGCTTAATTTCAATGTGATCGGCGTCGGAAAAGTCGTAACGCAGCAGGAATATTTGACTAAATTTGCCGCCGCTACATGCAATGACGTGGCCTATATTCAAATTGACGGCATCAACAAATGCAAAATCGGCGGGAAAAATAAAAATAGCCAAATTTGCAACGATCTTTTGACCGTTTCCGCCGAGGGTATACGGGCCGTTAAATAAACCTCTTCAACCCACCGCCCCCATAATCGCCTCTGTGAATTCAGCAAAAACAGCGTTGTGGCGGTCGATGTCGGCGGGGCTGGTCTCGGGCGACACCAGGGCGACGTTATAGAAGATGGTCAGCATGATCCCCCGATTGAGGAAGAACAGGCGGAACAGCCGGTCGAGGACCGGATCGGCGCCGCCGCGCGCCTCGGTGGCATTCGAGGGCTCACCCTTTAACCAGCGGTATTCCACGCGGGCGCCGAGCCGGGCAACGCCCCAGGGCAGGCCATGGTCCGCGATGATGTCGGCGACCCCGGATTCCAGACGCTTCGCCTGGGTCGTCATGTGGTCATAGGCCGCCTCGGTCATGACCTCCTCGAGCGTGGCCCGCATGGCGGCCATGGCAAGGGCGCTGCCGGACAGAGTGCCGGTGATTCCGGTGACGAAACTGTCGAGACCGTCGATCCAGGCGGTGATCTTTTCGCCGACCGCGGCGCTATAGCCGTAGACCGCCGCGGACACGCCACCAGCGAGCGGCTTGCCCAGGGTTATCAGGTCGGGCTCCAGACCATATTCCCTGACACCGCCGCCGGGCCCGGCGCAGATGCTGTGGGTCTCATCGATTATCAGCAAGGCCCCATGCTCGCGGGTCGCGGCGCGAAGCGCCTCGTGAAACCCGGGCTTGGGAAACACCAGCCCGACATTTGTCAGCGCCGGTTCGCACAGCACGCAGGCGATATCGCCCTCGGCGAGAGCCGCTTCGACGGCGGCGATATCATTGAATTCAACCATGCGGCTGGTCTCGGCCGGATCGATACCCGGACCCATGTTTTCGGCGCCGGGTCGCATCACGCCGTTCTCCAGGGTCGCCAAGGTTTCGTCGAGACTGCCATGATAACAGCCGTTGAAAATCAGCACGCGCCGCCGGCCGGTGATCGCGCGGGCGATCTTGATGGCAAAGCGGTTGGCGTCGGTGGCGCTCAGGGCAAACTGCCAATGGGGCAGACCGAAGCGCGCCGCCAAGCCCTCGCCGACATGAATCGAATCCTCGGTCGGCAGCATGAAACTCATACCGTTCGCGGCCTGAGCCGCCATCGCCTTGACCACCGGCGCCGGCGAATGGCCGAACAAGGCGCCGGTGTCGCCGAGGCAGAAGTCGATATAGTCATGGCCGTCCACATCGCGGAGGCGCGCCCCCTTGCCGGATTCGATGAACAACGGATGCGGCGACGCCCACTGTGTCATCCAGGGCATGGGAACGCCGTTATGGAGTGAGTGCTTGGCGCGCTCGAACAGGGCCAGCGATTTGCCGTTCGCCTCGCTGAATCTGCGTTGTTCGGCCGCCAGCAGGGCAGCAAATCGGTGGCGATCCATCAGCAGTCTGCGGCCGGCAAAATTTCGAGCTTATCGAGCCGGCCATCGATAGCAAAACTGTCGTAATCGAGGGTCAAATGGCGCGCAACCCCGTTCGCCTGCAACATCATCCCAACCTCCACATTGGGTTCCGGTGCCGCCGAAGAGGCGCCGTAAAATGCCAGCCGAATGGGCCAGACCTTGGGCTCCACCTGCTCGCCGTCGAGAATTTCAGCTGTCGTCGGCGGGCCGATAAAGGCGCTGATCTGGCTGGCGCCGTCCGGAGATGTGCCGTCAAACACGGCGCGGCTGACGAAGCTCTCACCGGCTTCGGCGGCAACGATCAACAGCGCGGTATGCTGGCTGGGAAACAACGTACCGGGCGCGAGTTCCAGATTCACCCCCGCTGGACTGCCGAGCACCACCACGCCAGCGCCACCAACCGAGTCTAATCCAGCCTCTCCGCCGAGTTCCTCAACGAGAACGCCATCCTGCTCGGCCTTCTGCTCGAAGCGGAACCGCCGGCCGTCTTTTGATTCCCAGCTGGCAAAGCTGGTATAGGAACGGATGACATCGCCGTGGAAATTGACGATGGTCAGAGCGATACGCTGCTTGAGAGTCCAGCCGTCGCAAACATCAGCCACCTCGATGAGCATCTGACCGACGAGTTCGGCGATGTCGCTGGACTGGTCCGCCGACTTCAGGCTCATGTCATAAATCGCCAAATGAGAGGCCATGACCGGCGATCCAGCCTGAGCGCCAGTTAGAGTGGGCAGCACCAACAGGGCAGCAAGCAGTAAGATTCGACGATACAGCGCGATCATGGCAACTTATCCAGGGTTTCCATTCCTCTAGGCATGAGATTAGAGCAATATTCGCCAACTCGCGAGGTTTTCACGCGGGATCGCCGATGTGACGAGGCAAATCCTGCCGAGCGGCAGTTCCTGCCTCTCGAATATGAGAGAAATCTGAAATATAGTTTTGTTTTACAACAAATTAGCATTGGCATACGGCTTGCTACCTATATCTGTAACAGTGCGTCATCTAAAGGCGCCGAGGTCTTTACAAAGGAAATTGGGTACATGTCGAATCAACACGAGAATTCAGCCCTGCAAAACATCGACCTGATGGATAACGTAGGGGTTATCGCCGACCGTCTGGTGGCGACATGCAATCCGACTACCGGCACGGACGGCACCAGCCTGCGCGGTCTGCTCGAACAGGCCCTGATTGTAGCCGCCGAGGCCCAGCAACAGCTCGCGGCTCAGTCTGAGCGTATCGCTGTCCTTGAGACCTTGTCCTATCGGGACGAATTGACCGGCCTGTTCAACCGTCGCGGCTTTAATGAGCGGCTGAACCACGCCCTTGCCATCTCCCAACGTTTGGACAGCACCGGCGTGCTGGCCTTTATCGACCTCGACAATTTCAAGGCGATCAACGATTCCCTGGGACACCAGGCCGGTGACGAGGTTCTGCGCCATGTCGCAAGCCTGCTTTATGAAAGCGTCCGCTCCATCGATGTGGCGGCGCGGCTCGGTGGCGACGAGTTCGCCATGATCCTGATCCATACCTCGGCGCATAACGGCTGCCAGCGCATCAAATCCCTGGAATTGGCGGTCAATCATTTGATCGTCGATTTCGATGACGCCCGGATTCCGGTGCGCGCTTCCTTCGGCACCGTCCCCTTCGATCGTAGCGACGATATCGCCAACCTGCTCGCTCGGGCCGATGCCGAGATGTATAATCAGAAACGCGCCAAGCCCCTGGTGCTGCGTCCCTGGCTTCACCGCATGGTTTAGCTACTGCGCGTCTTTCCGACTGTGGTTGATCCGTGAGCCATCCTTGCTATAACAGGATGCAACGAACAACCATGATCCAGGAGAGACGCCCCCATGACCGGCACCATCGACAGTAGATTAGCCGAACTCGGCATCGAGCTTCCCGAAGCCACGGCGCCCGTCGCCAACTACGTGCCGTACGCACTCAGCGGCAACACCGTTTATATCTCCGGTCAGGTTCCTATATTGGGCGGCGAATTCAAATATACCGGCAAGCTTGGCGGTGATGTCAGCATCGACGACGGCTATCAGGCGGCCCGGCTCTGCGCGCTGAATGTCATCGCCCAGGTCAAGGCGGCCTGTGGCGGCAATCTCGACCGCGTGGTGCGCTGCCTGAAGCTCGGCGGCTTCGTCAATTCGACGCCTGACTTCGGCGATCAACCGAAAATCATCAACGGCGCCTCGGACCTCATGGTCGAGGTGTTTGAAGACAAGGGCCGGCACGCCCGTTTCGCGGTCAGTGCCGCGAGCTTGCCCTTCAACGTCGCCGTCGAAGTCGACGCCGTATTCGAAATAGCCTGAGAGCGCCCCCGACCATGAATGGCGGTGACGCCCTGGTCGCCACGTTGCTGGCCCATGGCTGCGACACAGGATTCTGTGTGCCCGGTGAGAGCTATCTCGCGGTGCTCGAGGCGTTGCGCCGCGAGTCTGCGCGCTTCCGGCTGATCACCAACCGCCATGAGGCCGGTGTCACCTTTGCCGCCGAGGCCTATGCCAAACTGACCACCAAGCCCGGTATCGCGTTTGTAACCCGGGGTCCGGGTGCTACCAACGCCGCCATCGGGCTGCATACGGCGGATCAGGATTCATCGCCCCTGGTGCTGTTCATCGGCCATGTGCCGAGCGACCATATCGGCCGCGAAGCGTTCCAGGAAATCGACTACGCGCAGATGTACGGCGGCATCGCCAAGGCGGTGATCGAGCCCAAGGCCCCCGCCGAGGTGGCCGAGGCCACCGCCCGGGCGCTTGAGATCGCCCAAGCCGGCCGGCCCGGCCCGGTTGTGGTGCCCCTGCCCGAGGATGTCACCGAGCAGGACGCCGGCGACCCGGTGATCCCCGGCCCCCGGCCACGCCCCGCAACGCCGCCCGACGCCGAAGCCGTGGCCGAGGCGGTGGCGCTGATCGCAGGTGCGCGCCACCCGATCATCATTTCGGGCGAAATGGTCTCCTATGAAGGCGCCCATCAGGCTCTCATCGACCTGGCCGACGCCAGCGGCGCCGGGGTCATCACCGCGTTCCGCCGCCAGGACACCTACCCCAACGACGCGGATGCCTATATTGGCCATTACGGGCTCGGGCGCGCGGCCTTCCAACGCGAGGCCTGGGCTGAATGCGATCTGGTGATTGTCGCGGGCAACCGGCTCGACGCCATAACCACCGAGGATTACAGCCTGCTGCGCGACGACCAGAAGCTGATCCATATCCATGTCGACCCCACGGTGATCGGCAAGACGAGCGCCGCCGATGTGGCCATGGCCTGCGATGTGGGCGCTGCCATGAGCGCCATCGCCGAGGACCTCCCGCCGCCGCCGAATGCACGGCTTGAGTGGCGCGATACAGTTCACCGGAATCTACGCCGTTTCAGGGATGAGCCGCCCGAGGCGCTCGGCGATGTGGATATGGCGGTGGTGGTCAAGACCCTGGCGGCGCGGCTGCAGGCCGAGGACCACATCCTGTCCAACGACGCCGGAAATTTCTCCAGCTGGGTGCATCGCTATTTCTCCTACAATTTGCCGCACAGCCAGGCGGCGCCCAGCTCGGGCGCCATGGGCGCCGGGGTGCCGGGGGCGCTGGCCGCCAAGCTGGCGCGGCCCGAGGCCACGGTCATCGGCATGGCCGGCGACGGCGCCTTCCTGATGACCGGCCAGGAACTTGCCACCGCCCTGCTGCATGAGTTGGATATCAATCTGATCGTCTGCGACAATTCCACCTACGGCACCATTCTCATGCATCAGCACCGCACCCAAGGGCCCGATGCCTACCACGGCGTCGCCCTTAAAAGCCCCGACTTCGCCGCCCTGGCGCAGGCTTACGGCGCCGCCGCCTGGACCGTCGAGCGCACCGATCAGTTCGCCGCCGCCCTCGACGAAGCCCTGGCCCATGACGGCCCTACCCTGATCCATCTCAAGACAGACATCCGCGACATATCGGCCTATGGTTCGTTGGCGGGGTAAAATCTAGGAGCGATAATAAAAATCCATGAAATTTTTCAATCCAGCGTCCATTTCCGCGCCGGCGTCCAACTACAGCCAGGGCGTCATCATCCCGGCGAACGCTGAGCGTCTGATCATCGCCGGGCAAATCGGCGCCAATCCCGACGGCTCCCTGGCTGACGGGCTGCAAGCCCAGATGGAGCGCGCCTGGCTCAATATGTTTGCTGTCCTCGAGGACGCGGGCATGACCAAGAATAATCTCGTCAAGGTCACCGTCTTTATGGTCGGTCACGGCCACACGGCCGCCTACCGCGAGGTCAGGGACCGCATGCTCGACGGCCACGCACCGGCGGCGACCTATCTGGTGGTGGACGGGCTGGCCAGCCCCGAAATGCTCTTCGAAGTCGAGGGCGAGGCGGTTGCCTCGTGAACCAGCAAACCCCACAATGACGCCATGGGTGGCAGCGTCAAAAACTACAGCCAACGTCCGGCATTTATAACCAAGGCTATCGGCGCATTTCTGTCGCTGGCCTTGCTGCTGCTCGCCGCCGCGCCGGCCCTCGCTTTCCCGGCCGAAGCCCTCCAGTCCGTCGTCAGCGTGCTGCCCGACTGGCCGAGTGACGCGCCCCTGCCCGAGGCCCCTGAGGGCAGCGGTGTCGCCGTACTGCCCGGCGGCTACATCGCCACCAACCTTCATGTGCTGGGCCGCGCCACGGTGGTCAACGTCCGGCTTCACGACGGGCGCATAGTGCCCGCTGAGATCATCGGCCGCGATCCCCTGACCGATATCGCCCTGCTCAAGCTGGCGCTCGATCTGCCGCTGCTCGCCCCAGCGCCCGATCCACAGCTCGGCGATGCGGTCTGCGCCCTGGGCAACCCCTTCGGCCTCGGGCTGTCGCTGAGCTGCGGCGTGGTCTCGGCGACGAGGCGCACAAATACCGGCTTTAACCCCATCGAGGACTTCATCCAGACCGACGCGGCGGTCAATCCCGGCGGCTCGGGCGGCGCGTTGCTTGATACGGAAGGCCGCCTGGTCGGCCTGGTCTCGGCGATCTTCACCAAGCAGAGCGACGCCAACATCGGCGTCAACTTCGCCGCCTCGCGGGCGCTGGTCATGCGGGTCGTCGAGGATCTCGCAGCCCACGGCCGGGTGATTCGCGGCAAATCCGGCCTGCGTGTCGCCGATATCGATGACTATTTGATCGTCGGCGCCCGGGTGACGCATGCCACGGACGCCGCCGAGAGCGCCGGCCTGGCGGCGGGCGACGTCATCACCGCCATCGCCGGCCGCACCATCCAACGGGCCAGCGACGTGACCAGCGCACTCCATCTCCATCGCCCCGGCGAAGCCATCGAGATTGGCTTCAACCGTGACGGGGAACGCCGCACCACCAGCCTGCGGCTCGCCCCCTGATGGGTGACAGCACCAAAAATGATAATCAACAGCCGGCTTTCGTGGCGCGGGTTGTCAAGGGCATCGGCGAGATCAGTGCGACCGATTGGGACGCCTGCGCGGGAGCCGACAATCCCTTCGTCAGCCACGCCTTCCTGGCGGCGCTTGAGGAGTCCGGCTCGGCCGCGCTGGAGACCGGTTGGGCGCCCCACCACATGCTGCTTGAGGATGCCCTCGGCCAGGTCCAGGGCGTCGCGCCGCTCTATCTGAAAAACCATAGCCAGGGCGAATATGTTTTCGATCACGGCTGGGCCGATGCCTTCGAGCGCGCCGGCGGGGCGTATTATCCGAAGCTCCAGCTCTGCGTGCCGTTCAGCCCGGTCACCGGCCCCCGCCTCATGGTCCGCCCCGGACCCGACGCCGACGCCTCCCGCCGCGCCCTGATCGCCGCCTGCATGGAGCTTACCGAGCGGGCCAATGTGAGTTCGCTGCATGTGACCTTCGCCACGGAAGACGACTGGCAGGCCCTCGCTGACGCCGGATTTCTGCAGCGCAGCGACCGGCAATTCCACTGGACCAATGACGGTTATGCGGATTTCGACGGCTTCCTGGCGAGCCTGGCCTCGCGCAAGCGCAAGGCCGTGCGGCGTGAGCGGCGGGGCGCACTCGCCTCGGGGCTCACCATTGAAGTGCTCACAGGAAATGATATTAAATCAATACACTGGGACGCGTTCTTCGCATGTTACGTCGAGACGAGCCACGGCAAATGGGGCTACCCCTATCTCAATCGGGAGTTCTTCACCCGGCTCGGCGAGACCCTGGCCCATAAGGTCGCGCTGATCATGGCCTCAGACGATGGCCGCTACGTGGCCGGCGCCCTCAACCTGATCGGCGCCGACACCTTCTATGGCCGCAACTGGGGCTGTATCGGCCACTATCCCTTCCTGCATTTCGAGGTCTGCTATTACAGCGCCATCGAGTTCGCCATCGAGCGCGGCCTGAAATACGTCGAGGCCGGCGCCCAGGGTCATCACAAGATCGCCCGTGGCTATCTGCCGGTGCGCACCCACAGCGCCCATTGGATCAGCCACGCAGGCCTGCGCGACGCCATCGAGGACTACCTCGGCCATGAGCGCGACGCGGTCGATGACGAAATCGAAGCCCTGGCAGATTATTCGCCGTTTCGTAAAGAAGATTAGGAACCACAGAGGCACAGAGGAGAAAGAAAATGAGAGAAGAAAACTTCTTGGCGCTTCGCGCCTAACAAACTTCCTTCCTTATCTGTTTCTCTGTTTCTCTGTTTCTCTGTGCCTCTGTGGTTCCTAATCTTCTTTACGCCGCCGCGCGCAGGCGGTCGAGGCGCAGGCGGTGGCGGTCGTCGCTGAGGCGGCGGGATCCTACGTAAACGGCGAGGAACACGCCAATGCCGGTGCCCCCGGCGATCAGGAACATGATCAAAATCTGATATTTCACCGCCTCGACCGGATCGGCGCCGGCGAGGATCTGTCCGGTCATCATGCCGGGCAGCGCAATCAGGCCGGCCGCCGACATGGCGTTGATGATCGGCATGAGCCCGGTGCGCAACGCCTGATGCACCACGCCGCGCATCGCCGTGGCGCGATCCGCGCCGAGAACGAGACGGGCCTCGATGGCGGTGCGCTCGCGGGTTGCCGCCGTGGCTAGTGAATCGAGCGCCAGGCTGACCGCGGTCATGGCGTTGCCCAGGATCATGCCGAGCAGCGGGATGGCATAGCGCGGGTGGTACCAGGGTTCGGGCTGGACCACGACAACGAGAGCGAGCAGCGCCACACCAGCCCCGCGCCGGCGGTAACGCTCAGGGTGCCCAGCCCATAGGCCCAGGCGCCGGTGAATCGCCGCGTCTGGCGGGCATGCACCTCATAGCCGGCGGCCAGCACCATGACCGTCACCATGAGCCCGGTCCATAAGGGCGAGGCGAGCGCGAACAGCGCCTTGATGACGAACCCGACAAGAAAGAGCTGAACCGCCGTGCGTACCGCGGCAATCAGCAGAGGCTTCTCGATCGCCAACCCCAGGCGCAGCATTGAGCACCACCAGCAGGGCGGCAATGGCAAGGTCGAACCCATCGAGGGGTACCGTGGTCATGGCGGCCCTAGAACGCCGTCGCGGATACAGAGACGGCGATGCGAAAGTCGATCGGCAAGACGCGGATCGTGGGTCACCAACAGGATCGCGGCGCCGCCATCGAGACGCTCACGGAGCATAGTATCGACACGCTCGGCAGCGTCACCATCAAGGCCCGAAGTCGGCTCATCGAGCAACAGAACCTGGGGGTCGAGGAGCAGCAGCCGGATCAGCGCAAGCCGCTGGCGCTCACCGGTCGAGGCGGTAGCGACGGATTGTCCGAGAAGGGCGGGCGGCAGCCCGAGGGCGTCCAATAGCGGCGCTATTGCGTCGGCATCGGGGAAATGAGGGGCGATGCGATCTTCCCACCAGCCTGGCTCGGCGGCGAGATAGCAGACCCGGCGCCGCCACTCGGGCGCCGGCATGGTCGCCCTCTGCGCACCACCGAGCGTTACGTCCCCCTGGTTGGGATCGAGGTCGGCGAGCGCCCTGAGCACCAGCGTCTTACCCGAGCCGGAAGCGCCGGTCAGCGCCACGCACTCACCGGCCTCGATGTCGAGGTCGAAAGGAGCGATGCCGTTAACGGCAAGATTGCGGACGGTGAGCACAGCAGCCCCGCGAGACGTGCTGATCGCTATTTAACCGGCTCCAGAGCGCCCGACTCGTCGGCCTTGCTCTGGGTCTTCTTCCCGTCTTTCTTCTGGGGCGGCGGGCTTTCGGCGAACTCGAAGCTGAACTCACCGTCGGCGATAGAGACGGTAACCCGGCCGCCCTTGGCCAGACGGCCGAACAGCAGCTCGTCGGCAAGCGGCTTCTTGATCGATTCCTGGATCACCCGGGCCAGCGGACGGGCGCCGTTCTGACCGTCGTAGCCGAGCGCCGCCAGCTTGTCGCGGGCGGCCGGCGTCACATCGATGGTAACGCCCTGATCGGCAAGCTGGCCTTCGAGATCGCCCATGAATTTTTCGACCACCAGGCCGACAATTTCGGGCGACAGGCCGGCAAAGCCGATAGTCGCGTCAAGCC
This sequence comes from Alphaproteobacteria bacterium, assembly GCA_046582565.1. Classification (GTDB taxonomy): domain Bacteria; phylum Pseudomonadota; class Alphaproteobacteria; order JAAXGF01; family JAAXGF01; genus JAYGED01. The sequence continues at coordinate 41,937 of JAYGED010000078.1, forward strand.
GGTTGCGGAATTCCGGCGTAAACATGCGCTTGATGGCCTCCTCGTCCTCGCCCTCGCGCTGATCGCGGCCGAATCCCATGGCCGACTTGGCCATTTCGGCGGCGCCCGCGTTGGTGGTCATGATCAACACGATATTGCGGAAATCGACGGTCTTGCCGTTATGGTCCGTGAGCTTGCCGTAATCCATGATCTGCAACAGCACGTTGAACAGATCGGGATGCGCCTTCTCGATCTCGTCGAGCAGCAGGACCGCGTGGGGATGCTGATCGGCGGCGTCGGTAAGCAAGCCGCCCTGATCGAAGCCGACATAACCCGGCGGCGCCCCGATGAGGCGGGATATGGTGTGGCGCTCCATATATTCGGACATGTCGAATCGGATCAGCTCAACCCCCATGATACGGGCAAGCTGGCGCGCCACCTCGGTCTTGCCAACCCCGGTGGGGCCCGAGAAGAGATAGTTGCCAATCGGCTTTTCGGGCTCGCGCAGTCCGGCGCGGCCGAGCTTGATGGCCGATGACAGGGCCTCGATGGCTTTCTCCTGACCGAACACAACCGCCTTGAGGTCGTCGGCAAGACTGCGCAGTGAATCCTTGTCGTGGGAGGAGACGCGCTTGGATGGTATGCGGGCGATGGTGGCGATAATGCGTTCGATATCGCGCACCCCGATGGTCTTGTGGCGGCGGTGCTTGGGCAGCAGCATCTGCGATGCGCCGGCCTCGTCGATCACGTCGATGGCCTTATCGGGCAGGCGGCGATCGTTGATATAGCGCGACGACAGTTCGACAGCCGTGCGCAGGGCTTCAGCAGTGTAGCGCACCTCGTGATGCTTTTCGTAATAGGGCTTGAGACCCTTGAGGATCTTGACCGCATCCTCGACGCTGGGCTCGTTGATGTCGATCTTCTGGAAGCGCCGCACCAGGGCGCGGTCTTTTTCGAAATAGTTACGGTATTCCTTGTAAGTGGTCGACCCGATACAGCTCAGGTTGCCCGAGGCGAGCGCCGGTTTGAGCAGGTTCGAAGCGTCCAACGAGCCGCCGCTGGTCGCCCCGGCGCCGATCACCGTATGGATTTCGTCGATGAACAGGATCGCCTTGGGGGTCGCTTCAAGAGCGGCCATGACCGCCTTGATACGCTCCTCGAAATCGCCGCGATAGCGCGTCCCCGCCAGCAGGGCGCCCATATCGAGAGCGTAGATCACCGAACCGTCGAGGACTTCCGGCACCTCGCCGTTGACGATTCTGAGCGCCAGCCCCTCGGCGATGGCGGTCTTGCCGACCCCGGCTTCGCCCACATAGAGCGGATTGTTCTTGGTGCGGCGGCAGAGCACCTGAATGGTGCGCTTGACCTCTTCCTCGCGCCCGACCAGGGGATCGATGGCGCCGTTGGCCGCCTTCTGGTTGAGATTGACCGTATAGGCCTCAAGCGCGTCCTGACCCGGAGGCGCCGGCGCGGCCTCGTCGTCCGCGTCGTCATCGACACCCTGGGGCGTCACCGACTCTTCCTGGCCCGGCACCTTGGAAAGGCCATGGGAAATAAAGCTCACCGTGTCGAGGCGTGACATATCATGCTGTTCGAGGAAATAAGCGGCATAGGATTCACGCTCGGAAAAGATCGCCACCAGTACATTCGAGCCGGTCACCGTATCGCGGCCCGACGATTGCACATGCAGGGCCGCGCGCTGGAGCACCCGCTGAAAACCGGCCGAGGGCTTGGCGTCCACATAACCGTCGACCACGAGGCCGTGCATTGCGTTGTCGAGATGGTCCTCGATCATCTCGCGCAGAGCATCGAGATCGACACCGCAGGCGCGGAACAGGGCAATGGCGTCCTGATCCTCGGTCAGCGACAACAGCAGATGTTCAAGGGTGGCATATTCGTGATGGCGGTTGTTGGCCATCGCCAGCGCGTGATGCAGGGTCTGCTCGAGTGTGGGGGAGATCACGGCGTTATTCCCGCTCCATGGTCGCCTGCAACGGATGCTCGTTACGGCGCGCAATGTCCAGTACCAGGCCAACCTTGGTCTCGGCCACATCGTAGCTATAGACGCCGCAGATGCCGACGCCCCGCTGGTGAACATGGAGCATGATGCGTGTCGCCTCTTCCTTGCTCTTGTGGAAAATGCTTTCCAGAATCATGACGACGAACTCCATGGGTGTGTAGTCGTCATTGAGGACAAGCACCTTGTACATCGAAGGCTTTTTGGTCTTGGTGCGGGTTTTCGTGGCAATCGACGTTCCCGTGCCGCCGCCGCCAATTGGATCTTCACTCATCTTCGCCAAAGCCTATCCAAGAAGTGTCCCGGCCTCATAATATCGGAATTTCCGCCGCCAATTAAAGAGGCAAACATGAACGCCGGTTAAACGAGGCATCCCGAGACCTCGCGAGACTTGACATGGGCAGCGCTTCGAAGCCCTCTATGCGCCCATGACGGCAGTATTATATCACAATTTGAGCAGAGCCGCGGAGGGCTGACCGATTCCCCAGAATTTCAATTTTCAAACGCCCACGCGGATTGCCTTCGGGGCCGGCCGAATCGACAAGCTGGGCGCCGATCTGGCGCGACTCGCCGGTTTGAGCGACGCCTCACAGGTCCTCGTGGTCTCTGATCCCGGGGTTGCCGAAGTCGGCTTGACGGGCCGCATCACCGCCGTCCTCAAAGAGGCCGGGCTCGATGTCGCCCTGTTCACCGACATCAAAAGCGACCCATTGGCCGCATCCGCCGACGGCGCCGCTAGCCTCGCGCGATCCCACGGTGCGCGGGCGGTGGTCGGTGTCGGCGGTGGATCGGCGCTCGATATCGCCAAGCTCACCGCCGCCATCGCGCTGGCTGACGAGCCCGCCGAACATTACGCCCTCGCCGCCAATCCCCTGCCTAAGACTGGCCTGCCGCTGATCCTCATTCCGACAACGGCGGGCACCGGCTCGGAAGTCACGCGGACTTCGGTGATCACCAGCGCAGACGGCCGAAAGCTATGGGCCTGGGGTGAGGCCTTGCGGGCCGACCTGGCGCTTCTCGATCCGACTCTGACCGTTGCCCTGCCGCCCACGCTCACCGCCGCTACCGGGATCGATGCGGTGGTTCACGCCATCGAGGCCTGCACGGTGAGGCGCGGCAATCCCATGGCCGACGCCTATGGGCTGCACGCCATCCGTCTGATCGCGGGCAACGCCGGCGGCGCCAAAAGCGCCCTGACCCGCGCCCTCGCCGAGCCTGACGATCTCGACGCGCGGGGTGACATGATGATTGCGGCGGCGCTGGCGGGTATCGCCTTCGACGCCACCGGAACCGCTATCGCACACGCCATGGGCCATGCGCTCGGCGTGCTTAGCGGCGTCCATCACGGTCACGCCGTCGGGCTTTGCCTGAAGGGAGCCCTGGCCTGGAACGCCGAGGCGGCGCCGGCGCGCCATGCCGCGGTGGCAAAGGCCCTGGGCGCGCCGTGCGACGGCCTCGAAGACGAGGAAGCCGCGGCCCTATCCTCTGTGGCCTATGGCAAGCTCCTGCAAGGTTCCGGTCTGCCCCTCTCTCTGGCCGATAAAGCCATAGACGCTGCCGCACTCGCCGCCCTGACCATGGCGCCGGAAAACGCCCCCATGCGCGACGCCAATTGCCGCGAGGTTACCGAACAGGATGCCTTGGTTATTGCCAAGCGGGTTCTCGCCCAGAGTTGACGTTAAAAGGAAAAGGCGTTTTGCCTGCCCTTTCGCGGGCTGATCTCTTCCTCATGGGTGAGCAGAAATTTTTTGATTTCGATACCGCCGGCAAATCCTGTCAGCGACCTGTTCGAGCCAATCACCCGGTGGCAAGGCACCACAATGGGCAGCGGGTTTGCGCCGTTGGCGCCGCCGACCGCGCGGCGCGCGGTGGGTTTGCCGATGCGCGATGCAAGCTCGCCATAGGAAATCGTCTCGCCGTAAGGGATCTCGCCCAAGGCGGCCCAGACCCTGTTTTGGAAATCCGTACCGGCGCGGCGCAGGGGCAAATCAAAAACCGTCAATTCGCCTGCAAAATAAGCATCAAGCTGCGCGAATACCTCGGCGAATTCCGACTCATCGCGGCGCCATCCGGCCTTGGGTTCATAGGACCGGCCTTCCGTTGAAAAGCTAATTCGGTGCAATTGATCGCCATCCCCCGCGACAAGCAGCGGCCCTAACGGACAGTCACAATATCCATAGGCCAGATTTTCGCTATTACGCTGCATGGTTTTTCGCCGGAGTGCTGAAGGGGCCGATTCCGGCTGATTTTAGCGGCCTTAATTGGCGTAGGCTACAGCCGCGCTGTCGAAGAAATGCTGGACCACTTCGCAATCCAGGCGTTTGCGGTTCAGGATGCGGCAGGCGCGCTGCGCCGCACGCCAGCTTAGGCCCACGAAGCGCGCGCGGTAGAGACCGCCAGCGCCTTCCTCGATCGGCACGATGAGCGCCGCGGCGTTGATAACGATGCCGGGAACATGCTTGAGGCTGGTCTTGACCGCCGCATAGGCAGCTTCGCTTCGCGTGAAGGCGCCGACCTGGATCGCCCAGGGCGCGCCCTGGGTGTTGATCACAGGCTTTATCGGCGGCGGCAGCGGCAGGCCGCCAGAATACCCGGCAGACGAAGACCCCGCAGACACCGGCGGCGGCGTCACGGATGCGACCCGTGTTTTAGCGATTTCCAGGAAAGAGCCATCGAGCAGATTTGCCATTTGCCTGTCGCGCCGGTCCGGCGAACTGGCGCCGAACACCACCGCGAACAAGCGCCGGCCATCGCGCTTGGCCGATGCCGCTAAATTGAACTTGGAGGCGCGGATATAGCCGGTCTTGAGACCATCGGCGCCGCTATATGAGGTGACGAATTTGTTATGACCACGATAGGTCTTGCCGCCGTACTTAAAACTATCAGCGTCGAAATACTTGTAATAGCGCGGAAAATCGCGATACAGCGAGCGCGCCAGCACGGCCATGTCACGGGCGGTAGAAAGCTGGCCCCGGTTGGGCAGGCCGGACGCATTTCGGAAACTTGTCCTCTTCATGCCCAGGGCCTTGGCCTTGGCGGTCATCTTCTTGGCGAAGGCGACCTCGCTTTTCGACAGGCTCTCCGCCACCACCGTGGCCACGTCATTGGCCGATTTCACCACCAGGGCCAGGATCGCATCGGAGACGCGAATACGCTTGCCCTTGCGAACCCCGAGCTTGGAGTTCGGCTGGCCGGCGGCGCGCGCCGAAACCTTGAGTTTGCTGTTGAGAGAAAGCTCGCCACGATCGATCGCCTCAAACAACAGATAGAGGGTCATCATCTTGGTGAGAGACGCCGGGTAATGGCGGTGGTTCATGTTTTTCTGGTAGAGCACTTTGCCGGTCTTGCCGTCGATGACCACGGCGGCCGGGCTGGCGAGCAGCGGCGTAGAATGTAAAACCTGCGCCGAAAGCGCCAGGATCAGCCCCAGGGCGGCAGCTTTGAACAGGGATGTTAAATATTTGACCATCCGTTCACTCACCAATCAAAGTCGCGGAATCATTATCGAATTACTTCAATACTAAAAACGAATCGAGGGGAGGCTAACGAATATCGATTCCGCTGTCCATAGCTGTAAGAAATCATTGTTCCCCCAAAAACATTCGAGAATGATTCACCTTGGAATTGCTTGGGCAACTGAAGAGGCTGTTTGGCGGGCATGAGAGACGTCTTTAATTTACATCAGAATAAATTTACAAAATAATTTGTATTATCAAAAGTTTATTAATGTAATCTAATGTAATAGATTAAATAAATAAACTTCTACCAACGCCCTGCGAAGGATCATCGCTGGCGGCAATAATTACCGACCCTGGGCAAATATTACCGTGACCCGGTAATAAATTCCCAGATGGTCGAATTACGCATCCGGACCGATGATCATCACTTCGGCGGTGTTTTCCCAGCTCATTCCGGAAGCGACACCACAAGACATGCCGTTGGGCATGGTCACGATAATCGTCCAGGAACCGTCTTTCGAGGCGACGACTTCGAGCAAACCACCATTGGCGGTCAGGCCCATGGCAACCGGCGCTTCCCTGTAGTTCGAGCTGAGGTGATTGAGGAATTCCGACCGATCCGCACAGGGCGGTTGTTGTTGTTGTTGCTGCTGCGCTTGGACCGGGGACGCCCATAATGCCATCATGGCGGGCGCGAATATAAAACTAAAGCGGTACATGACACTGGCCTCCTACCTGAAGGGTTGGTGTTTCCGCTCTATACCGCGCAATATCCGTGCCAATTGAGAAATGATCGCAACAACACTCACAGGTCCGGTCGCCTGCCAGTTGTCGGGCAGACTGCTTCATAGGCCCGGGCGGCGCGCAAGGTCAGGGCATCCTGATGGCGCGGTCCGACGATCTGCAGGCTCACAGGCAGACCGTCCGCCGTAAAGCCGCAGGGCACCACCGCCGCCGGCTGCCCGGTCAGATTGAAGGGATAGCTGAACGGCGTCCATTCGGGCCAGCGCGTCAAGCCCGAGCCGGGGGGAACCTCAACGCCGGCCTCGAAGGCGGGGATCGGCAGCCCAGGCGTGAGCAAAAGGTCGTAATCCTGGTGGAGCGCCGCCATGGTCAGGGCAATTCCGGCGCGCATCTGCTCAGCCCCCAGCAGATCAAGCGCGCTGTAGCCGGCCCCCTCGGTGGCGACCTCGACCAGGCCTGGATCGATGATCTTGCGCTGTTCCTCTGACATAGAGCGCAAGGCCGAGGCGGCGCCCGAAAACCACAGGGTGCGGAAGCAATCCGCCGCATGAGCGAGATCCAGGCTGACTTCCTCGACCACAGCGCCCATGCCAACGAAGGTCTGGGCGGTGCGGGCGGTGATTTCCGCCACCTCGCCATCAACCTGGGCATGGCCCAGATCCGGGGAATAGCCAATGCGCAGACCGGCGACGCCGTCCTCGATACCGTCGCGCCAGTCGCGTATATCTTCCGGCATGGCACGATAATCGCGCCAATCGGGCCGCGCCAGCACCGACAGCATGAGCGCCGCATCGGCGACAGTGCGCGCCATGGGCCCGACATGGGAGAGTGCGCCGAATGAACTCGCCGGATAGGCCGGCACACGGCTGTAGCTCGGCTTGATACCAGCGAGGCCGGTGAAGCCGCAGGGAATGCGGATCGAGCCGCCGCCGTCCGTGCCGACGGCAAGCGGGACCATGCCCGATGCGACCGCTGCGGCTGAGCCGCCGCTCGAGCCGCCGGGGGTGCGCTCGGGGTTCCAGGGGTTGCGGGTGATACCGCAGAGGGCGCTGTCGGTGACGCCTTTCCAGCCGAATTCACAGCTTGTGGTCTTGCCCAGCAGCACAGCACCGCTCTCTCTCAGCCGCGCGGTCGCCGGGCCGTCCTCGTCCCAGTCCTGATCAGGATCGGTGGTCTTGGAGCCGCGCAGGGTGGGCCAGCCCTTGGTCAGGACGAGATCCTTGACGCCGACGGGAACCCCGTCGAGCAGACCGAGAGGCTCCCCCTTCGCCCAGCGCGCCTCGGAATCCCGCGCCGATGCCAGGGCGCTCTCATTATCGACCAGGCAAAAGGCGTTGAGCAGCCCGTTATGGGCCTCGATCCGCGCCAGGGATGCCTCGGCCACCTCAACCGGCGACAGGTTTTTGTTCCGAAAGGCAGCGATCATGTCGTTCGCGGAAAGATAGGCAAGCTCGTCAGACATGGCGGGGGATCCTTCCTTCAATGGGATATTTCGGGTCGGAATAGCCCGGTGAGCTGGGGTGGCCGAGGGGCACCAGCTCATCGATCAGCGCCTCATCCTCGGCCCCGAGAGAAACTTCGAGTGCTGCGATATATTCGGCGCACTGATCCGCCGTGCGCGGTCCGGCTATGGCCGCCGTTACCAGGCGGTTATGGATCACCCAGGCGAAGGCGAATTGAGCCACGGTCACGCCCAGGGCTTCCGCATGCTCCTTGATGCGCGGCACCAGGGCGATGGATTCGGGGCGGAACTCGGACTCCATGATGCGCTTGTCCCCGGAACCTGCGCGGCTGCTTTCGGGCGGCGTATCGCCGGGCAGATATTTACCGGTGAGCACACCGCGCGCCACCGGGCTGTAGGAGGCCACCGCCATGTCGTACTGGGCGCAGGCCGGCAGCAGCTCGACCTCGGGCATGCGGTTGAAGGCGTTGTAATTGGGTTGGCTGATCACCGGGCGGGGCACCCCCTGGGCGTCGCACAGGCGGACCACCTCGGCGTGGCGCCAGGCGCGGAAATTGCTGAGCCCGAAATAGCATGCCTTGCCGGCGGCGATGACCTCGCCCATGGCGGCCACAGTCTCCTCGAGCGGTGTGTCGGCATCTTCGCGATGGAGATAATAGATATCGACATAATCCACGCCGAGCCGCGACAGGCTATCGTCAATGGCCTGGCTCATCCAGCGCCGGGACAGGCCGCACGCGGTTTCGTCGTCGCCCATCCTGTTGCCGAGCTTGGTCGCCAGCACCCACTGGTCGCGCTCACCGGAGATGGCGCGGCCGACGATCTTTTCAGATTCCCCGTCGGTCGAGTAGACATCGGCGGTATCGATGAAATTGACCCCGGCGTCCCGCGCCATGGCGATGATACGCCTGGCTTCGCGCTCATCGCACCGGTCGCCGAACATCATGGTGCCGAGGCACAGCGGCGAGACCATGACCCCGCTATGGCCGAGCATGCGATATTCCATAGTCTCCCCTATTTATCTAAAGCTGGTGTTGCCGCGCATGGCCATTGTCCCGTCGGGCCGCTCCGCCCAGAGCATTGTGGCTGTTCCGGCCAGAGTAAAGGATGCTGTGTCGAACAAGGGCGCCAACGCCTGATAGTCAAACCCGGCAAGCTCCCGGCCGGGGGTTTCGTCGCGCAGCAGATCGAGCAGCAGGATGGCGGTCAGAGGGCCGTGAACCACCAGGCCCGGATAGCCCTCGGTGATCGTTGCATACTCCCGGTCGTAATGGATGCGGTGGGCGTTGAAGATGAGCGCGGAAAAGCGGAACAAAAGTGCCGCATCCGGCGTGATTTCCCGCCGCCACAGCGCGTCATTGGGCGGCTGTTCGCCGGGGCGCGCGGCGCTACCGCTGCTGGCTTCCCGGTAGACGATGTCATGCTCTTCGGTGACCGCCACGCCGTCTTCGCCCGAAATCTCATGACGAACGGTGACGAACAGCAAGTCGCCGCTGCGGCCCTGCTTTGCGGTGATCGAAAGGATTTCCGACTCCCGGCGCGCCGCCTCGCCGACCCGAAGCGGCTTATGGAACGTCAGCCGGCCGCCTGCCCACATGCGGCGCGGTAAATCCGACGGCGGCAGAAACCCGCCGCGCCGGGCATGACCATCGGGGCTCAAGTCGGCGCGGGGCGTCGCTTCGAGGAAATACAGCCAATGCCAGCAGGGCGGCAGAGGATCGCCCGGCCGCGGCGCAGGATCATAGCGCCCCAGGGTGGCCGCCAAGCGCGATACCGGCGCCGGTGAGATGACGTCCTCAGCAGTCTCGCGGCGCCCGACCCAATCGCTGAAATCCTTTCCCATCAATATGACCGGGGAAGACCCAGCACATGCTCACCGAGATAGGAGAGGATGAGGTTGGTGGAGATCGGCGCAATCTGGTAGAGCCTGGTTTCGCGAAATTTGCGCTCGATGTCGTATTCCTCGGCGAAGCCGTAGCCGCCATGGGTTTGCAGGCACATATCCGCCGCCGCCCAGGAGGCTTCGGAGGCGAGCAGCTTGGCCATGTTGGCTTCCGCGCCGCAAGCCGCGCCGTCATCGAACAGCGCTGCCGCCTTGCGCACCATGAGATCGGCGGCCTCGGTGGCGGCATAGGCGCGGGCAATGGGAAACTGCACGCCCTGGTTCTTGCCGATGGCGCGGCCGAAGACCTTGCGCTCGCGGGCGTAGGCGCTCGCCTTCTCGATAAACCAGCGGGCGTCGCCGATACATTCAGCGCCGATCAGGATGCGCTCGGCGTTCATACCGTCGAGGATATGGCGAAAGCCCTGCCCCTCCTCGCCGATGAGGTTTTCCGCCGGCACCTTAAGATCGTCGAAGAACATCTCGGTGGTGGCGTGGTTGATCATGGTGCGGATCGGCTTAATGGTCAGTCCGTTGCCAACCGCCTCGCGCAGATCAACCAGGAATACCGAGAGCCCATCGCTTCGTTTGGTCCCCTGATCGAGCGGCGTTGTGCGGGCCAAAAGCAGCATCAAATCGGAATGCTCAGCGCGCGAGATGAAAATTTTCTGCCCTCGGACAACATAATGATCGCCAACGCCCGGGGTGGTGGTTCGGAGGGCCGTGGTGCGCAAGGCGGTGGTGTCGGTACCGCTGTCGGGTTCGGTGACGCCGAAAGCCTGCAGGCGGAGCGCGCCGCTCGCGATGCCGGGAAGGAAGGCCGCCTTCTGCGCCTCGCTGCCATGACGAAGCAGGGTTCCCATGGTGTAGATCTGGGCATGGCAGGCGGCGCCGTTACAGCCTGATTTGTGGATTTCCTCGAGGATCGCTGCAGCCGCCGCAAGGGGCAGACCGCTGCCGCCATAGGCCTCGGGGATGAGAGCCGCGAGATAGCCCGCCTCGGTCAGGGCCGCGACGAAGGCCTTGGGATAGGCGCGCTTAGCGTCGAGGTCGCGCCAGTATTTGCCTGGAAACCCCGCACAAAGCGCGGCCTCGGCGTGGCGAATGTCGATAAAATTTTCTTCCATCATAGCGTCAGCAGCATAGCACCAAACTTGGTCAGTCTTGTACCATGAGCCTCTCAGACTTATGTAAAACGGGTCAAAAACGGGGTTTCATCGAGCGTGCTTGAATTTCTGAGCGGACCGGTACTGGCGTCTCTGGGCAGCGTTATCATCATCGATATCGTCATGTCCGGCGACAATGCCATCATCATCGGCATGGCCGCCGCCGGGCTGCCGCCCGAGCTGCGCCGCCGGGCTATCATATACGGCATTATGGCGGCAACGGTGCTGCGCATCGTCTTCGCCATGATCACCTTCAAGCTACTCGCAATCCTCGGCCTGACCCTGGCCGGCGGTCTACTGCTGGCCTGGGTATGCTGGCATATGTGGTGCGAAATCCGCTGCGGCAGCTTGAACTGCTCGCCTGAAGATGGCGATACAGAGGAAGCGGCCAGCGAGGCGCCCAAACCGGTCAAGACCCTGCGCCAGGCGATGGTCACCATCATTATCGCCGATGTCTCCATGTCGCTCGACAACGTGCTGGCGGTGGCCGGTGCTGCCCAGGACCATCTTTGGGTATTGGTGTTCGGCCTGATGCTGTCGATCGCCCTGATGGCGGTGGCGGCGAACTACATCGCCAAACTGCTTGAGCGCCACCATTGGATCGCCTATGTCGGTCTGCTGGTCATTGCCTATGTCGCTATCGACATGATCTACCGCGGCCTCATGGAGGTCGCGTCGGTGGTGTAGAATCGCCTATGACGGCCGCGACATTTTCATAGGGGGATATCCATGAGCGAGAGACGCTACCAGATAATCGGATTGCTGGGATTTATTGTCGCCGGTTTCATCTTCGTCGCCGCGGGCATAAATTTCGGCGATACGCTTACCATTACTGGCAGCGTCGTCTGGATCTTATCCTGCATGGTCTGGATGATCCCGCTGATGAAGTCCGAAAAGGACTGAATCTTAAACCAGCCGACCCGCCAGAACGATACCGCTGGCTTCTTCCGTGGCCAGGGTCAGACTGCGTAAATCCTCGGGCTCCAGGTTCGCCAGGTTCGTCTTGCCGGTGCAGCGCGCCATCATCGAGGCTTCGCCGGTGCTCGCCTTGATGATGTTGGCGACCGCCAGGGCGCGCTCCTCCTCGGTCAGATCGGCGGTGAAGGTCATGTCGTTGTCTTCACTGATCTGGCCACCGGCGGCAATCCCCACCGGCACGCCGAACACCATCGCCACGGCGCCGAGAGCAATCGCCTTGGCGGCATCGGTACCCGAACGCAGGCCGCCGAAATAGACCAGATCGACTTCCTCTTCGCGGCCCATGCGGCGCAAGATCGCGATGGCGTCTCGCATCATGGTCATATCGGGCGGGCCGACAAGCTCGGACCAGGCCGCGCCCAGACCGGCGCTGGCGTCGATCAGCAACAGATCGAAGCCGCCGTCGAGGGCATGAGAAATCGATTGCTCGAGCATATCGGTTGATGAAACCGCCAGGCCGAGAAGCTGATTGTCCTGCAACCGCTCAGCCTTGATCGGCACGAATTGCGGGCCGAGGACATGGATCAACGCGTCCGCCTCGGCGCTCGCCTCGGGCCCGCCGTCGGTGACGAGCTGGAGCCAGGGCACGCCGTCGCCGATCGGGCGGACGCCGAGATAGGGGCATTCAGCGTCGACAAGGCCCCGGGCCACGCCGCGCCGCACATCGTCGGGCGCGCCATCGAAGCCGGTGACCATGAAGGGCCGGGACAGGGCCATGCGGCCGCCGAGTTTGAGGCTCACCTTGCAAGCCTCGCGGTAGGGATCGATCACCAGGCGCGAGAGGTTCGCCGGCAGAAACACCAGATCGTCCAGAGTCGCCGGCCGGCCCTCGGGGAACGGGTTGTCGCGCAGCACCATGCGCTTGGTGAGCATCGCCCCATGGCTGACGTGATCGGCGGCGTTGGTCCGCGCCATGGTGAAGATGTCCTCGCGGTGGCGCACCGCATAATCAGCGGAGCCGGTCTCGGCGTCGCAGCGATAACAACGCGCCGCCTCATTTCGCGCTTCTTCGGCGCTGTAGGTCGCCTCGATCTCGGGGAACTCCACCGGCGTCTCGCCGAGGCCGAAAAAGTCGGGCTCATGCAGGCCAAACTGCTCCCACATCTGATCCTGGGCGACAGTCACCCGGCGTGTGCGATGCGGCGTGCGATAGGCCATGGGCTGCTCGCGGCCTTCGAGATAGGCGCGGATGTAATAGGCAACGCGCTGGCCGTGATGCATGGCCATGACGATGGTCGAGCCGCCGAAGGCGCCATCGCCCGCTGCAAACACCCCGGCCTGATCGGTTGCCATGGTCTCGAAATCCGTCGTCACCCGGTCCGCCGCCATCAGGCCCTGGCTTTGCAAATCCGAGCAGTCGGCATATTGGCCGACCGCGGCGATGATCATGCCGCAGGGGATGTCATGGTCGCTGCCCGCCACATCGACAGGCCGGCGGCGGCCATCCTCGTCGGCCTCGCCGGGTTCGGTGCGAAGGCAATGCAGGGCAAGCCCCTCACCACTCGCGGTGATCGATTTCTGGCTGGTGCTGTAGATGAATTCGACGCCTTCCTTGATGGCGCCCTCAAGCTCCACCTTGCGCGCCGGTATCTCATCGGCGCTCCGGCGGTAGACCACCTTGACGGTTTTGCAGCCTGGCAGCCGAAGCGCCACCCGGCAGGCGTCCATGGCGACATCGCCGCCGCCGATGACCACCACGGTCTCGGGCATTTCGGGCCGGGCGCCGGCATTGATGCGGCGCAGAAACTCGACGCCGTCGACGATGCGTTCATCCTCCTCGCCGGGGATGCCCATGGTCTTGCCCCACCAGGCGCCGATGGTCAGCAGCACGGCGTCATGGCGGCTCTTGAGTTCATCCTGGGTGACGTCGCGCCCGAGCGCCGTGTTGAGATGGATGTCGAGACCCGGGCAGCGGGCCTGTAAGCGCTTCATGTCCTCGTCGATGACCCCGACCGGCAGGCGGAAGGCGGGGATACCCCAACACATCATGCCGCCGGCGCGGTCGGTCATTTCATAGACATCGACCTTGAAGCCGGCCACTGAAAGATCATGGGCGGCGACCAGCCCGGCCGGTCCGGCGCCGACAATGGCGACGCTTTGTTCGCGGGTGACGGGGACCGGCGTCGGCTCGAAGGTCTCACCGAGTTTTTCCATGACAAAGCGCTTGAGATTGCGGATTTGCAGGGTGCCGTCGCTGGCGGTACGGCGGCAGGCAGGCTCGCAGGGCGCGTCGCAGACCCGGCCGCAGATCGAGGAAAACGGATTGGTGGCGGTGATCGCCTCGAAGGCCTCGGCATATTTGCCCTCCCAGATATAGCCGATATAGGACGGCGCATCGGTGCCCACCGGGCAAGCAATCTGGCAGGGCGCCGGGACGAAATGGAGATCGCTGGTGTCGTCGGCAAGCTGCTCCTCGAGGCTGTTATCGGTGGCCATCTCAGCCGGCCTTTTGGAGTTGGTTGTCGCGGTACTCCGGCGCGTAGGGCAGCCGGGTAATGGCCGCTGCCTCGGGAGTGAGGGCGACCAGATCGTCGCGGTTAAGGCTGGTCACGGCGTCATGGCCAAGCGCATGGGTGAGCGCCGCGATCTGCCAGCGCACCCCTTCCAGGTAACGGTGGATATTGCGCGCCTCGACCTCGGGCTTGTAGCGTTTTTCATGCTCGGGGTCCTGCGTCGCGATGCCGGTGACGCAGGACCCGACATGGCATTGCATGCAGGCGATGCAGCCGCCCGCAATGATCGCCGAGGTGCCGAGTGCCACCGCATCGGCGCCGAGACACAGCGCCTTGACCGCATCGACGCCGTCGCGAATGCCGCCCATGAGCACGATCTCGACCTTGTCGCGGCAATTGATATCATCAAGCGCATCCAGGGCTTCGATGATCGCCGACAGGGTGGGAATGCCGACATATTCCATGATCTCCGCGCCGCCCGCCCCGGTCGAGCCCTGCATGCCGTCGAGCTCGACGAAGTCGAAGCCGTCCTTGACCGCGATCTTGATGTCGTCGCGGATGCGCCCGGCGCCCAGCTTGACCGAGACCGGCAGGCGGTAGCCGGTCGCCTCGCGCAACTCCTCGACCTTGATGACGAGATCGTCGGCGCCCAGGATATCCGGATGGCGCGACGGCGAGCGCAGATCTATTCCGGCCGGAATGCCGCGAATTTCGGCCAGCTCCTTGGTCACCTTCTTAGCCATGAGCTGGCCGCCGAAGCCCGGCTTGGCGCCCTGGCTGATGTAAATCTCCAGGCCGTCGGCGCGGTTCATGTCGTGGATGTTCCAGCCCAGCCGTCCGCCGAGACATTGGAAAATAAGCTGCTTGGCCGCGCCGCGCTGGGCATCGCTCATGCCGCCCTCGCCGGTATTCTCGGCAATATCCGAGAGCCCCGAAGCGATGCCGATGGCCTGCTTGGTCGAGCGCGACAGGGCGCCGTAGCTCATGGGTGCTATCAATACCGGCATGGAGAGATCGAGCGGGTTGGCGCCGTTCTTGCCGCCGATCAGGGTGTGCATCTCGACCTTGGACACCGGATCGGCGACCTTGGCCGCATGGGTCACGTCCCTCTTAAAAGCCAGGTCCGAGAGATGAGGAAGCTCGCGCGCGCCGCCGTAACCACGCACCCGATAGCGGCCGATCTGCGACTTGATATGGATGTCTTCCTGAATCTTCGGGTTCCAATAATCCGATGACCCTGAGAAGCTGAAGAAGGGGATGCTGCGCATCTGCTGCTCGGTGGTGCTGTAGCGCAGGTTCTTGCCGGCGTTGACGATCTTCTGGAAGCCGCCTTTGAAGTCGATTTCATAGCGATCGAGAAAGGCGCGGATATCGTCGATCTCGGCCCCATCCACGTCGGTCACCTTGGCGTCGGTGCCGAGGGATTGGAGCGATCCGCCGAGATAGATTTCACCGCCCGACATGTCTTCGCCGAGCTTCTCGCCGGAATTGCCGATGATAATGATGCGGCCGCCGTACATCATGTAACCGGCCATGAAATTGGCGTTGCCGACGCAGGCCAGGGTGCCCGCCTTCATAACCTGGCCGGCGCGCGAGCCCATGTTGCCGCGCACCACCACTTCAGCGCCGCGGATAGCGACCCCGGCGATGGCTCCGGCGTTGCCGCCGACCACGACCGAGCCCGTATACATATTATCGCCGAGCCCCCAGCCGACATTATTGTCCACTTCAAAGCGCGCGCCGTCGGAAAGTCCGGCGCAGAAATACCCCGCCGAGCCGCGTACATTAACGCGGATCGGATGGATCAGGCCGACGCCGATATGATGGCGCGCGTCCGGGTTGAGGACTTCGACATCCTCGCCCTTGGCGCCGTAATCCCGGATTTTTTCGTTGGCCTCGCGGGTGGTTATTTTGGCTAGGTCGATCGTGACCATGTATTGAAACTTCCTGGCGGGGGTTCGTAGGTGTCGAGCGCCTGGCCGGGAAACAGCCTGTTCAGCGAGACTTCTTCCGAGGCGACGGCGATGAGGTCGTCGGTCTCATACATGATCATCGGCTTCACCGCGAGATGATCCTTGGCGTAGCCGATTTCATCCTTGGTGGAGACCAGAAAGGAGAAGGTGCCATCGAGATCATCGATCGAGGTTCCCAAGGCATCGCGCAAAGCCACCCCATTGCTCATCTGATCGGCGAGGTAGACGGCGATAAGCTCGGAATCATTGTCGGTGGTGAATTCGAAGCCGCGCCGCTCGAGCCGGCGGCGCATCTTCCAGTAATTGGTGATCTGGCCGTTATGAACGATGGCGACGTCGGAGAAGCCGGTCGCCCAGAAAGGATGGGCGGCCTCGGGCTTGACTTCGGATTCGGTCGCCAGGCGCACATGGCCGAGACCGTGGGTGCCGGAGTACTGCTTGACGTGGTAGCGCTCATCGACCTCATGGGCGCCGCCGACATCCTTGATGATCTCAAGGCTTTCGCCCAGGGATATGAGCTTGGAAGCATGCTCCATGGCATAGGAGAAACGCTGTAGATCGCCCTTGAAATCGACCACCACGCGATAATTCTCAGCGATCGTCTCGTCCTCGATGATGCGCGCCTGATGCTCGGCCAGGGCGGCGCGGACACGCTCGACGGAGGCCTCGGCCTCGGGACCGGAACCGATAAAGAAGCGCAGCTTGATCTGACCCTCATGGGACTCGCCATAGAGGGCGTAGCCGGTGGAATCCGGGCCGCGATGCTGGCAGCCGTCCAGCATATCGATCAGCGCGGCCCCGGTGTCGAACCCCTCGGCGCCGTGCTTATACATAATCCCGGCAATACCGCACATGGCAGCTCTCCTGAAATGACGAAGCAACGCCTAAATGTTAGCCCCTGGCGATGGTTCTTACAAACCTTAAAATGAAAATAAATTTCCTGGGAGGAATATTATTTAGATCGAGAGAATGAACTAATTGTTCTCCCCAGGCGGAAAATCGCGGCCCAGGGCCTGGCTGGTGGCGATATGCGCTTCGGTGATCGTTCGGTCCTCGGCGACGTCATGCAGCAAGTGGATTGACATCTTCTCAAGGCCGCAAAAAGCCATGGTCCCGGTATCGATTTGCGCCCTTATGGCACTGTCGAAGCCGTATTTTTTATAGGTCGACACGCCAGCCGACGCCGAAGCGATCATCAGAACCGGGCGATCCTTCAGAAGGCCGATAGATTTGTCATTGGTATAATCATAATCATAGGCCCAGCCGCCGGTAAAAACCCTATCAATCCAGCCCTTGAGCATGGCCGGGAAGGACCACCACCAGACCGGGAAGATGAAGACCAGGGCGTCGGCTTGCTCTAGGCGGCGCTGTTCGGCGCGCACCTCTTCGGGCGCCGGGCCATGGCCGTTGAAATGAGCCAGGTCGTCATCGCCGAAGCGAGGATCGAAGCCCTCGCGGTAAAGATCGGCGACGGTCGCCTCGTGGCCGCTCTCGGCAAGACCCGCAACGAAGCTGTCGAGCAGGGCGCCGCTAAAGGAATCCCGCTTCGGGTGGGCGAAAACGACCAGCACGTTCATGGCTTAAAATTCCGGGGGTGAGATGCCGCTGGCCTTGAGCTGGGCGGCGAGTTCGGCCTTGAGCCGCGCCAGGCCGGCCTGATCGGAGGCTTCGCAACGCGCCACCAGCACCGCCTGGGTATTCGACGCGCGCAGCAGCCACCAGCCGTCGGGACTGTTCACCCGCACCCCGTCCACATCGGAGAAATCGGCGCCCGCCTCGGTCAGGCGCTGAGCCACTTCCTCGACCACGGAGAATTTACGCAGATCGTCGCAATCGAACCGGATTTCAGGCGTGTTCACCACGTCGGGCAGTCCGTCGCGCAGCTCCGACAGGCTGGCCTCGCCGCCGCCGATGATGGAGAGCAGCCGGACAGCGGCATAGAGCGCGTCGTCGAAACCGTAATAGCCGTCGGCGTAGAAAATATGGCCGCTCATCTCGCCGGCCAGTGGGCTTTTGGTTTCAGCCATCTTGGCCTTGATCAGCGAATGGCCGGTGCGCCACATGAGCCCGTGCCCGCCAAGTTCCGCGATACGGTCGAACAGAACCTGGCTTGCCTTGACGTCGGCGACGATGGTGGCGCCCGGATTGCGTGCCAAAACCTCTTCCGCCAGGATGGCGAGCAGTTGATCGCCCCACAGGATGCGCCCGGCGCCGTCAACCACGCCGATGCGATCGCCATCGCCATCAAAGGCGATGCCCAGATCGCAATTGTGAGCCTTCACCGACGCGATGAGCTGGACGAGGTTTTCCGGCACGGTGGGGTCGGGATGGTGCGACGGAAAGGTCCCGTCGATGACTTCATTCAGCAGATGATGGGTTCCCGGCAGCTTCGCGGTGACCTTGGCCATGGCTTCGCCCGCGGCGCCATTGCCGGCGTCCCAGGCGACGGTGAGTTCGCGCCCGCCCTTATAATCGCCGGCCACCCGGGCGACGTAATCGTCGAGCATGGGCCGATCCACGACGCTGCCCTCACCCGCCACATAGTCGCCGGAGGCGGCG
Source organism: Alphaproteobacteria bacterium (assembly GCA_046582565.1). GTDB lineage: Bacteria > Pseudomonadota > Alphaproteobacteria > JAAXGF01 > JAAXGF01 > JAYGED01. Next base: position 60,608 of record JAYGED010000078.1, read on the forward strand.
ACGCGGCCGATTTCGGCGATGTCGTCGCCGTAGAACGGATTGTGGCCGATCATGAATTTGAAGCCGTTCTGATCGGGCGGATTGTGCGAGCCCGTGACCATGATGCCGCCGTCGGCTTCGAGCGCATAAACCGAGTAATAGAGCATTGGAGTCGGGCCGAGGCCGATGCGCATGACCTCCATGCCGCCCTGCTCGAGGCCTTCGACCAGCGCCGCCTCGAAAGATGGAGAACTCAGCCTGCCGTCTCGGCAGACGCAGACCCGACGGCCCTGCTCGCTCCTGCCCTGTTCCTTGGCGATGCGCGTTGCGAAGGCCCGGCCGATAGCATGAACGTCCGCCGTGCTCAGAGTTTTGTCGACGATGCCCCGGATGTCGTATTCGCGAAGAACCGTGGGGTCGATAGTATGTCCGGCCACTGTTACAAATCCTTGGGCTTGGTGCCGCGCCCGACGCAGACATATTGAAACCCGGCGCGTTCCATGCTGTCGGGGTCATAAACATTGCGCAGGTCGATCACCACCGGCGCTGCCATGATCTGCTTGACCCGCGCCAGATCGAGAGCGCGGAACTCGTTCCACTCGGTGAGGATGACCAGGGCGTCCGCCCCCGTCATGGCCGAATAGGCGTCGTTGCACCACTCCACGCCTTCGATTTCCTTAGCCCCTTGCGCCATGCCCGCCGGATCGAAAGCCGCCACGGTCGCGCCCGCCGCGATAAGAGCCGGCAGGATGACCAGGGACGGCGCGTCGCGCATATCGTCGGTGTTGGGCTTGAAGGTGACTCCCAGTACGGCGATGGTCTTGCCGCTGACCGAGCCACCGCAGGCATTGATGATCTTGTCGATCATCGCCAGCTTGCGGGCGTTATTGGCCTCGACCACGGCCTCGACGATGGGCTGTGGCGCACCGTATTCCTGGGCCGTTCGCACCAGGGCGATGGTGTCCTTGGGAAAGCAGCTACCGCCATAGCCTGGGCCGGCATGGAGAAATTTGCGCCCGATACGTCCGTCGAGGCCGATGCCCCTGGCCACGTCATGGACATCGGCGCCGACCTTCTCGCAAAGGTCCGCCATGCCGTTAATGAAGGTGATCTTGGTGGCGAGGAAGCTGTTGCCGGCATATTTGATCAGCTCGGCGGTTTCCAGGCTGGTGAACAATACCGGTGTCTCGATGAGGAACAGCGGGCTGTAGAGCCGGCGCATGACATCGCGGGCTGCTTCAGATTCGGCGCCGACGACGATCCGGTCGGGCCGCATGAAATCACTGATCGCCGAGCCCTCTCGCAGGAACTCGGGGTTCGAGCAGACGTCGAAGGAGGCCTTCGGGTTGCGCTCACGGATGATGCGGGCGACCTCGCGCCCGGTGCCCACGGGCACGGTCGATTTGGTGACCACCACGGTATAGCCGTCAAGCGCGTCGGCGATTTGGCCGGCAACATCAAATACGTAACTCAGATCAGACTGGCCGTTGCCGGGGCTGGGCGGCGTGCCGACGGCGATAAACACCGCATCAGCGCCCGCCACACAAGCGCTTAAGTCGCCTGAGAAGGTGAGCCGGCCCGCGTTCATATTGGCCCGGACCAAATCCTCAAGACCGGGCTCATAGATCGGGATCTCGCCCTGCTTAAGGCGTGCGATCTTGTCTTGGTCATTATCGACGCAGACCACATCGACGCCGAACTCAGAAAAACAGGCGCCCGTCACCAACCCGACGTACCCTGCGCCAACCATGACGATCTTCAAGACTCGTCTCCTTCGGCCCGAATGAATTCGACAATATCGTCATGCAAATCATCTCGCGCCAGGGCGCAGGCGATGTTGGCCTGGACGAAGCCGGAACGGCTGCCACAATCGAAACGCCGGCCCTCGAATCGAAGCCCGTGAAACGGCCCCGAGCCGATCATCGCCGACAGCGCATCGGTAAGCTGAATTTCATTGCCGGCGCCCCGTTGATGACGCGACAGATGATCGAACACCTCGGGCATGAGGATATAGCGGCCGATCACCGCCAGGTTCGAGGGCGCCTTTTCGGGTGTGGGCTTTTCGATCAACCCGGCAACCTCGACGAGCCTACCCTCGGCGGCGCCGCAAGGCTCGATAATGCCATAGCGTTCGGTTTGTTCATTGGGGACTTCCATGGCCGCTACCATATTTCCACCGGGCGCCTCCCAGGCATCGACCAATTGCTTCAGGCAGGGCTGCTCGCTCAGAATAAGGTCATCCGCGAGCAGCACGGCGAAGGGCTCGTCGCCGACCATGTTGCGGGCGCACCACACCGCATGGCCGAGGCCGAGCGGTTCCTGCTGGCGGGTGTAGCCGACCTGGCCGGCGGGCAGCATGGATGCCTTGATTGCATCGAGCTCCGCCTGCTTGTCGCGCTCAGCCAGCATATCGTTGAGTTCATAGGAATGATCGAAATGGTCCTCGATCACCGTCCTGCCGCGCCCGGTAACGAAGATGAACTCCTCGATTCCGGCGGCGCGCGCCTCCTCGACCGCATATTGAATGAGCGGCTTGTCGACGACCGTCAGCATTTCCTTGGGCATCGCCTTGGTCGCCGGCAGAAACCGGGTACCGAGACCGCCGACGGGAAATACCGCCTTCTTGATTTTATTCGCCATGGATCAATCGCTTCACAGCTTAACTTGGAGCCGAGGGATACAAGGATTATCCAATCAATTCAAGGCTGCCCCGTTCGATTCAAGAGTGGGGATGCTCATGAACCGAGCAAAAATTCCTTGGCCAGGTTGATCTTGGCCGCCAGGTAGGTCGAACCGCCACGGTCGGGATGGTTGCGCTGCATGAGATCGCGATGGGCGGCCTTGATTTCATCCTCCGTGGCATCTTCGCCAACGCCGAGAATCTCGCGGGCCTCAGCCGTCGTCATTTCCGTCGCCCCCGGCTGCCCATGAGAACTCCCCCGAGCGTCCATCGCGTCGCGCCAGCCCGTATGGCGAGAACGATCAAGATAGGCTTCGAGCACCTGGGCGCCCTTTTCATCGGCGCGCAGGCATTCCTCGAAAAGCGCCAGCAATTCATCGAGACTGAGATCATCGAACGCACACCCGGCATAGGCGCCCTTGAGCGCCATACCCGACATTTCACCACTGTCATGATCCAGGGTCATGCGCAGGTAATCGGTCTCGACGTCCGAGGTCTGCCCGCCGCGCGGTTGACCGCCACCAATTCCACGCAGCTTGCGCCATAGCATCGGAACGAAGAAGGCGATCCAAATAATCTGGAAAAACCGACCACTGGCGATCAAATAAAACACGAGCAGCAGAGCGAGAGTGCCGCCGACCCATTTGATCACCAGCAGCAGGGTTTTCGTATCGGCGCGGGCGGACCAATGGGCCGCCGCAATGACCAGCAGGAGCAAAACGACGCCGAGCAAAAGATAGGAAATCACTCTATTTGGACTCGATCTGGCGGGCAATTTGCTTGGTGATTTCTTGCGCGGCGCCGCCATCCCGCTTGGAGAAATCCGCCAACGCCCGCCTGCCCCCCGCGGCAAACACCGCGACCGCGCCAAGCAAAGAGCGGAGCTGTTCGGCGCTGCCCATGTCGAAGCGGCAATAGGCGCCGTTGCTTAAACGCGCGATCTCCTGGAAGGCCTGGGCGGCGACAGGATCTCCGCCTTCATGAAAAACGAACACCGGTACGCCAAGCAGGCCGAGCTCACCGGCCTGATGGCACAGGGAATCGACGTCCTCCTCCATGCAGTCGCCAACGAACACCAGGGCGTTGACCTTTTGCCGCTTGGTCTCCTTGAGTGCGTGGCTGAGCACCCGTCCGATCTGCGTATGGCCGCCGATGCAGTAGACCTGCGCCATGCGCCGCAACAGGGCCTTCGAATCGGACAGCCAGGGGGAATTTTTGCATTCGCGGAAGCCGCGGTAGAAAACCAGCTGCACATTGAGGCCGCCGAGTGTATCGGTCTCCTCGAACATTTTACCCTGAATATGGCAGGCATTGTCCCACGACGGCGCCCGGCTAGCGGTGGCGTCCATGGCGAAGATCAGCCGACCGCGCGCCCCCGTGGTCCGGGCTACGGGGGTCAGGGCGACGCGTTCGAGAAACGCATCCACCTCGGCATTGCCTTTCGGTTGAGGCAGGTTCTTGTCGTCTTTGCCTTCGGCCATGAATGATCTTACACCGCTTGGTGACCTTAAGAAATCACCCAAGTCCGTGAGATTTCATGGCGCGTTGAACCGCCGGGCGCTGGAACACACGCTCCACACATCGGGCGACATTCGGAACCTCGTCCAGGAAGCTCTCAGAGTCGGGATGCCAGGTCACCAGCATGGCGACATAGAGGTCGCAGGCGCTGAACTGATCGCCCAGCAAATAGGGCCCGGGATCGAGTGCATCGTCCATATAGCTCCAAACCCTAGAAAGCCGCTCCCTGCCCTTGGCGACAATTTCGGGGACATGGCCGTCATCCATGGAATGGCGCTCTGGGTAATAGTTCATCTGATAGGCGACCTGCAGACAATCGGCCATATAGACCAGCCACTGATAATAGCGCCCGCGCAGGGCATCCCCCAATGGCGGCGCAAGTCCCGCCTCGGCGTGGCGGTCGGCAAGATACATGACGATGGCCGCCGATTCATGCATGACCAAATCGCCATCCACCAGCACGGGAACCCAGCCGTTGGGATTGAGTTTCAGAAAATTTGGATCGCGCGGCTTGTCCTTTGAGATATCAACTTCTATCAGCCGATAGTCGGCGCCGATCTCTTCGAGCACCATTTGCGGCGCAAAAGCCGCCGAGCCGGACGCGTAATAGAGTTGGTACATATCAGAGCCTTTCCAGTCGTGTAATCAACAGATCAAAGAAGCCATCGTCGTCGATCGCCGTGAGCACGTTGGCATTGGCTGGTTTGCCGGGCGCGGGCGCGCTCGCCACGGTCTGTCCCATGCGCTCGGCGTCCATCGTCTCGATGGCCACATGCATGGCCTCACCGACAAACAGATCCGGCGCCAGGAGATAGGCGATGACGCAAGGGTCGTGCAGCGGCGCGCCGCCCTCTCGCCGCTCAAGATCAAGCGCCAGCATCCGCGCCACGGTGGCCGCCGCCGGCCGCTCAATAGCGGTTATCGCCCGGGTCCGGTCGGGCGTGGCAAGGGCGCAATGGGTGACGTCGAGGCCGATCATGGTAAGCGGTGCGCCTGCCTCGAAGACCACGGCGGCGGCATGGGGATCGGTAAAGATATTAAATTCGGCGAAGGGTGTCACATTGCCGCCCTCCAAGACGCCGCCCATCAGCACGATCTCACGGATACGGGAGATGATGGCGGGCTGCTTGACCATGGCCAGGGCCAGGTTGGTCAGGGGTCCGAGCGCCGCCAGAGTAATCTCGCCATCCGACGCCATCAGGCGATCGACCAGAAAATCCACGGCGTGATCCGGTTGCAGAGTCATCACCGGGTCGGGAAGTTCAGCGCCGGCAAGGCCGTCCGCGCCATGGACACGAACCGCCGTGTCCAGGGGTTTCAGGAAAGGACGCGGACAGCCGGCATAGACAGCCGTCTCGCCGCGCCCGGCGACCTCGCAAATGCGCAGGGCATTGCGCGCGGTTAGATCGAGTGCCACGTTGCCCGCCACCGTGGTCACGGCGAGCAGATCGAACTCCGGCGAGGCGAAGGCCAACAAGAGCGCTACGGCATCGTCCTTGCCGGGATCGCAATCGATGATC
>JAYGED010000090.1:0-1744 GCA_046582565.1 Alphaproteobacteria bacterium
GCCGCCCGATAATTCCCAGATCCGGCGCCCGCCGTAGCCCGACATCTGGACCATCTCGAGGATTTCGTCGACCTGCTTGTAGACCTCGGCCTTGGCCGATTTCGGGGTGCGTTGACGCAGCCCATAACCGATGTTGTCGGCAACGTTCATGTGGGGGAACAGGGCATAGTGCTGGAACACCATGTTGACCGGGCGCTTGTGGGGCGGCACGCCGATCACCGATACGCCGCCGATATGGACGTTGCCCTGGGTTGGTTGTTCAAACCCCGCGATCAGGCGCAGCGACGTGGTCTTGCCGCAGCCCGACGGCCCGAGAAAGCTGAAAAATTCGCCGCGCTCGATTGCCAGACTGACGCCGTCCACCGCCACCACGTCGCCGAAGCGCTTGGTAACCTGATCAAACCGGATATCAGGCGAGCTTGAGTCGCGGGGAGTGCTCATTGGCGTCTTACGTTCCATCCCTGTCGCACGCGCGCGCGCGCGAATTTTTGTGTCTGACTAGTCTCGACGCTAGCCTGCCTGAAGCATGCTCTGGTTGGTGCGCTATTGTATATATCCCCTACGTTATTTTCCGTCCAGTGGATGTAAACAAAAACACTGCCTTGGGAAGGGATATTACCGCCAGCCATGGCCGATAGCTCAAACGCGATTCTAAAATTGGATAGCCGCGGCTGGTCCGACCAGCTTGCGCTGATTATTGCGGCGCAAGACACAGTGCAGTTTCCCGCCGTTCTGGTGCAGGCCTTACGCCATGTAGTGCCCTTCGACAATTCCGTATTATTTGCCTATCGTGGCCAGGAGCGCCCCATATGCCCCTACGATACATTCACGCCTGAGCAGCGGATCGTCTTTGTCACCGATTATCAGGAAGGCCCCTATCTGCTCGATCCGTTCTATCAAGTCTATGCGGATCGAGTGAGACCCGGCCTCTATCGCCTGCGCGAGATCGCGCCGGATCGATTTTATCATTCAGAGTATTTCCGATCTTATTATCGCCGCACCGGCCTTGCCGAGGAGATCGGTTTCCTGGTGTCGCTTCCCCACGACATGATGCTGGTGATTTCTCTCATGCGGGCCGGCACCAGCTCGCCGTTCAGTGACCGCAATATGAATAAATTACGGCGCATGGAGCCCATTGTTCACGCATCGTCGGCCCGGCACTGGCGCAACCTGGGTCACCTGGGGTCGCGCGCCGCCGAGACGGAAACAGCCCAACCTGACCTGAACCTCCAGGTCATCAGCGCTTTCGAAAATTTCGGCGACGGCGTTCTGACCCGCCGTGAACGAGAGGTGGTGCGCATGGTCTTGCGCGGCCATTCATCCAATTCCATCGGGCGCCAATTTCAAATCGCTACCGGAACGGTGAAGATTCATCGCAAAAACATTTACGCGAAACTCGCGATTTCCTCACAGTCTGAGCTGTTTTCCCACTTCATCTCCTACCTGACGGGGATTGAGGGGCCGGGCGAGGCCCCGGTTCGGTAATACCGCCCTTATTCCTTTTCGGAGTCTCTGAGCAGGTAAACCGAGAGAACGATGAGGCCGAGCGACAGCACCACAATGATCGTACCGACGGCGTTAATCTCCGGCGTGATGCCGTTCAACGGGCCAGATAGCTGTTGATGGACGGCGTACGGTAGCCGTCGTTGCGCCACAGCACCGGGAAATAGTTTTCATCGATCATATTGTCGGCCAGGCGTTTGTAGCGGCTGTAGATGCGGCCCGTTCCCTGAGCGAGCTTGCC
>JAYGED010000192.1:0-3606 GCA_046582565.1 Alphaproteobacteria bacterium
GACTCATTATACCGCAGCCAGATGCGAATGGACGCGAGCTTGATCATGGCCATGTAGTTCGCCGCCAGCTTGTCGTAGCGGGTGGCGATACGACGAAAGTGTTTGATCTTATTGAAGAACCTCTCGACGAGGTTGCGCGCCGATCAGCCCAACGGCGATGTCCAGCCCAAGGCGGCGGATCGAGGCCAGGGTGGCGCCCGCCGCAGCCCAGCCGTCAAGCACAAGCACACAGGCGACGGTGCGGCTCACCGCCCAACCCCGACGTAGCGGTGAAGCGGTTCCGGATCGCGCTCCAGCTCTTGCGGCGTCGCTTCATGGCGGATTTCGCCGTTTTCCAGAAACAGCACCCGGTCGGCGACCTGGAGCACGGCGGCGACCTTCTGCTCGACCAGAAGCACCGCGACGCCGCGTGATTTCAGATCGCCGACGATGTGCAGCAGCCGGTTGACGACGCTCGGCATGAGACCCTCGCTGGGCTCATCCAGAAGCAGCAGTTTAGGACCCACGCACAGCGCCCGGGCGGTGGCCAGCATTTGCTGCTCGCCACCGCTGAGCGTCCCGGCCCTTTGATCGAGGCGCTCCCTGAGCACCGGGAACAGGGCTAGCATCCGCTCCAGGGTGTCGCTGCCCTGGCCGCCCGCCAATAGGCCCATGCGCAGGTTTTCCGCGACGCTGAAATCAGCGAACAGCCCCCTGCCCTGGGGCACATAGGCGACGCCCAGGCCGGGAATCTGGTGTGCGGCACGCCCGGTCAGCTCAATGCCATCCAGGGAGATGCGCCCCGCGTGAGGCTTGAGCAACCCCATGATAGATTTGAGCAGGGTCGTCTTGCCGGCGCCGTTGCGGCCCAGCAGGCCGAGTATCTCGCCCGGTCTGATGGTCAGGGAGACATCGCGCAACACCTCGACCGCGCCGTAGGCGCTGGTGATGTTCTCAAGCTTCAGCATCACCGGTCCCCAGATAGGCGCGTTGCACCGCGGAATTTCGCTCGATTTCATCCGGCGCGCCCTCGGCGATGATCGCGCCCCTGTCCATAACCGTAATCCGCTCGGCGAGCTCCAGCACCACCGACATATTATGCTCGATGAGCAGGATCGTCGCCGACTTGGCGAGTTCGCGGATTAACGCGCAGAAGGAGACCGTCTCTCCTTGCGAAAGCCCCTGGGTCGGCTCGTCCAGGATCAGCAGCTTGGGATCGAGCGCCAGACCCATGGCGACTTCCAGCAGGCGCTGGTGGCCATAGGCAAGCTCTCCGGCCGGAAGGTCCAGACGGTCGGTCAGATTAACCCGATGAATCGCCGCCTCGACGCGCTCGGCAACGGCGCGCTCCGATCCGAACAAACTCCCGACCAGGCCTCTAGCAAGACTACGCTGCGCCGCCAGGGCAACGTTTTCATAGCAGCTCAGGTTGCGGTAGATGCTGGTCACCTGGAAGGTATAGACGATGCCACGGCCGACCCGCTGGTAGGATTTAAGCCGGGTGATGTCCTCGCCCTCGAAGGTAATCGAGCCCGAGCTTGGCGCCAAGCGGCCGCTTATCAGGCTGACCAGGGTCGTCTTGCCGGCGCCGTTGGGGCCGATGATGGCGCGAATTTCACCCTCATTCAGACGAAAATCGACGGCATCGACCGCGGCCAAACCGCCGAAGTGCTTCGCTACGGCCCTGGTCTCTAGCAAGGTCACGGCAGCCATGGCAGCCACCTTTCGCGCAGAGAACCGAGCAGGCCCTTGGGATACCACAAGATGAGCACCACCAGAACCACACCGACCACCAGCAGATAGCTCGAGGTGAAGTCGCCGGCGATATCGACCAGATAGAACATCAGCCCGGCGCCGACCAGCGGCCCCAGCACCGTGCCGACGCCGCCCAGCAAGGCCCAGAGCAGGGCGAAGATGGAATATTGGATGGAGGCGAAGGTCGATCCCACATAGGCGAACAGCAGGGCATAGCCCGCCCCGGCAGCGCCCGACATGACCCCCGATAGCACCAGGGCCAGCAGCTTATAGCGGTAGCTGTCATAGCCCAGCATGCGGGTGCGCGGCTCGTTCTCGCGGATCGCCATCCAAACCCGCCCGATCGGCGAGCGAACCAGGGCCAGGCAACCCAACATACAGCAGGCGAACAGCAGCAGGGCTGCGTTGTACTTCACCGTCGGATCGGCGAAGCTAAACCCTACGCCGCCCAGGTTCAGGGTGCGGGCCTGCTCGGACAGCACGAAGCCCTGATCGCCCAGGGTGATCTCGTTGAAATAGAGGGTGGCGAGAAAGAACGCCTGGGCGAACATCAGGGTGACGATCAGGAAAGCGACACCGCTGGTGCGCAGAGCCAGCAGACCGAAGCAGAACGCCAGGGCCAGGCTGGCCAGAAGCCCCAGGCCGAAGGCCGGTATGACGCCGATATCGAAGTAATAGAGCGGCAACCCGGCGCCGTACATGCCGGCGGCGAAGAACATGGCGTGGCCCAGGCTGAGCAGCCCGGTATAGCCCAGCAACAGATTATAGCCGACGGCGAAGCTGGCCAGCACCAGGATCCGAGCCACATTGCCATGGTGATAGGCGGGCAGAAAATATTGCGCGGCGAACAGCGCGGCGATGACCGCCAGATGGAGAACAATGATCCGCCCCGTTTTACCCGCCGTCATGCTTCCTCCTCCGGCTGACCAAACAGGCCGCTCGGCCGGTAGACCAGCACCATGGCGACGAACAGGGTGGCGATAATCTTCGCCAGGGTCGGCGAGAAGAACACCGAAATCACCCCGTCGCTGAGGCCGATGACGAAGGCCGCGACCACGGTTCCGCGCAAGGAGCCGAGACCGCCGACGATGACCACGATGAACGACAGCAGCAGGGGATCGAGTCCCATCAAGTAATGGGCCTGCTGGATAGGCACCACCAGCACCCCGGCGGCGGCGGCCAGCATGGCGCCGAGGGCAAACACAATGGCATAGACCCGGCGCACCGGCACGCCGAAGGCCTGGGCCATCTCCTGGTTCTGCTGGGTGGCGCGCATATAGAGCCCGAATTTGGTTCGCGCCATGGCCAGCCAGACGCCGAGCAAAAGCAGGGCGGAGGCGCCGACGACGATCAGCTTGTAGCCCGAATAGCCGAACCAGGGAAACGATACGCGGAAATAGAGCGGCGGCTCGACCGGGCGGGCGTCGGGCCCGTAGAAGGTCAGGACAAGCTGCTGGATGATGTAGAGCAGGCCGATGGTCGCGACGATCGTGCTTTCCGGGTGATAATCGATGCGCCTGAGAATCAGCCAGTCGGCGGCCAGGGCGAAGGCGCCGACGATCAGTGGCGCGATGATCAGCGCCACGCCGAAGCCGATTGCAGGCGAGCCGGCGAGCAAGGTGGTCAGCCACCAGGCGAGCACCGCGCCGAGCATATAAAACTCGCCATGGGCCACGTTGACCACCCGCATGACGCCGAACACCAGAGACAGGCCCAGAGCGGTAACCGCCAGCACGAAGGCAGAGACCGTGCCCTCAAGCAGCGCCAGGAAGAGATGCGGGCCAAAGTCCATGAAGGGCCGTTAATTGAGGCTATATAAAAAAACGCGGACCGGCGCGGGCATCACGCCCGGCCGGTCCCTTCGCATTACGA
>JAYGED010000273.1:0-1692 GCA_046582565.1 Alphaproteobacteria bacterium
CTCATGAACCGCTGCCCGCATGTCGGCGTCGGTCACATGGCTTAGGGTCTGATCGAAGAGTCGATCACCGATCTTGAGGCGCACCCTGGGGTCACGCACCACGTTGCGGTTCCAGGCCCGGCCGTCGGGAAACACACCGCCCTGGTAGTAAGCGGAGAACAAGTAGAGGTCGCCGTCGTAGACCGTGCAGTACGTGGTAACGGAATGCGGCATCAGGTAGGGCGAGCGGGTTTGGACGAAGATTTCCTGATGGTCTGCCGTGAATGACCAATCAGTAACCGGTTCGGTGACCGGTTCCCCACTCAGCCACAACCCCGGGCGCTGATCTGTGGGCTCGAAGCCAAGAACGCGAGGGGAGACGAGGGTCACTGCCACGAGCACAGGCAGCGTGATTCCAATCACTTTCGCGGCTTTCTTCATCTGTGATCAGCGGTCTGATCGGTCACACCCCTTCTCCGCGATCATCGCGATCGCTCACAATCTGCTGGACCTGTTGAACCACTCTCCGTGCGCTCAGGGCACGACCGGCAATGCGGTTGGCGAAAGCGATCATTCCCAGGGCACCGACGATCAAACCCGCGAGATTGTTCAGAGCAAATAGCAACAGGACGGCGAGGATCAACCCCCGCCACCGGGCCCCGATCCAATCTCCTAGTTTCCCCATCCAGTCTCGTGTGTCCTGACCTGACTCTGTCATGGTCCTGGGTTCACTCCCGTATCAGCGCGCTGCGATCCGGCCGAGGGTAACATCCCATTCGTGTCGTGGCACTCCGGCATCACGCTAGGCCGAATCGCTCAGGGCGCGGGTCACCCTCTCCATGATCGTGTCGACCTTGCGGCGGAACGATCGAGTTGAAGCCTTCCAGTACGCCCGGGCTGTCACAAGGCCGCCGATGATGCCACCGCCGACCAGACCCGTGGCGAGAATCGCGGACTCAGGTTCGACAAGGCCGAACGCGAGGGCCCCAACCATGATTCCACCAGCGAGGCTGGCCACGCCGGTGAGCAGCAGGGCTCCGCTGCGGTCGACGGCGACGCTGACGTTCGTCTGATCAGGTCCCTTCGTGACCGTGACGTACGTCTGAGACGGCTCGCCGACGGAACGCCACTCCAGTCCCGCGACGTTCGCGTCGACCTTGCCGTGGTGGTCGGCTGCGCTCCGAATCACCCACGTCAGCGCGCCGATGCGCTCGTCGGTGAGGGCCACGGGAACGCTGTGTTCGAGCCTATGCTTCACAGTGCCGCCGAGGAACCGCTCGGCGGCGTTCAGCTCCGGCGCCCGCGGCAGGAGTCCCGCTGCACGCTCGACGAGCGCGGGGTCGATGCCGGCTTCCTGCGCGATCGACTTCATCTCTTCGAGCGACATCCCGCCCGTACGCTGCACTGCCTTGGGGCTGGCCTGTAGCTCGGCGGCCTTCCTGAGGATGAGCGCGAACTCTTCCTCGGAGTATTTCTGGTCGTCGCTCATCGGTTGGCCGAGAGTAGGGGAGGGCCTCGCAGGGATTACGACGTGATCCGAAGGTACCTTCGCGGGCAGCCACCCAAATGAAAAGAGCGCGGCGGACCAAAGCCTTGAGTGGCCGGCCTAGCGAGGCGGACATCGGCACGCGCGTCGCTTGCGCCGAGGGGACTGGGCGCAAGACCTTGATGCCTGTAGGCACCAGGAACATCGAACTTTCTCCTGGACAGACG
>JAYGED010000285.1:0-30303 GCA_046582565.1 Alphaproteobacteria bacterium
GTCATTTCATCCGCTCCGGGCGATCAGACCAGCCGCGATTGGTCGACGGCGGCTTTGACGAAGGAAGCAAACAATGGATGCGGTGCGAAGGGCTTGGATTTGAGCTCGGGATGAAACTGCACGCCGATGAACCAGGGGTGGTCGTCGCGCTCGACGATTTCCGGCAATTCGCCGTCCGGTGAAAAGGCGGCAAAGCGCATGCCGGCTTCTTTCAATTGGCGCTGATAATTGACGTTGACCTCGTAACGGTGGCGATGGCGCTCGCTGATGAGCCCGGTGCCATAGGCTTGGCGGACTTTGCTGCCGGTGCGCAACAAGGCGTCATAGGCGCCGAGGCGCATGGTGCCGCCCTTGTTGTCATCCGCGCCGCGGGTCTCCACCACATTGCCGCGAACCCATTCGGTCAACAGCCCGACCACCGGATGGGCGCAGGGGCCGAACTCGGTCGATGAGGCGTCTTTGAGGCCGGCAAGATTGCGCGCCGCCTCTATAATTGCCATCTGCATGCCGAAGCAGATGCCGAAATAGGGCACCAAGCGTTCCCGGGCGAAGGTCACCGCCGCCACTTTGCCGGCGCTGCCGCGTTCGCCGAAACCGCCGGGCACCAGAATGCCGTCGACATCCTGCAAGTCGTGAATAACGCCTTCGGATTCGAATGTTTCGGCGTCGATCCATTTCGTTTTGACGCGCACATTATTGGCGATGCCGCCATGGGTCAGGGCTTCGGCCAGAGATTTATAGGCATCGAGCAGGCCGGTGTATTTGCCGACGATGGCGATGCTCACCTCGCCCTCGGGCTTGCGGATGCGATCGGTAATGGTTTTCCAGCGGGTCAGATCCGGCGGCGGTGCATCGGTGATGCCGAAGCGCTCCAGAACCTGCTGGTCGAAACCGACATTATGATAGCTGATCGGCACTTGATAGATGGTGTCCACGTCGAGCGCCGGTATAACCGCCTCCATACGGACATTGCAGAACAGGGCGATCTTTTTGCGCTCGTTCTCGGGCAATTCATGTTCGGACCGGCAGAGCAGGATATCGGGCTGGATGCCGATGCCGCGAAGCTCCTTGACCGAATGCTGGGTCGGTTTGGTCTTGAGCTCGCCGGCGGACTGTAGGTAGGGCACCAGGGTGGCGTGGATGAAGCAGCTGTCGTCGCGCGGCAGGTCGTTGCCGAGCTGGCGGATCGCTTCGAGGAACGGCAGGCTCTCGATATCGCCCACGGTGCCGCCGATTTCGCACAGCACAAAGTCTGTGTCGTCGGTCTCGGCCAGAATGAATTCCTTGATCGCGTCGGTGACGTGGGGAATCACCTGCACCGTGCCGCCGAGATAATCACCGCGCCGCTCGCGGATGATCACCGTGGAATAGATACGGCCACTGGTGATGTTGTCCGATTGACGCGCCGGTACGCCGGTGAAGCGCTCGTAATGACCGAGATCGAGATCGGTCTCGGCGCCGTCGTCGGTGACGAATACTTCGCCGTGCTGGTACGGGCTCATGGTGCCCGGATCGACATTGAGATAGGGATCCAGCTTACGCAGGCGAACGCGATAGCCGCGTGCTTGGAGCAGTGCCCCAAGAGCCGCCGACGCCAAGCCTTTTCCCAGAGAGGAAACCACACCGCCGGTAATAAATACGAACCGCGCCATGGGCCTAGATCATATCATACGAAAATTGGAAGCTAAAGCGCGGTCTGGCCGGAGGGGCAAAATACTCACTAGTCCGCGATCGGAACGCTGGGGCCTGCGGGTTCAGCGGGGGCTTCCGTCGTCGACTCGACCTGAATGTCATCGACAATTGAACGCTGCTCGCCGCTGTTTCCGGCCATCATGGTCAGGGTCAGGCTGGTCAGCATGAATAAGCCGGCAAGCACCGCTGTCGCCCGGGTCAAAAGATTGGCCTGCGACCGTCCCGACAGCAGCCCGCCGCCACCGCCACCGCCACCGATGCCCAGAGCGCCGCCTTCGCTGCGTTGCAGCAGCACGACGCCGATCATCGAGATCGCCAGAATGACGTGAATGACAAGTATAACTTTGGTCATTGGTATCCGGTCTGTATTCGTTTGGTTGGGCCTGCGGGTTTTGCCGCGCGCCACGGCTGCCCGCCTATAGCACGGGCCGGGGTTGCGGGGCTAGTGTTGAGTGATTAATCGGGGCAGCTTTGGCATATTGCCCAGAAATCATCGACCGCTAGGCTGGCGCCGCCGACCAGGGCGCCGTTCACATTGGCCACGGCGAGGATGTCGCGCGCATTGGACGGTTTGACCGAGCCGCCATAGAGCAGGCGGATGTCCCCCTGCCCGTTCGCTTCCAACAAAGCTCTGAGATGGCCATGGACCTCGGCGATCTGTTCAAGGGTCGGCGTGCGGCCGGTGCCGATGGCCCAGATCGGCTCGTAGGCAACCACCGTATTGTCAGCCTCGGCGCCCGGTGGCAGGGATTGTTTGAGCTGGCCCTGAACCACATCGAGGGCTTCTTCGGCATCACGCATGGCTTCGCTTTCGCCGAGGCAAACGATGGCGATCAGGCCGGCGCCATGGGCCGCCTCGGCCTTGGCGCGCACCAGAGGGTCGATTTCGCCGTGATCGGCGCGGCGTTCTGAATGGCCGACGATGGCATACGAGCAGCCCGCGTCAGCCAGCATGGCGGCACTGATATCGCCCGTATGGGCGCCGGACTCGGCCATGTGGCAGTCCTGGCCGCCAAGGGCTACGGCGCTGCCATCAAGCGCCTCGGCCAAAGAATAAAGCAGGGATGCCGGAGGGCAGACCGCCATATCACAGCCCGGACCATCCGCCCGGGCGCGGGCAGCGAGATCGGTTACCCGCGCAACAGCGTCCCTGCGCAGCCCGTTCATCTTCCAGTTTCCGGCAATCAAGGGTCGTTGTATTGTCATGGCGCGGTATTTGTTCCCAAAAGGTTTATTGCTGGCCCATGGTATAACAGGTTGCCCCAGATAGGGCGTCCCTCATACTATGCGCCGCCTTGCGGGGAGTTTCGTATCCGCCGCATATCTATTGTCTCGAAGCACATAAGGACGCGCGCTCGTCATGCTCATCAATTTGCGGAAACTCGGCGGCAAGTGGATTCTCGGTATCTTCTCGGGCCTCATCATCGCGTCTTTTGCCGTCTTCGGCATCGGCGACGTGGTGCGTAGTATCGCCACCCGTTCCGTGAGCGCCATCGCCGTGGTTGGCGATGTGGAGATCCCCGGCCGGGATATCCGGCGGGAATTCAATCGCCAGATGAGCAGGCTGCAACCGCTGTTCGGCAACCAGCTCGACAGTGCCCAGGCGCGCCAGCTCGGCCTGGTCGATGAAGCCCTGAACGCCCTCGTGGTGCGCACCCTTTATGATCTGGAGGGAGACCGTCTCGGTCTCGATATCAGCGAGGCGACCCTGCGCGAGACGATTTCAACCTCCGAAGCCTTCCGCAATCAGCAGGGCCAATTCGATCCCAACTACTTCGCCTCCTTTCTGGCCTCCCAGCGATTGAGTGAAAATTCGTATCTGGCTGTTCTGCGCGATGAGCTGAAACGCAGCCAACTCGCCAGCGGGATTTCCGCCGCCACCAAGGCGCCGAAATTCCTGGTCGATCTGCTTTATCGCTATGAGCAGGAACGCCGCATCGGCGACTATGCCGTGATCGACAGCGCATCGATCACCGATTTGGCGGAACCCACGGAGACCGATCTCGCCGATTATCATAGGGCGAACGCCCGGCTCTACACTGCACCTGAATACCGCCAAATAACCTATATCCACATCAAGCCGGAAGACTTGCTCAGCGAGGTCGATGTCTCCGACAGCGACCTCCAGGATGAATTCGACGATCGCCAGCTTGAGTTCGAGCGCCCCGAACGGCGTTCCCTGCAACAGATCATTGCGCCGGACGAGTCCCGGGCGTTGGAAATTATCGACGCCCTGGCCGTTGGCGGCAATTTCATCGACGTGGCCGTTGAAATGACCTCGGTCAAGGCCGCCGACGTGTCCCTCGGCGCGGTCGCCGCCGGCGCCCTGTTCGGCGATCTGTCCTCGGTGGTTTTCGCCCTCGCCGTCGATCAGGTAAGCGCGCCGGTGCAGAGCGCCTTCGGCTGGCATATCTTTCGCGTCACGGCTATCGAGGAAGCCAGTATGCCGTCGTTCAGCGAGGTCCGCGACAGGCTGTATAAGGATATCGCCCTGCGCCGGGCGGTGGACGCGCTTTACGATTTCGCCAACCGGCTCGACGATAAATTCGCCGGCGGCGCGACCATCGAGGAAGCCGCCAATGATCTGTCTTTGACGATTAACCGAATCGCCACCATCGATCAGAGCGGCAAAGACAGCGCAGGCAATGTCGTCGGCAACTTGCCGGCGGGCGGTGAATTTTTATCGGCCGCTTTCGCCGCCATGACGGGCGAAACATCGCTGCTCGGTGAAGCCACGGACGGCAGTGAATTTGTGCTGCGCGTCGATGGCGTCATCCAACCGGCGCTGCGCTCGCTCGATGTGGTCCGCAATGCGGTGCGCGAAGCCTTGATGAGCGAGAGCCGTAATGCGGCATCGGCGGCGCGCGCGGACGAGGCGGTAACGCGCATCGAGCGTGGCGAGAGCTTCGACGCCGTTGTCGCCGGTCTTGGTCTGTCAACCAATCAAAGCGAGCCTGTGCGACGGGATGGAAATGGCAGCGGCGCGGTCCTGTCAAATGAATTGGTGGCGGCCCTGTTCGCCATGGATGCGGCCGCCGCCACCGGGACCGCCGCCTCCGGGGTAACCCGCGACGGCCAGGGCCATGCGATCATTCGCCTGGTAAATGTCGTCCCTGCCGAGCCGCTTGACGACAAGGATGGCCTCGGCGCTCAGCGGGACTCCCTGCGCAACGGCATCGCCAGCGATCTTGTCGCGCAGTATCGCGGCTATCTGGAAACTCAATTTCCCGTCACCGTCAACCGGGGCGCTCTCGAAGCACTCTTCTAATGCGCATCAGACCAGACATTGAAGCCTTTGCCGCCGTCCATGACAGCGGCAAGGCGCAGGTGGTGTGGACAACATTTGTCGCCGATCTCGAAACCCCGGTCTCGGTCATGCTCAAGCTGGGCGCCGGGCAAACCGACAGCATCCTTTTCGAATCCGTAGAGGGCGGCGCGGTTCGCGGGCGCTATTCGATCATCGGCATCAAGCCCGACCTGATCTGGCGTTGCCACGGTAACCACGCCGAGATCAACCGCCAGGCCCTGGCCGATCGCGATAGCTTTGAGCCCTGCCCGGGCGGCGCTCTCGATGCCTTGCGCGCTGTGGTTGGCGAATCGCGCATCGATCTGTCGGATGATCTGCCACCCATGGCCGCCGGGCTGGTCGGCTATATGTCCTACGACACCGTGCGGTTGATGGAACAGCTGCCCGACGACAATCCCGACGTCCTCGGCGTGCCCGACGGCATGTTCCTGCGCCCGACCATCATGGCGATCTTCGATAATGTGGATGATACGGTCACCCTGGTGACGCCGGTATGGCCATCAGATGACCAATCGGCCAATACCGCCTATGACGAGGCGGTCAAGCGCCTCGGCGATACCGTCGCCGATCTGGAACGTAGCATTCCCCATGAGCAGGCCCGGCGTAGCGCCTCCTCGGCCCTGCCCGAAGCGGTGTCGAATACCAGCCGCGAGCAGTATCACGCCATGGTCAGCCGCGCGAAGGAGTACATCTTCGCTGGCGATATCTTCCAGGTGGTGCCGTCCCAGCGCTTTGCCGTGCCCTTCGAGCTGCCCTCCTTCGCCCTGTATCGCGCCCTGCGCAGGCTGAACCCCTCGCCTTTCCTGTTTCATCTCGATTTCGGCAGCTTCTCGGTGGTCGGCTCAAGCCCGGAAATCCTGGTGCGCCTGCGCGGCGACACGGTTACGGTTCGCCCGATTGCCGGCACCCGGCCCCGGGGCGCCACGGCGGCTGAGGATCAGGCGCTTGCCGACGATCTGCTCAACGACCCCAAGGAACTCGCCGAACATCTCATGCTGCTCGATCTGGGGCGCAACGATGTCGGCCGTGTTGCCAAGGTCGGCACGGTCCGCGTGACCGAGCGCAATATCATCGAGCGCTACAGCCACGTCATGCATATCGTCTCCAATGTGGAAGGCGAGATCGATCCGAAATACGACGCCATCGACGCCCTGATCAGCGGCTTTCCCGCCGGCACCGTCTCGGGCGCGCCCAAGGTGCGGGCCATGGAGATTATCGACGAGCTGGAAAGCGATCGGCGCGGTGTCTATGGCGGCGCGGTGGGGTATTTCTCGGCGAACGGCGCCATGGACACCTGCATTGCCCTGCGCACCGCGGTAGTCAAGGACGGCGTCATGTATGTCCAGGCCGGTGGCGGCGTGGTCGCCGACAGCGACCCGGAAGCCGAATATCAGGAAAGCCGCAACAAGGCCCAGGCCCTGATCCGGGCCGCCCAGGAAGCGGTGCGTTTTGCCTCGGGGACTGAGAATTAAATGGCTATTGTTTCGCTCAGACAGCTTCTCGATCATGCAGCCGAACATGACTACGGCGTTCCGGCGTTCAACATCAATAATATGGAACAGATGTTGGCGATCATGGCGGCGGCGGACAGCACCGATAGCCCGGTGATCATGCAGGCCAGCCGGGGCGCCCGTAAGTACGCCAACGACATCGTGCTCGCCCATCTCATCGAGGCGGCGGCGGAACTCTACCCCCATATCCCGATCTGCATGCACCAGGATCACGGCAACAACGCCGCCACCTGCATGTCGGCCATGACCTACGGCTTTTCATCGGTCATGATGGATGGCTCCCTGGAAGAAGACGGCAAGACACCCGCGACTTATGACTACAACGTCGAAGTCACCTCAAAGGTGGTGGAGATGGCTCACATGGTGGGGGTTTCCGTCGAAGGCGAACTGGGCTGTCTGGGCTCGCTTGAAACCGGCGAAGGCGACAAGGAAGACGGCCACGGCTTCGAGGGCAAACTGGACATGGATATGCTGGTGACCGACCCCGACGAGGCGGCGGATTTCGTCGCCAAGACCAAAGTCGACGCTCTGGCGGTGGCCATCGGCACATCACACGGGGCTTATAAGTTCACCCGCAAGCCGACCGGCGATATCCTGGCCATGGATACGGTCAAACAAATAAACGCCAAACTGCCGAACACCCATCTGGTCATGCACGGCTCCTCCTCCGTGCCCCAGGATTTACAGGACATCATCAATCAGGCCGGCGGCGACATGCCGCAGACTTTCGGCGTCCCGGTGGCGGAGATCATCACCGGCATCAAGCATGGTGTGCGCAAGATCAATATCGACACCGACAATCGCATGGCGATGACCGGCCAAATACGCAAGGTCCTGCAGGAGAAGAAGGCGGAGTTCGACCCCCGCGCCTATCTGAAACCCGCCATGGCCGCCATGCAGAAGCTGTGTGAGGAACGCTACGAACAGTTCGGCACCGCCGGCAACGCCTCAAAGATCGACGCCATTCCCCTCTCGGCCATGGCCGAACGCTACAGCGCCGGCGTTCTCGATCCGAAGGTCAACGACTGAAACAATCCGCACTCCAAGCCGTTAGACACACTCCATAAGCTCCCCCAGACTGCCGGCAACACATTAATCGGGTTAGGAGGGGCACCCTTGGCAGGGAACGGAGTGGAACGCAGACTTGCTGCAGTATTGAGCATGGATGTGGTCGGCTACAGCCACCTCATGGCGCTCGATGAGGCGGGCACATTGGGCCGTCTCATGGACCTGCGCTCCGGAATTATCGACCCGCTCATCGAGCGCTATAGCGGACGCCTGGTCAAGCTGATGGGCGATGGCGCTCTGGTCGAATACGCCAGCGTAGTCGATGCCGTGTCCTGCGCCATGGCAATCCAGAAGGCGGTCACCACGAATCAGGCCGGGGCGGACGAGAACGAACGCATCGAATTCCGTATCGGCATCAACCTGGGCGACATCATCGTCGAGGGCGATGACATCTACGGCGACGGTGTGAACGTGGCGGCGCGGATCGAGGGCCTGGCTTCGCCCGGCGGTATCTGCATCTCGCGCACCGCCCGCGACCAGGTACGTGACAAACTCGATGTGGTGCTCGTGGACCTGGGGGAGATCGAGGTCAAGAATTTCCCCCGGCCAATCCGCGTCTTCCGGGTGCCTGTCGAGCCCGCCGCCACCACCACCACCACCACCACCACCACATCATCCTCGGTGCCATCATCCGCGCCGACCCTGCCCGAAAATCCTTCCATCGCCGTACTGCCCTTCGACAATATGTCGGGCGATCTCGAACAGGAATATCTCGCCGATGGAATCGCCGAAGACTTGATCACCGCGCTCTCCAAGATACGCTGGTTCTTCGTCATCGCCCGCAATTCCACATTCACCTACAAGGGCCAGGCCGTCGACGTGACCCGGGTGGCCGAGGAACTCGGCGTGCGCTACGTGCTCGAAGGCAGCGTGCGCAAGAGCGGCAACCGGGTGCGCACCACCGCCCAGTTGATCGATGCGACCACCGGCGCCCATATATGGGCAGAGCGCTACGATCGCGAACTAGAAGATATTTTCGCCGTTCAGGACGAAGTGACACAGTCCATCGTATCGACTATCGAGCCACAACTCGCCAGCAGCGAGCGCCAGCGCGCACACCGTAAACCAACGGACAGTCTCGATGCCTGGGCCTGTTATCAGCGCAGCCTCTGGCACCTCTATCAATACCGGGCGGAGGACAACCTGGAAGCGTTAAATTTCCTCCAGCGCGCCATCAATCTCGATCCGGACTTTGCCTCGGCGCATGCGGGCCTCGCTTTCACGCTCTACTACCATGTCATATTGGGTTTTTCTCAGGCACCGGATGATGACCTCGCCCGCGGGCTGGACGCCGGGATGACCGCCTTGCGGCTGGACGAGAACGACCCTTTCGCTTATGTGGCGCTCGGCCGGATATACACGGCCAAAGGCGAGCATGAAGCCGCGATCCAATCCTGCGAGCGGGCGCTTGCCCTCAATCCGAGCTATGCCGCCGCCCATTTCGGACGGGCTCATTCGCTGTGGATGTGGGGCCGCTCGGAAGAAGCAATCCATTCCCACGATGAAGCGATGCGCCTCAGTCCCCTTGATCCCCTGCTATGGGCTTTCCAGGCGAGCAAGGCCATCGCACTTATCCCGCTCGGGCGCTACGAAGAAGCACTCGACTGGGCGCGTAAGGCTCAGCGCCAGCCGACGTCAGCGATTTGGGCCTTCATGCCCGAGGTCTGCGCCCTCGGCCTGTTGGACCGTATCAAGGAAGCGCAAGCAGCGCTTGAGCGACTCCGGCGGCTGAAGCCCGATGTAACATGCGGCTTTGCTTTCCAAGTGCTGCCGTTTAGCAGAAGCGTCGATCTCGAGCATTTCAAACGCGGCCTTCTGGTGGCGGGTGTGCCGGAGTGAATGAACAGTTAGAAACCGAACGCCACAGCACTAGCAGAAACAAACTTCAAGCCGGGCCGCCGTAGTCGAAGCCGGCGTCTTCGACGGCCTGGGCGACTTGCGCTGCCTCGCCGCCTCCGACGGCAACCCGGCCCGCCGCCAGATCGACCTCGACTGTTGCGCCGGGTATGGCCGCCTCGATGGCTTTGGTGACAGAGCGCGAGCAGCCCTCGCAGGTCATGCCGCTTACGATATAATTGGCAGTCATAATTTTTATCCTTTCTGGGCGGAGAGCGCCCGTTCCCGTTTCATATAAGTGACGATGGCGATCATGGTGTTGCTGCCTTCTGGGCAACGTCCACATCTGGGTCGCGGCCGATGATGGCGCTGATCGGCGCTAATACGACGCCCCGCGCCAGAGCCTCGGGCAGCCACTTCTCGAGGACGTCGAGGGTTGCCGGGCGCGGATGGGCGATGCCGACGGCGAAGCCGCGCTTACGCGCCAGGGCTTCCAGCTCGGCAAGCCGGGCGGTGATCTCGCCCGTATCGCTATCGTTATCGATGAACACGTCGCGGCGCAGGGTGGGGATACTCAGGCTGCGGGCGATGCGCTCGCCAACCGTGTTAGCCGCGGTGCGGGAATCGACAAACAGCAAGCCGCGCTCATCGACCCTAGTGAGCACCATTTCCATGGCCGCCATATCCTGTGTGAAACGGCTTCCCATATGGTTGTTGACCCCCACATAGCCGGTAAAGCTGTCGAGCATGGCCAGGACACGACGGTCCAGCTCGGAGTCGTCGAGACCGAGCACCAAGGCATTGGGGCCCGGGTCTTCGTCGGCGCTATCGGGCTGCATGGGTAAATGCATCATCAGTTCGTGGCCGGCGGCTCGCGCCGCCTCAACCTGGGCGGCGACATCCGGCGCATGAGGAAAATAAGCCATGGTCAGCGGGCCGGGCAGCGCCGTGGCGCGCTGGCTCCAGGCGCGCGCCTCGCCCATATCGTCTATCAGCAGGGCAATCACCGGCGTCCCCGCCGCCACTTCGGTCATCGCCCGTGAATAGCGTTGCCATGCCGGCAGCGATTCGGTGGGCGCCGCCAAGGGAGACCAGGGGATCAGTTCCAGGGGCGCTGAGATTTCGTCAGTCTGGGCCCCAGCGACGCTGCCAAGCAACAGCAGCGCCGCAAGGACCCCAACCATGAGGCGCAGGAGTTTCATCCGAACCCGGCAAGATCGTCGAGAATCGGGCAGGCGGGCCGGTCGTCGCCGTGGCATTTCTCGATGAGGTGGCGGAGGGTCGAGCGGATCGTCTCAAGTTCGGCAATCTTGGTGTCGATGGATTTCACATGGCGGGTCGCCAGGGCTTTGACATCGGCGCTTGCTCTGTTTTTGTCGTGGTACAGTTCGAGCAGGCCATTGACGTCCGCCACGCTGAAGCCGAGCCCCCTTGCCCGGTGGATGAAGTTCAGGAAGGCCACGTCGTTGTCGCCATAGCTGCGATAGCCGCCAACCGTGCGCGGCGCCGGGGCGATCAGGCCGATCGATTCGTAATAGCGAATGGTCTTGGTGGTGACGCCCGAGAGCGCCGCCGCTTCGCCGATATTCATGGTGAGACTCCTTGTTTGGGACGCCACCGTTTAAGCAATAGCGAGTTGGTGACCACGCTGACGCTTGAGCCGGCCATGGCGGCGCCGGCGAAGACCGGGCTGAGGATGCCGCTCACCGCCAGGGGGATGCCGATCAGGTTGTAGATGAAGGCCCAAAACAGGTTTTGCCGTATCTTGCGGTAGGTGGCGCGGCTGATGTCTATGGCCTCGGCGACCAGGGCCGGATCGCCGCGCATCAGGATGATGCCGGCGGAATGCATGGCCACGTCGGTGCCGCCGCCCATGGCAATGCCGATATCGGCGGCGGCCAGGGCCGGCGCGTCGTTTACCCCGTCGCCGACCATGCCGACGACGCCGTGGCTTTCGCGCAGGCGCATGACCTCGGCGGCCTTGTCTTCGGGCAATACCTCGGCGAGCAGGCTGTCGACGCCGACGGCTTGGGCCACGAACTCGGCGCTGCGCCGGTTGTCGCCGGTCAGCATGACGGTTGCGATGCCGAGGCGCTTGAGCCGCGCAATGGCCTCCGTGGTGCCGGGCTTGATCTTGTCGCGGACGGCGATCAGCCCGAGCAGCGTCTCGTCGTCGGCAAGCCAGATCACCGTATCGCCCTGCCCTTCGAGGCCGGCGGCGCGTTCTTCGCCCAGCTCCGTATCCACCCCGGCCTCGGCCATCAGCCGGCGGTTGCCGAGCCACAGGCGGCGGCCCTCGACGGTAGCGGCGACGCCGCGCCCGGTCAGGCTCTTGAAACCGCTGGAAGCGGCTGGAGTGATGCCCTGATCAGCGGCGCGGGCGAGAACTCCGCGCGCCAGGGGATGTTCGGACCCCGCCTGGATCGCCGCCGCCAGGGCGAGGGTGTCGTCTTCGGAAGCGGCGAGAGCAACCACTTGGCTGACGCTGGGACGGCCTTTGGTCAGGGTGCCGGTCTTGTCGAACACCACCAGTTTCAGCTTATGGGCGCGCTCCAGGGCTTCCGCATCCTTGAACAGGATGCCGGCGCGGGCCGCCGCCCCGGTGCCGACCATGATCGCCGTGGGTGTGGCGAGACCCAGGGCGCAGGGGCAGGATATCACCAGCACCGAGACCGCGATGACCAGGGCCATGGCGGGCTCCAACCCGCTCATCCACCAGCCGCCGAAGGCCAGGGCGGCGATGACCACGACGACGGGCACGAATACCGCCGCCACCTGATCGACCAAACGCTGCACGGGCGCTTTGCTGGCTTGCGCCGATTCCACCAGCCGGATGATGCCGGCGAGCATGGATTCGGCACCCACGCCGGTCGCCCGCACATGGAGCAGCCCGGCGCCGTTGACCGCGCCGCCAATGACCGTATCGCCGAGCTGTTTAGGGACCGGCATGCTTTCGCCGGTGATCAAGGCCTCGTCGACTTCGCTGTCGCCCTCGATAATCTCGCCGTCGGCGGGTATCCGCCCGCCCGGGCGAATGACGATGATGTCGCCCGAGGCCAGGGCTTCGATCGGTACTTCGACCTCCACGCCGTCGCGCAGCACATGGGCGCTGGTCGGGCGCAGCTCGGAGAGAGCGCGGATCGCCGCCGCCGTGGATCGTTTGGCGCGGTGTTCAAGCCAGCGCCCCAGCATGACCAGGGTGATGATCACCGCCGCCGCCTCGAAATAGAGATGGCCGTCGCCGTATTGCGGCCAGATCATCAGGGCGACGCTGAGGCCGTAGGCCGCCGAGGTGCCCAACGCCACGAGCAGGTCCATATTGCCCGAGCCGACGCGCAAAGCCTTCCAGGCCGGGACATAGAAGCGCGCGCCGATGCCGAACTGCACCGGCGTCGCCAGGGCGAGCTGCATCCAGGCGGCAAGCCGGAAATCGAAGCCCGACAGACTGGCCGCCATCTGAGCGATCAGCGGCAAGGTGAGCAGGCCTGCCAGAATTACCGCGTTGCGCTCGCCAAGCAAACGCCTCTGGGCGTCAGCCTCTTCGTCCTCAGCGCTTTTCTGCATCGTCTGAGGTGTTGCGCCGAACCCGATGCGCTCGACCGCCGCCACCAGGGCCGCCATATCCAAGACACCCGACGGCGCCGTGACCGAGGCCTGTTCGGTGGCCAGATTGACGCTGGCCCCGAAAACGCCGGGGGTTTTCATGAGGGCGCGCTCGACCCGACCGACACAGGAAGCAC
The DNA here is from genome assembly GCA_046582565.1 of Alphaproteobacteria bacterium. Lineage (GTDB taxonomy): Bacteria > Pseudomonadota > Alphaproteobacteria > JAAXGF01 > JAAXGF01 > JAYGED01. The sequence goes on from JAYGED010000285.1 coordinate 13,155, forward strand.
AGGTCATCCCCTCGATGGACAGGTTCAGGGTCTCTGATGGCACGGTAAAGCCGGTGCGTTCTATGGCCTCGGCAACATCGCCGGGCGAGATGCTGTCGCTATCAATGCGCACCTCGGCGCGCTCGGTCGCCAGGTTCACCGAGGCTTGCAGCACCCCGTCCGTCTTGTTCAGCGCCCGCTCGATCCGCCCGACGCAAGATGCACAGGTCATGCCCTCGACCGGTAGCGTGATGGTCAGGGTATCTTCTTCGGAAAGCGCGACAGACATGATGATGAACCTCAAGATAAAGGCCAAAAGAGCGGCCCTTCGACTCTACATATTCATTCCAGTTACTGGAAGGTCAAGGTTTGTTTGTAGTTTAATTCAGGGGTGCTCGTCAAACGCACCAACCACGGTGGTTCCCTTCCCCGTCCGCGCGGGGTATTCTGGCGATTGCTATCATGATGTAACGCCTGAAGAAATTTGCGTGAGTCTTTGATATGTTGCTCTTAATCGATAACTACGACAGCTTTACCTACAACTTGGCCCATTTCCTTGGGGAACTCGGCGCCGAGGTTGTCGTGAAGCGGAATGACGCGATTACGGTGGATGCGCTGCTCGATGAAGCGCCCGAGGCAGTGGTCATGTCGCCCGGTCCCTGCGATCCCGACCGTGCCGGTATCTGCCTGGAGCTGGTCGAACGTGTCGCCGGCAAGATCCCCCTGTTCGGCGTCTGCCTGGGCCATCAGGCGATCGGCCAGGCCTTCGGCGGCAAAATTGTGCGCGCGCCTTATGTGATGCACGGCAAGCTGAGCCCGGTTCGCCACAACGGCGAAGGCGTGTTTCGCGATCTGCCGAACCCGTTTGCGGCAACCCGCTACCATTCCCTCACCGTTGAGCGCGAGAGCCTGCCCGATTGCCTGGAAATCACCGCCGAGACGGACGACGGCGTCATCCTCGGTCTGTCCCACCGCGAACTGCCGGTTCATGGCGTGCAATTCCATCCGGAAAGCATTGCCTCGGAACAGGGTCACGCCTTATTGAAGAACTTCCTCGAAATTGCCAAATCGGCGGGTACCGTATGACCCATGACATGAAAGAGATGATCGGGCTGATCGCCACCGGCGCCACCCTGAGCGTCGAGCAATCGAGCGCCGCTTTCGACATCATGATGTCGGGCGACGCGACGCAAGCCCAGATCGGCGGCTTCCTCATGGGCCTCAGGGTGCGCGGCGAGACCGTCGATGAGATCACCGGCGGCGTCACCACCATGCGCGCCAAGATGACCAAAATCGACCCCGTTGAGGGCGCCATGGATGTGGTCGGCACCGGCGGTGACGGCCATAACACCTTCAATATCTCTACTGCTGCCGCCATGGTGGTCGCCGGTTGCGGCGTGCCCGTGGCGAAGCACGGCAACAAGGCCGCGTCGTCCAAGAGCGGCGCCGCCGATGTTCTCGCCGCCCTCGGCGTCAAGCTCGATGCCGACATGTCGCTTGTGCGCAAGGCTCTCCATGAGGGCGGTCTCTGCTTCATGCTGGCCCAGCGGCACCACGGCGCCATGAAAAACGTCGGCGGCCCCCGGGTCGAACTGGCCACCCGCACCATCTTCAACCTGCTCGGGCCGTTGTCGAACCCGGCCGGAGTCATACGCATGCTGGTCGGCGTGCCCGACCGGGCCTGGATCGAGCCCTTTGCACAGGTGCTGGACGCGCTTGGGACGGAGTGCGCCTGGATCGTCCATGGCGCCGACGGTATGGATGAGCTGAGCACCACCGGCGCGTCCTTTGTCACCGAACTCAAGCGGGGCGACATACGCAGTTTCGAGGTCTCTCCCGGCGATGTCGGCCTGCAGACAACCACCCTCGACGATCTTCGGGGCGGTGACGCCGAGGCCAACGCGGCGGCGATCCATGCCCTGCTCGACGGCGCGCCCGGTCCGTTCCGCGATATCGTACTCTACAATGCGGGCGCCGCCCTGGTGGTCGCGGGTAAAGCCGACGATCATAGGGCTGGAATTGCCCTGGCGGCGGCCTCCATTGACGATGGCGCGGCCCGGGCCAAATTGGAAGCCCTGGTGCGAATCACCAACGAAGACGCCTCATGAGCGATATTCTGGCCCAAATCTGCGCCGATAAACGCATCGAGGTCGATCGCCGCAAGGCGGCCTGCCCGCAGGATCAGATCGAGCGGGACGCGGCCCAGGCGCCGCCGCCCCGTGGCTTCGCGGCGGCGCTCACGGCTTCTGTCGAGGGCGGAGGGCTGGCCCTGATCGCCGAGCTAAAGAAAGCCTCGCCGAGTAAGGGCCTGATCCGCGCCGATTTCGACCCGCCCAGCCTGGCGCGCGCCTATGAAGATGGCGGTGCCGCCTGCCTGTCGGTGCTTACCGATGGGCCCTATTTCCAGGGTGAGGACGACTATCTTGCCGCCGCGCGCGAAGCCGTCGGGCTGCCGGCCTTGCGCAAGGATTTTATGATCGACCCCTGGCAGATTGCCGAATCCCGGGCGCTTGGCGCCGATTGCATACTGATCATCATGGCTGCCCTCGACGATGTCGAGGCGGGCGAGATTATGGCGGCGGCGCGCCAGTTCGGCATGGACGCCCTGATCGAAGTCCATGACGAAGACGAGCTCGAGCGGGCGGCAAAGCTGGGCGGCTCCCTGATCGGCATCAACAACCGCAACCTGAAGACCCTGGAGGTCGACCTGGCGGTCAGCGAGCGCTTGGCCCTGCTGGCGCCCGAGGGCGCCGAGCTGGTATGCGAGAGTGGCCTGAACAGCCACGCCGACCTGTTGCGCATGGCGGCGGTCGGCGTCCGGCGCTTCCTGGTCGGTGAATCCCTCATGCGCCAGGCCGATGTGGCGGCGGCGACCTCGGCCCTGCTGAACCGCGCTGCCTAGGAAGAACAGTCATGAGCAAGCTCAGCCATTTCGATGAGGACGGCAAGGCGGCCATGGTTGATGTGTCGTCGAAGGACATCACCGAGCGCAGCGCCACCGCCGAGGGCAGCATCACCATGGCGCCGGAAACCCTGGCCTTGATAGCGGCGGGCTCCGTGGAGAAAGGCGACGTTCTCGGCGTCGCGCGCCTGGCCGGCATCATGGCGGCGAAGCGCACCCCGGATTTGATTCCTCTGTGCCATCCCCTGTCGCTGACCTCGGTCATCGTCGATCTGGTCTGCAATGAAGCGACCCATGCGGTCGACATCACCGCGACCTGCAAGCTCAAGGGCCGCACCGGGGTTGAGATGGAGGCCCTGACGGCGGTTTCCGTGGCGGCGCTCACGGTCTACGACATGTGCAAGGCGGTCGATCGCGCCATGACCATCGGCGCGGTCCGCCTGACTCATAAGGCCGGTGGTAAATCCGGCGAATACCGCCGCGACGACACATGAGTAAGCTTCTACCGGTCGCCGAGGCGCAGGCCCGTGTCTCCGCCGCCTTCTCCCCCCTGCCCGGCGAACAGGTAAGCCTCAGTGACGGCCTGGGGCGGGTGCTCGCCGAAGATCTCCATGCCCGGGTCACCCACCCGCCGGTGGCGGTCTCGGCGATGGATGGCTATGCCGTACGTGCCGCCGACACCGCTGGTGCGCCGGTTGATTTGCGCCTGATCGGCGAGGCTCCGGCGGGCGGCGCCCATGACGGCGTGGTCGGCCCCGGCGAGGCGGTGCGTATTTTCACCGGCGGTCCCGTGCCCGACGGCGCCGACGCCATCGTAATCCAGGAAGACACCGAGGCTGAAGGCGATCAGGTGAGAGTGCAAAGCGCGGTTACCGAAGGGCGCTTTGTGCGCCCGGCCGGGCTCGATTTCAGCCAGGGCGACATCGGCCTCGAAGCCGGGCGGCGCCTGAGTCCGCGCGACATCGGCCTGGCAGCGGCCATGAACCGGCCTTGGCTAAGTGTGCGCCGCAAGCCGCGCATCGCCCTGCTCGCCACCGGCAATGAAATCGTCCGACCCGGCGAGCCCGTTGCGGCCAACCACATCATCGCGTCGAACAGTCTGGCGCTCTCAGCCCTGATCACCGAAGCCGGCGGCATTGCCATCGATCTCGGCATCGCCCGCGATAACGAGGAGTCCCTGCGCCACATGGCGGCGGGAGCTGCCGGCGCCGATCTTTTGGTCACCACCGGCGGCGTGTCGGTGGGCGAGCATGATCTGGTGCGACGGCTGCTCGGCGAGGCCGACCTCGACTTCTGGCGTATTGCCATGCGCCCCGGCAAGCCGCTCATGTTCGGGCGCATCGATCAAACGCCAATACTCGGCGTGCCGGGAAATCCGGTGTCGGCCCTGGTCTGCGGTATGATCTTCATGCGCCCCGCCATGGATGTCATGCTCGGCCTCGATGGCGACCCGTCACCGCCGGAGACGGCGGTGCTGGGCGGTGATCTTGTGGCCAATGACGAACGCCAGGATTACCTGCGCGCCTATCTTGTTTGCGAGCCTGACGGTGATTTGCTGGCGACGCCTTTCACCAAACAAGACAGCTCCATGATGTCGACCTTGTCCGCTGCCGGTTGTCTGATTGTGCGCCCGCCCCATGCGGAGCCAGCCAAGGCCGGCGAAAGAGTCGAATTTATCCGCTTTTAATACCACCCTTCGGTGATAGGAACCCATTTCATGGCATCAAACCGTCCATTCGGGCAGGCGCGTTGCGCAGCGCGATACCTTGTATCGGGCAAGCATCGGAACGCACCCGATGGCCGGTTTCATGCCACCGAAGGCCGGGTTCTTTTGCCCGAATGCCGCGTTGCGCTTCGCTTGAAGTGTGGGGCACTGCGGCGCAAAGCGCGCCTTGCCTTCGGGTAAAATAATCCCGGTGAAATGGATGTCTATCGCCGATGGGTGGTATTCAGTAAATTTAATCTTGACGCGGTAAGTGAACGCAACTAGAACATGTGGGAAGGTTTCACTTTTGTTCTAGATGTTGGGGTGTGGCCATGTTGACCAGAAAACAGCATGATTTGCTACTCTACATACACAAATCCTTGAAAAAAGAGGGAATTTCACCGTCTTTCGACGAAATGAAGGACGCTCTCGGCTTGCGCTCGAAATCGGGCATCCATCGTCTGATCACGGCGCTTGAGGAGCGCGGCTTCATCCGCCGCCTGCCCCACCGGGCGCGTGCCCTGGAGGTTCTCCATCTGCCTGACGATATGGCGCCCGCCGGCGGCTTTCAGCCCAGCATCGTCTCCAATATCGCTCACGACAGGCTATCCGGCGCGCCAGTCGCGGCGTCGGTCGAGAATATTTCCTTGCCGCTCTATGGCCGGATCGCGGCCGGTACGCCGATTGAGGCGTTACGCGATCACAACCAGACCATCGACATGCCGGCGTCAATGCTCGGAGTCGGTGAGCATTACGCGCTCGAAGTTGAAGGCGATTCCATGGTCGACGCGGGCATCCATGACGGCGACACCGCGGTAATCCATCGTTGCGACACCGCCGATAACGGCGCCATCGTCGTTGCCCTGGTGGATGATAATGAAGTGACCCTCAAACGGCTGCGCCGCCACGGCGCCTCGGTTGCTTTGGAGCCCGCCAATACCGCCTACGAGACGCGAATTTTTCCCTCCGACCGGGTCAAGATACAAGGCCGGCTGGTCTGCCTGATGCGGAAATACTAAAGCATCATCCGATCAAGTTGAGTCGCTTTCAGCGACTCAACTGACGGATAAAGATGCTCTATCTTCTTAAAAACTAGAGCAATTTGATCTGATCAGATTGAACCCTACCGGTTCAATCTAATCTGATATTGCTCTAGGGGAAGTGTTTAGCGCGTCGGTGGCGACGACCTTTTCTATTCTCTGATCGTAGGCGACGAAGCCGGCGCGCTGGTAGAGGGGCAGGGCGCGCGGGCCGTCCAGGTCACAGGTATGCAGCCAGAGCCTCTGAGGCGCATGAGACCATGCGGTGTGGATAGCCCAATCCAGCAGGTAGCGACCCCATCCCCGCCCAATAAACTCAGGCAGCAAACCGAGGTAAGTCAGCTCGATTTCACCGTCCTGGCGCCGATCAAGTTCCACAAAACCAGCCGGAACCCCGCCCAGATACAGCACATAAACCTCGACCAGCGGGTCCTGGATAATGGCGAGCAACGTCTCGTCGTCGAGTATCAGGCGGTCGGTCCAGTTCAAACTGCCGCCCACGGTGCCATAGAGATAACGATAGAAGGATAGCGTCGGATTTTCGGCGCGCAGCAGGGCGAGCTTGGCCCGGCTGCTCGGCGAGGGCGTGGTCGGCCTGACCGGCTGCTCGCGCATCTCCAGATAGGTCACCGTGGTATCAATGAAGCGATCAGAGGCGGTCATTCTGGCTTGTCTACAATCCAGCGTGCCATGGCGGTGCGCGGCTCGACGCTATAGCCGATGTGCTCATAGAACTCCCGTACCTTGAGGTTGGTCTCGCGGATCATTAAATTTATCTTGCGCACGCCCAGGGACCTCAACCATTCCTCCGCATGGGCAACCATGTCACGACCCAGGTTCTTCCCGCGCATAGAAGGGTCGACGGCGACGTAATAGAGCCAGCCACGATGACCGTCATGGCCCGTCATGATGCTGGCGACAACGGCGCCATCGCCATCACCGCCAGTGGAGACGGCGACGAATAGTTCGCTGTTCGGCGAGGCCCGGCAGAAGGCGATGTCATGGTCCGGCGGATTATACGAGACCACAAGATCACACGCTCGCCACAGGGCTTCCACAGAAGCCATCTCGCCGTCTGCCATGGGGCGGATATCAACAATCGATGGGCGTGTCATCGCGGCTTCCCCATTCGCTCCAGGAGCCGTCGTAAACAGCCAGATCGCGATGGCCGAGAAGATGCAGGGCAAGGGTTGCGACACAGGCAGTAACGCCTGATCCACAGGTCGTCACCACCGGCTTGGCGAAATCAACACCGGCTTCGATGAGGACCGCCTGCAAGGCGTCGGGCTTGAGCATCTCGTGGGTCTCGCCATCGAACAGAACGCTAAACGGTAAATTCAGACTGCCGGGGATATGGCCGCTGCGCAATCCGGCGCGGGGCTCCGCATCGGTGCCGGTGAAACGCCCCGCCGAACGCACGTCGACAATCTGCTCGCTCGGGGTCTTGAGGTTGGCCATCACCTGTTCGATGTCACGCAGCATCAAGGTGTTCATGCGCGCTGTAAAATGGCGTTCCTTGGGCAAGACGGGAACATCCTTGATCTCTCGTCCCTCGGCCCGCCACTTGGCCAGGCCGCCGTCGAGAACCGATATATCGTCATGACCGAACAGGCGAAACATCCACCACACCCGTGCCGCCGCCATCCAGTTGCCGCTGTCGTAGACGACAATGCGGCTGCCGTCACCCAGCCCCAGTTTACGTACCCGGCTGGAAAATTTCTCAGGCGATGGAACCGTATGAGGCAGGCCGCTGTCACCGTCGGCGATGTCGTCGATATCGAAATAGACGGCGCCGGGAATATGGTATTCGGCATATTCCGCTTTGCCGTTCCGCCCGGCGTTCGGCAGATGCCACGAGCCGTCGACGACGCGTATGTCGGGGGCGTTGAGCCGGGCCGCCAGCCAGGCGGTGTCGACCAGGGCTTCCGTGGTCATGCGTTGATTCCCCTAGGGTTGCACGAAGGCGACGACGACACGGCGGTTCTGACGTCCCTTGTTTTCGATCTTGGTGACCTCGACGGGGCCGATTTCACCGGTCGTCGCCACATGGGTGCCGCCACAGGCCTGTAGATCGACGCCTTCGATGTTGAGCAGTCGGACCTGGCCGTGTCCACTCGGCGGCCGCACCGACATAGTGCGTACAAGGTCCGGCTGATCGTTGAATTCCTGTTCGCTGATCCAGCGCGAGGCCACCGGATGATTCTCAGAAATCAGACGGTTGAGCCCCTCGGTCAGGGTCGGTTTATCGAAATTCACTTCGGCCACATCAAAATCCAGCCGCCCGCGGCCATCGTTTATCTGCCCACCGGTCACCGGCCAATCGACCAGAGAGCACAGCAGATGCAGGCACGTGTGCATGCGCATCAGGCGATGGCGTCGTTCCCAGTCAATCTCGGCCACCAGCTTCGCGCCGGCCTCGGGCAGGGCGGCGCCCTCGGCGGCTATATGGAGGATATCGTCAAGGCCGTTGCCCTTGCGGGTATCGATGATTTCAATCTCGGTGCCGTCTTCGAGGCGCAGAATACCCGTATCGCCCAGCTGGCCACCGCCCATGGCGTAGAACACTGTGGCGTCGAGGCGGATTCCCTCGGGCCCGGCCGAGACCACCGTGGCGTCACACAGCTTCGCGTAGGCGTCCTGCTCGAATATTTTCTCGACGGTCATAACAGCCAACTCGGGACCGGCAGGTCTTTCGAGCGGAGAAAGGCCGGGTTGAACAGCTTGCTCTGATAGCGATGGCCGAAATCGGCCAGTATGGTGACCACGGTATGGCCCGGCCCCAGGTCGCGGGCGGCGCGAATGGCGCCGGCTATATTGACCCCGGACGAGCCGCCGAGGATCAGCCCTTCATTTACGGCGAGATCGAAAATCACGGTGATGGCTTCTTCATCGCTGATGCGAAGCTGGTCATCGACCGGCATGCCTTCGATGTTCTGGGTAATCCGGCCCTGACCGATGCCCTCGGTGATCGAGCTGCCGTCGGCCTTGAGTTCACCATGGGCGAAATGGCTGTACATGGCCGAGCCCGGCGGGTCGGCGAGAACGATCCGCACATCGGGATTCTGCTCCTTGAGGAAGATGCCGACACCCGACAGGGTGCCGCCGGTGCCGATTGCCGAGACGAAAGCATCGACCTTGCCGTCCGTCTGGCGCCAGATTTCCGGCCCGGTGCCCGTGTAATGGGCAGCCCGGTTGGCCTTGTTGTCCCACTGATTGGCCCACAGCACGCCGTTCGGCTCGGTCTCGGCAAGCGTCTTGGCGAGGCGCTCCGAGACGCGTACGTAGTTGCCGGGATCCTTATAGGGCTGCGCCGGGACGAGTTTTAAATCGGCGCCACAGAGCCTAAGGGTCTCCTGCTTTTCCATGCTCTGGGTGTCGGGCATGACGATCATCACACGATAGCCCCGCGCCCGCGCCACCAGGGCGAGACCGATACCGGTGTTGCCGGCGGTGCCCTCGACGATCAGACCGCCGGGGTTCAGAGTGCCTTGTTTCTCGGCGTCGAGAACCATTGACAGGGCAGTGCGATCCTTGACGGACTGACCCGGGTTGAGAAATTCGGCCTTACCGAGAATTTCGCAGCCCGTCGCTTCCGACGCCTGATTCAAGCGAACCAGCGGCGTATTTCCGACCAGGGCGCAAAAATCCTTGCACACGTCCATGAGACTGTTTCCGAAAAGCATTTGTGGAGAATCCAGAGTAACGGCGTGCGCTGCGTCGAGCAAGGCCGCCTTAAGGCGTAATCGGCTCCACGCCGCACCATTCGGCGAGGAACAGGGTGAGCACGCGGGTGACCTGCTTGAAGCTGTCCAGGGAGAGCGATTCGTCGATGCCGTGAATGGTCGAGGCTTCCGGGCCGTAGCAGGTCGCGGGGATCTTGCCATAGAGATTGAAGAACCGCGCATCGGTGGTCGCCGTGGTGGCGCGCAGAGCCGGCGCTTCACCCATGACCCGCTCATGGGCCTCGGCCATCATGCGCATCATTTCCTCGTTGGGATCGATCGTGCAGCCCTCGGCCTGGAAGCCGACGAACTCGACCCTCGGCGGGGTGTCCTTCATGCCCGGGTTGGATACTGCCGCGTCGGCGATGGTCTGTTTGATCTTTTCGCGCACCTCGGCGAGCTTCACGCCGGGGAAAAAACCGACGCGCATATGGAAGGTGCATTCCGTCGGCACGGACGACGCCCATTCGCCGCCGTGAATGACGCCGAGATTGAAATTGACCGGATGCTTATCGCCGACGTAACTGGCGTGACGCACATCCTCTTCGTTCCAGCGGGCTTCAAGCTCCTTGAGTGCGCCGACCAGCTCGAACGCCGCCTCGATGGCGTTGATGCCGGCCGAGGTGTCGAGCACATGGGCGGGCTTGCCCCGGACATGAACGCGAAACCACATGACCCCGAACTGCGAGGTCATCAGGCTTTGCTCGAAGGGCTCGGGAATGACTGCCGCGTCGGCGGTGTAGCCCCGCGCCAGACAGGCCAGCGCCCCATTGCCGGTGCATTCCTCCTCGACTACCGATTGCAGATAGACCGGCGCCGCCGGTTGCAGCCCCATGCTTTGCAGGGCCTTGAAGGCGAGGATGTAGCTGACGATGCCGGCCTTCATATCGCCGCCGCCGCGGCCGTACAGCCTGCCGTCGCGAATCACCGGCTCGAACGGTGGGTCGGTCCACATGTCGACGGGGCCGGTGGGCACCACATCGATATGGCCATTGAAGATCAATGACCGCCCGGTATTGGCGCGCGGCTGATGCACGCCGACGACGTTTTCCTTGCCGGCATAGCTCCAATCCACCGGCGAAAAGCCGGGTTGGTCCTGGATCGCCTTGATGTCGATTTCGAACTTGTCGACCTCAAGACCAAGGTCAGCGAACAGCCCAGCCACATGATTTTGCGCTTCCGCTTCGTTGCCCAGGGTGGAATCGAAACGCACAAGATCGCACAGCATTTCAACACCCTCGTCGTAAAGCGCGTCGGCGGCGGCGATCAGGTCTTCAGTCTTGGGTGTCATGACGATAGCGCCTTTGCGAAGGTTGCCGGGTCCACATTGCCGCCGGAGACGACCACGGCGACGGTCTTGCCCCGGCAATCAAATTTGCCGCTCAGCGCCGCCGCCAGGGCGGTCGCGCCGCCCGGTTCGGCAACCAGCTTTAGATACATCAGGGCCATGGCCATGGCCTGGGCAACTTCACTGTCGCTCACCACCAGGCCGCCGGCGAGAAGCTTTTGGTTGATGGAGAAAGTGAGAACGCCCGGGGTCTTGGCGAGCAGCGCATCGCAGAAAGATTTAGCGCCATCAAGGGCGTTCTGCCGGCTGCCTTCGACCAGCGACCGCGTGGTGTCGTCGAAGCCTTCGGGCTCCACCGCATAGACCTGCGTGCCGGGCGACCGCTCGGCCAGGGCCAGGGCGCAGCCGGAAATCAAACCGCCGCCGCCACAGGGCGATAGCACCGCATCGAGCTTGGCGTCGGCGGCGTCCGCCTGCTCGGCGATTTCTAGGCCCACAGTGCCTTGGCCGGCGATAATCAGGGGATGATCAAAAGGCGGCACCAGGGTCGCGCCGCGCTCCTCGACGAGAGCCTGGGCGACGGCGTCGCGGTCCTCGCGATAGCGGTCATAGAGCACCACTTCGGCGCCCCAGGCGCGGGTGTTGTCGACCTTGATGGCCGGCGCATCGCTCGGCATGACGATGGTGGCGGGGGCGCCCATGGCGTGAGCCGCGGCGGCGACGCCCTGGGCATGGTTGCCCGATGAGAAGGCGACCACGCCCCCCTCGATTTGCCCGGCATCCAGGCGGCTTATGCGATTATAGGCGCCGCGGAACTTGAAGGAGCCGGTGCGCTGCAAGGGCTCCGCCTTGATCAGCAGGCGGCCGCCGATGCGCTCGTTGAGCAGGGGTGATTCGAGCAGGGGGGTGCGTACCGCCTTGCCGTCGAGGCGACGCGCAGCGGACTCGATATCGGCGAAGGTCGGCGGATCAAATGCGGTCGAGGAAGTCATCTATGGCGCTCACTATTTCGGGTTCGTCGAGCATCGGCGCATGGCCGACCCCGGCCAGGGTTATGGCTGTGATGTCGGGTATCTCCACCGCCATGCGCTCGAATGTTTCAAGATTTAGAATGTCGGATAATTCACCGCGAATTGCCAGCAGAGGAATATGGCGAAGGGCGAGGTAGGCCGGCCAATAGCTCATGGGCTTGTCCGGTGCGGATTTGAACTGGTTTAGTATAGCGGGGTCGAAATTCTGCCGCAGCCCGCCGCCATCATCTTCGATAAATATGCGTTTGGCATAGACTAACCAATCCTCGCGGCTGGTCAGGCCGGCATGCTGGAAACTTTGTTTGAGAAAGGCGATGGCCTCATCCCAATCCGTCCAGCGCCTATTGCCGCCCAAATAGCCTTTGATGCGCGCGATGCCCGCCGGGTCCAGCTCAGGCCCAATATCATTCAGCACCACGGCGCGTAAAGCGCCGGGGCGGGCCGACGCCAGGGCCATAGACAACAGGCCGCCTATGGAAGTTCCGATCACCACCACCTGGTGAAGATCGAGGGCGGTCAGAATGTCGATGACATCGCGCAAATAGACCGCCGGGGTATAGTTGCTCGGATCAACATCGTAATCCGACAGGCCGCGCCCGCGATAATCAGGGCATACCACTCGGCGATGGGTGGCGAGATGGGGCGCCAGCGCCTCGAAATCCCGCGAATTGCGCGAAATGCCACCGAGACAAAGCACAGGAAGCTGCGCCGCATTGGCGTCGCCGTAATCACGCAGATAGAGGCTCAGCCCGTCCTGGGCGGTAATCCGTCGCTCGCGAAACGCCACTTGTTTATAGGCCCAGCAGGGGCGGCAGCTCGCTCAGGGTTTTGATCACGGCATCTGCCGGTCCGGGAAGCCGCTCGGGACGTTGACCGAAGCGATTGCACCAGGCCACCCGGAACCCGAAAGCGCCGGCTGCATTGGCGTCCCAGGCGTTCGACGATTGAAAGGAAATACGATCGGGGGCCACGCCGAGCTGTTCCACCGCGAGACCATAGACCGAGGGGTCGGGCTTGAAGATACCCACATCTTCGACCGAGATCACCGCGTCGAGCAGATCTGCAATGCCCGCGTTGTTGACCCCGGCGGCGAGCATCTTGGGCGATCCGTTCGACAGAATGGCGGTCTTCAGGCCGCCTTCCTTGAGCCGGGTCAGCACCTCCTTGACCTCGCTGTAGGCGTCGAGTTCGAGATAGCAGGCGAGCAGATTGTCACGCAGAGCCGCATCGTCGATGCCATGGGTCTCCAAGGAGAAATCGAGGGCGTCGCTGGTAATCTGCCAGAATTCAATGTGGTGCTGGCTTCCCATCAGGCTGCGCAGCCAAGTGTATTGCAACTGCTTGTCGCGCCAAGTCTGGGAAACCGCATCGGCCTTGTCGCCGAGATCGTCGCGATAGCGCGCTGCCGCCGAATGAACGTCGAACAGGGTGCCGTAGGCGTCGAACACACAGGCGCTGATATCACTGAAACGGGGGTGGGTCATCAATCTTGTCCTCCTGCTTAGACGTTATCTTAGACCGCGATTGAGGTCGAGCCACAGGTCATGGGCCGGGGCCGGGCGGCCAAGGCGGCGGCGGTAGACGGCAACCGCTTCCATCACCCGTTGAACATAATTGCGAGTCTCGGTGATCGGGATCAGCTCGATCCAGTCGATGACGTCGATGTCGCGATCGCGCGGGTCGCCAAATTTTTTGATCCAGTACCGCACCCGCCGCGCCCCGCCGTTATAAGCGGCGATGGCGAGCACGTAGGAGCCATTGTAGGCCTTGAGCAAATCGGCCATATAGAACTTCCCCAAGGTGAGATTGTAGGTCGAGTCGCTGGTCAGCCGCGCCTTGTCGTATTTCAGGCCGAGGCCACGGGCAACGCTCCTGGCGGTGGCCGGCATGAGTTGCAACAGGCCGAGGGCGCCGGCGCTGCTTTCAGCGGTTTGAGCGAATCCGCTTTCCTGGCGCAGCATGGCGAGAAGCAGTGCGTCATCGATCCGGCCTCCCCCCATCAGGGGGGGGAACTCGATCACCGGATAAGCATATTCGATCAGTGTGCTCCCCGAGCGCGCGGCGCGCCGGGCTGTCAGCACGCCGACCTCTGGCCGGTCGGCCTGATCGGCGATTTCTGCAACCAGCCGGCGTTGACCGGGTGTTTGTGCAAGGTCGGTCAGGCGGTGCACGAAAGGCCGCAATAATCTGTATGGGCCGACCTCGGCCAGGGCGCGCACAATAGACATCAGTTCCCGGTTCTGGATGGCGGCCCGGTCGGCATCGCTCACCGCCGGAGCAGCGGGCAGCTCGAACAAGCCGCGCTCGCCCATTTCCGCCAAAGCCAATTGACCGTAGAAGGTGGTCGGGTATCGGCTCGCGGTCTCAAACCATTTCCGCGCGTCGTCCGGGTCTGTTGCCGCCCGGCCGCTCCAATAGGCACCACGGGCCAGGCTGACGGGATAGTTTACGCCGTTGTAGAGGGCGGTGAAATGCAGGTAGGCCCGGTCCGGTTTATCGAGAAACCGTAAGGAAATCCAACCGGCCAGCCATTCGGCTTCGGAACGGGGCAGGGCTTTGATTTGCCTATGGTCGGCGGCAAATTCATAAGCTTCCTGTACGAGCCCTGCCTGGATTGCCTTGCGGACTTCTATCTTGACCTCGCGCCACCATAACGCCGGGCGAACCAGGTCGTGTGGCAGGTTTGTAAGGATTTCGCGGGCGCTTTCATGGAAGCCCTTGCGGCGGCGCCAGCGCAAACGCTCGTACCACAGACTGGGATCGTCACGAAGCGCCTCGGGCACTCGTGCAATGGCTCCATCGACGCCGCCGGCGAAGGTTCGCAGCGCCATGCGCGCTTCACCGAGGGCACGGTGTCCGGCATCGACACTGCGCCGCATGCGCTGCGCGGCGCCGCGCTTACCGTCCCACAGCAGCCTGTCGAGGCGCGCGACGTGATCTTCGGCGGTTAGCCAACCATGATGATAGCGTCGATAGAAGGTCTTGGCTTCGCCGCGCGATAAATCGCCGTTGACCCAGGCGTCACGCAACAGCCCAGCCGCTATCTCATCCTCTCCCCGCGCTCGGTGGGCCTCGGCAAGGCGCATCTTACCAACGCCGCTGAGCGGTGGGTATGCGGTGAACCAGTCGATCACCCGGGCCGACTCCATGGCGTCGCCCATGGCGGACTCGGCGCGCCTGCGAAGCTTGTCCAGGCCCGGCCAATCGGGATTGGCGATGATGAAGGCGGTGATTTCCCCGAAGTCCGGCAGGGAATGTTCTTTCGAGAGCCACATCCAGTGAAGCAGCTTGCCGAGGGCCGGATAATTGCCCTTGGCGGCAAGGCCGCGGGCCTTGTTCCACAATCCCGCCTCGGCGGCGGCGAAGGCCGCGCTATAAAGCGCCTTGTCGTCGGGAAGCGGCGTGCCCGCCCGCGCACCGCCAGGAAAACCACCCGCAAGGATCAGAACGCCCGCAAGCAACCATCCGATCGCGATATGCCGTAACGCCCTCATCGCGATCAAACTCTCCCGCCCGGTCATGATATTGTGATTTCACTTCGCGCAGGCTAGCGGTTGTCCGAGAGGCTGTAAACTTGCGGGACGGGGGCGCTGTGGGTATGTTGCGCAAAATATCACATACACGGAAGGACGGGACCATGTTTCAAGGTTCCTATGTAGCTCTTATCACGCCGTTCAAGAACGGGTCGCTTGGCGAGGATGAATTCCAATCTTTCGTCGACTGGCAGATCAAGGAAGGCACTCACGGTCTGGTGCCCTGTGGCACTACCGGTGAATCACCGACCCTCAGCCATGCGGAGCATGAGCGGGTTATCGACCTGTGCGTAGAGGTGTCCAAGGGCCGCGTGCCGGTGCTTGCCGGGGCCGGGTCGAACGCCACCGAAGAGGCCATTTCGCTCACCCGCCACGCCAAGCAAGCCGGCGCCAATGGTTCGCTGCAAGTGACGCCCTATTACAACAAGCCAACTCAGGAGGGGCTGTACCAGCATTTCAAGGCGATCCATGACGCGGTCGATCTTCCCCTGGTGATTTACAATATACCGGGGCGCAGCGTCGTTGATATGAGCGTGGCCACCATGGCGCGCTTGGCCAAGCTTCCCAACATCGTCGGCGTCAAGGATGCCAGCAACGATCCGGTGCGGCCGCTCAAGACGCGAATTGCCTGCGGGCCGGACTTCGACCAGCTCTCGGGCGAGGATCCGTCGGTTCTGGCGTTGTTGGCGAATGGCGGTCACGGCTGCATTTCGGTCACCGGCAATGTCGCCCCCCGGCAATGCGCCGCCATGCATAACGCCTGGCAGGCCGGCGATCATGCCGAAGCCTTGATGATCCAGCAGCGCTTGCAACCGCTGCATGAGGCGCTGTTCATGGAGAGTAGCCCGTCGGCGGTCAAATACGCCGCCAGCCTGATCGATCTTTGCAGCCCCGCGGTGCGTCTGCCCCTGGTCGAGTGTCTGGAGAATACCAGGACGGCTGTCGAGGCGGCGATGCGCTCCAGCGGTGTGCTGAATTAAAGGTCAGCCCCATGGCGAAAGAGACGCTGCCCGCGGGCTCGCGCATGGTGGCCCAGAACCGCAAGGCGCGACATAATTATTTCATCGAGGACAGCATCGAGGCCGGCCTGGTCCTGACCGGCACGGAGGTCAAATCCCTGCGCGCCGGGCACGCCACCCTGGGGGATGCCTATGCGGTGGAGAAGGGCGGCGAGATGTTTCTCGTCAACGCCCATATTTCTGAATACGCCGGCGGTAATATGGAGAACCATGAACCGCTTCGCGCGCGCAAGCTGTTGCTGCATAAGCGGGAAATTGCCCGCCTGATCGACGCCACTCAGCGCCACGGCATGACGGTGGTGCCGCTGTCTCTCTATTTCAACGGGCGCGGTGTGGCGAAAGTCAACCTGGGCATCGCCAAGGGTAAGCGGCAATACGACAAACGCGCCACTGTGAAGGAACGGGAGTGGAAACGCGACAAGGCGCGGCTGATGAAGGAACAGGGATAAAAGACGTGTCCGGGGGAGGGGTGGAAAACTTCCCCATTGACGGCGCAAATTGGCTAAAATCGCCATAGAATGAGAATCACTTGGGATAATACGGTTCAATCTTCCAGCAGCAAACGACCGAGTTTGACTGGGGGAATTTGGTGTGGTTGATCGGTCCAGAGATTCAGATAAAAGCAAGTCAAAAGACTCAGATAACGACAAATCGAAAGTCGCAGACCGGCATAACTTTGGTCAGCCCCCCTTGAGAGGTCCAGTTTGAATGTTAGTGCATGATCGGCTTTTGGTCTAATGGCACGATGGTCTCTGGAGCCGGTGGGCGATATCCCGGGTTGAAGAGGGGCACTTTATTACCCACGCCTACCAGAGTGACATATTCAACTACGTCTAACGGTGAGTGAACCCACTAGTTGTTCGCCATATGAGTCGCGCGACAGAAGCCCCCAAAATGGCCTTCTCGGCACCACGAAATAGCCGCTTTCCA
>JAYGED010000047.1:0-15083 GCA_046582565.1 Alphaproteobacteria bacterium
CGCTCTAAGGTTATCCGGGCTTGAGCTTGAGCGACGCGGAGTTGATGCAATAGCGCAGGCCCGTGGGCGCCGGGCCGTCGGGGAAGACATGGCCGAGATGGGCGTCGCAGCGCGCGCAGCGGACTTCCGTGCGAGTCATACCCAGGGAGGTGTCGGCCTCGTCGCCGACCGCGCTCTCGGCGATGGGTTGCCAGAAGCTCGGCCAGCCTGAACGGGAATCGAATTTCGTCTCCGAGGCGAACAGCGCTTCGCCGCAGCAGACGCAGAGATAGACGCCGGCTGTCTTGCAATCCACATAGGCGCCGCTGAACGGCCGCTCGGTGGCGCCCTGGCGGGTCACCCGGTACTGCTCGGAGGTCAGGCTCGACATCCATTCGGCTTCGCTCTTGGTGATTTTATCGCTCATGGCCGGGCTTCCTTTGCGTTCTCTGTGATACAATATCGCAGCTTTATCCGAATGGAGAAACGCCGTGATCGTCGAGCAAGTCTGGACCGCCAACGCCTACCGCAATTTCAACTACCTGATCGCATGCCCCGAGACCGGCGAAGCGATGGCCATCGACCCGCTGGATCACGCCAAATGCCTCGCTCTGGCCAAGGCCAAAGGCTGGGAGATCACCCAGGTTCTCAACACCCATGAGCATGGCGATCATACCGGCGGCAATAAGGCGGTGATCGCGGCGACCGGCGCCAAGCTGCTGGCCCACGCCAACGCCAAAGACTCGATCCCCGGCATAGACCAGGGCCTCGGCGCCGGCGATGTGATCAAGGTCGGCAGCACCGTCGAGCTCGAATGTCTGGACACGCCGGGCCATACCATGAGCCATGTCTGCCTGTTGTCACGCAGCGACACGCCGGCCCTGTTCTGCGGCGACACCCTGTTTAACGCCGGCGCCGGCAATTGCCATAACGGCGGCCATCCCAGCGAGCTTTATCACACCTTCGCCACCCAGCTCGCGGGCCTGCCCGACGGAACCCTGATCTATCCGGGCCACGACTACATCACCAACAATCTGGAATTCACCCTGGACCGGGAGCCGGACAATGCAGCGGCGAAATCCCTGCTCGCGGAAGTCGGCGATCAGGACCCGGATAACGCCCTGGTCTCGACCCTGGGTCTGGAGAAAGAGATCAACGCCTTCTTCCGCCTGCACAGCCCGACGGTGATCGCCCGCCTGCGCGAGGCCTTTCCCGACCTGCCCGATGAGGTCGACCCCAAGACCGTGTTCGTCAAGCTGCGCGAGCTGCGCAATAGTTGGTAGTATGTTGAATCAAAGCCCGCGACCGCGGGCCGCCGGCTGACCCGGCGAAGCCTGCGTGGCGTTTGAGCGCAGGGAGCCTCTTAGGCGACCGTAAAAAAGCTACGGCGCGGTAGCCGCCGCGGCGCTGGCGGCGAAGATGGCGTCGAGCTCGCCGGCCATTTGATCGAGGGCGGCGCTGCCGTAGGGGGCGAAGACCGCGCTCGGTGTGCGATAGCTCAGGGTCGCCGTGCCATCGGGGGTTTCGGTGATATAGAAAATCAGCGGCGCCTCGACGCCGGCGGGAATACTGGCCTCGAGCATGCGCACGGCGAATTTGGGGTGATAGACCCCGACCACCATATTGCCGGGGATGGTGACGCCGAGGCTGGCGGCGCCCTTGGTTGCCGAGGCTCGGGTCACGGCGGCCATGCCGTTGCCCTTGATCGCTCCATTGAGTTTTTTGACCAGGGCCCCGAAGCCATGGGCCGTATCGATGACGCGAAAACCGGGAGCGGGGAAATCGCCCGCTTCAAGGGCATATAGCGGCGTGGACGTCGAGGCGATAAGAAATATCACTGCCAGTATTACGTTTCGACTCCACGACATGCCTTTCTCCTTAATCAGCAAAGGGATCGCGCACCAAAATCGTGTCATTCCGTTCCGGGCTGGTCGACACCATGGCGACGGGGGCGTCGATCAATTCCTCGATGCGGCGGATATATTTGACCGCGGTGGCCGGCAGATCGGCCCAGGAGCGTGCGCCTCGTGTGCTTTCGCTCCAGCCTTCCAGGGTCTCATAAATCGGCACGACCCCGACCTGGGCCGACATGGACGGCGGCAGACGGTCGAGAGTCTCAGCCCCCAGGCGATAGCCGGTGCAGACCTTGAGCTGTTCCACGCCGTCGAGCACATCGAGCTTGGTCAGAGCGATGCCCGTTATGCCGCTGATCTTGAGCGCCTGGCGCACCATCACCGCGTCGAACCAGCCGCAGCGCCGGGCGCGCCCGGTCACCGTGCCGAATTCATGGCCGCGCTCGCCCAGGCCCCGGCCGATCGTGTCGGTCAATTCGGTGGGGAACGGGCCGCTGCCGACCCGCGTGGTGTAGGCCTTGGTAATGCCCAGCACATAATCGATGGCCCCGGGTCCGGTGCCCGAGCCGACGGCGGCCTGAGCGCCCACGGTGTTCGACGAGGTGACGAAGGGATAGGTGCCGTGATCATTATCGAGCATGGCGCCCTGGGCACCCTCAAACAGGATGCGGCTGCCCTTTTTGCGGGCTGTGTCGAGGAGTTCCCAGACCGGCGCCGCGTAAGGCAAAATCTTAGGCGCAATGTCGTTCAGCAGATCAATCAGCTCGCCGCGATCCTCCTCGGGCAGGCCAAACCCCCGGCTGAGGGCGTTGTGATGGAGCATCAACTCATCGACCTTGCTCTCCAGCCCGGCGGGATCATCGAGGTCGCAAACCCGGACCGCGCGGCGCGCCACCTTGTCTTCATAAGCCGGGCCGATACCGCGCCCTGTGGTGCCGAGTTTTTCAACGCCCCTGGCTTCCTCACGGCTCCGATCAAGCCGGCCGTGGAGCGGCAGGATCAGCGCCGCCGTCTCGGAAATGCGCAGGTTCTCCGGCGTCAGCGTCACGCCCTGCTCGGCAATCTGATCGATTTCTTCGAGCAGGGCCCAGGGATCGACGACCACGCCGTTGCCGATGATCGACAGCTTGCCGGGCCGCACCACGCCTGATGGCAGCAGCCTAAGCTTGTAGACCTCACCGTTGATGACCAGGGTATGGCCGGCGTTATGGCCGCCTTGGAAGCGCACCACCACGTCGGCGCGCTCCGATAGCCAATCGACAATCTTACCCTTGCCTTCGTCGCCCCATTGGGCGCCGACGACGACCACATTGGCCATAGCGTTAGTCCTTTAATCCGTAATCTCTGGACGTCGACTCTAACGACGTCTTTCGGCCCTATAAACGGTGAGACAGCGGCACTGTCAACTCACCATTGCCCGACGCCGCCGAGGCCAGGGTGAGAGCCACGCATCCGCTCAGTGTTTCGGCTGATCGGCCTGAGGCTCGACGAATTCGTGGCTTTCACTTTCAATGAAACCACGCGCCAGAGCCGCCTTCTCCCGATAGAACGTCGTGTCAAAATCTCAGCGCTTTTGCCTGGTCAATGCCGTCGATGGCGCGCACCGCCGCCAGAACCGCCTGGTCGAGCGCTTCATCGACCTCGATCAGGGCGATGGCGTCACCGCCCAGGCCTGCGCGCCCCAGGTGGAAGGTGGCGATATTGACCCCGGCTTGGCCCAATATGGTGCCAATATGACCGATGATGCCGGGAACGTCCCGGTTGGTGGTGTAGAGCATATGCGGGCCGAGTTCGGCCTCGATATCGATGTCCTTGACGCGCACCAGCCGGGGCCGGTTCTCGGCAAACAAAGTACCGGCGACGCTGCGGCTCCGGCGCTCGGTAGTGACAGTTAGACTGATCAGTGAATGATAATTGCCGCGCCGTTCATGGCGGGTCTCACTCACCGCGATATTGCGCTCACGGGCGATGTGCGGCGCGTTGACCATGTTCACCGAGTCCATCTGCGGCGCCAACAGGCCCTGCAGGACGATGGCGGTCAGCGCCTTGGTGTTGAGCGCGGCAACCTCGCCCTCATATTCAACGGAGACCGCCCGCAGGCCGCTCTCGGTGAGCTGCCCGGCGAAGCTGCCAAGCTGCTCGGCGAGCGCCAGATATGGTTTGAGCTTGGGCGCCTCGGCGGCGCTCACCGACGGCATGTTGAGCGCGTTGGTGACCGCGCCGTGGATAAGAAAATCCGACATCTGCTCGGCAACCTGGCGGGCAACCATGTCCTGGGCCTCAATCGTCGCGGCGCCGAGATGGGGGGTGACTATCACCTGATCCATGGCGAACAGGGGGCTCTCGGTCTTGGGTTCCTCATCGAACACATCGAGCGCCGCCCCCGCCACATGGCCCTGCTCGATGGCCGCCGCCAGATCATCCTCGATCACCAGGCCGCCGCGCGCGCAGTTGATGATGCGCACGCCGGGCTTCATCTTGGCCATGGCCGCCTGATCGATCATGCCCCGGGTCTGGTCGTTGAGCGGCACATGAAGCGAGATGAAATCGGCGCGGGCGAGCAGATTATTAAGCTCGACTTTCTCGATGCTGAGTTCGTTTGCGCGCTCCAGCGAGACATAGGGGTCATAAACGATGACCCGCATGGCAAGGCCCTGGGCGCGGTTGGCGACGATCGAGCCGATATTGCCGCAGCCCACCAGCCCCAGGATTTTGCCCGCCACCTCGACGCCCATGAAGCGCGATTTCTCCCACTTGCCGGACCGCGTCGAACGGTCGGCGGCGGGCAGGCTGCGGGCGCACGACATGAGCAGGGCGATGGCATGCTCGGCGGTGGTGGTGGAATTGCCGTAAGGCGTGTTCATGACGACGACTCCGCGCGCCGTCGCCGCCGCCAGATCTACATTGTCGATGCCGATGCCAGCCCGGCCCACCACTTTGAGATTTTCCGCCGAGGCCAGTACGTCGGCGGTCACCTTGGTTGCCGAGCGCACCACCAGCCCATCGAAATCGGCAATGCGTTCCATCAGCGCCGCTTCCGACAGCCCGATCTCGACCACTACCTCGATGTCATTGGCGTGGAATATATCGAGCGCCGCCGCACCCACCTTGTCGGCAACCAGCACCTTAAGCATCACGTTGCCTCCGCGATTTTACCATAAGCCCAGTCCAGCCACGGCAGCAGGGCTTCGATATCGGTGGTCTCGACCGTCGCGCCGCCCCAAAACCGCAGGCCCGGCGGTGCGTCGCGGTGGGGCTGGATATCGAAGGCAACGCCTTCCTCTTCGAGCAACCCGGCGAGCCGCTTGACGGCCCGCGCCTGGTCCTCGGGCGCCAGAGCGGTGAACCATGGTGAGACGATGGAGAGGCAAATCGAAGTCGAGGAGCGGGTCTCGGGTTCGCTCGCCAGAAAAGCCGCCCAGTCGCTTGAGCCCACCCAGGCGGTAACCGCCGCGAGATTGGCTTCCGAGCGGGCGATCATGGTGGGCAGACCGCCGACGGTCTCGGCCCAGGAAAGCGCATCCAGCATATCCTCGACGCAGATCATCGATGGGGTGTTGATGGTCTCACCCCGGAACAGACCCTCGACCAGCTTGCCGTCCTTGGTCAGGCGGAACAGCTTGGGCAGGGGCCAGGGCGGCGTGTAGCTCTCCAGCCGATCGACGGCCCGGGGTGAGAGAATTAACATGCCGTGGGCCGCCTCGCTGCCGAGACCTTTCTGCCAGGAGAAGGTGGTAACGTCGAGCTTGTCCCAGGGAAGCGCCATGGCGAAGGCCGCCGATGTGGCGTCGCAGAAAACCAGGCCGCCACGCTCCGGGTCGATCCAATCGCCGTGGGGCAGCCGCACGCCTGAGGTGGTGCCGTTCCACACGGTCACCACGTCGCGGTCGCAATCGACCAGGGAAAGGTCGGGGAGGGCTCCGTATTCGGCCTTGTGCTGGCGCACATCGTCGATCCGCAGATGCTTAACGGCATCGGCCGCCCAGGTGCTGCCGAAGCTCTCCCAGGACAGCAGCTCAACACCGCGGACGCCGAGCATGGACCACAGGGCCATTTCGAACGCCCCGGTGTCCGACGCCGGCGTGATGGCCATGCGATAATCGTCAGGCAATTCGAGAACGGCGTGGCATCGCTCGATGACCTCGGCAAGCTTGGCCTTGCCCGGTGCGGAGCGGTGCGAACGGCCGACCAGAGCGCCGGCGAGATTGTCCAGACGCCAGCCCGGATGCTTAGTACAGGGACCGGTTGAAAAATTCGGATTGGCGGGCCGGGTGGCGGGCGGGGTCATAGCTCGATGACGCCCTCGAGATATTTCGCCGCCTGGCCTGTGAGCAGAACTCGGTCACCACGAAGCCGGCAACTCAGCGCGCCGCCGCGTTTGGAAACCTGCCGCGCCTCCAGACTGTCCTTACCCAGACGCTTCGCCCAATAGGGCGTCAGCACGCAGTGGGCGGAGCCGGTGACCGGGTCTTCGGGGACGCCGATCTTGGGGGCGAAATAACGCGATACGAAATCGACCGTATCGCCGGGCGCCGTGGCGACCACGCCCTTGTACGGCAAGGCTTCGACTTTAGCCATATGGGGCGACAAGGCGCGAACCTCGGATTCGTTTTCGTAGACGGCGATGCATTTCGCATGGCCGAGAACCTCTTGTGGTTTCGCCCCCATGGCGTCGTCGAGATCAGCCGACGGCGGCCAGGGCTCGGGCGGCAGGGCGGGAAAATCCATCTCCAGGCGGGGCCCGACCGGGCGCACGGAAAGCCGCCCGCTGCGAGTCTCGAAATGCACCGTACCATCGGTAATTTCTAGCTCGTTGATCAGCAGATGAGCGGTTGCCAGGGTGGCGTGGCCGCAAAGATCGACCTCGTCGGTCGGGGTGAACCAGCGCAGATCGAAATGATCGCCGTTCTCGACGAAGAAGGCGGTCTCGGAAAGGTTGTTCTCGGCGGCAATCGCCTGCAGGGTCTCATCGGGCAACCAGCTCTCAAGCGGACAGACCCCGGCCGGGTTACCGCTGAACATACGGCTGGTAAAGGCATCGATCTGATAAAACGGTATCTTCACGGCAAAGGCCGGGGTTCAGGCGCAGGATTCGATGGACTGGACGATATCGTCGACCACTCGGCGCACCAGAGGCTCGTCCTGGCCTTCGGCCATGACCCGCACCACCGGCTCGGTGCCCGAAGCGCGCACCAGCACACGGCCGTGATCGCCCAGGCGGCTCTCACCATCGGCGATAGCACCCTTGACCCCTTCGAATTCGAGCGGTGAGGAAACGCCATCGGCGAGGCGCACGTTCTTGAGGGTTTGCGGATAGGGCTCGAACACGCGCATGGCCTTGCTCGCCAACTGCCTGGTCTCGACCAGCACGGCCAGGCATTGCAGCGCCGCAATCAGCCCATCGCCGGTGGTGGCGATATCGCCGAGAATAATATGGCCCGATTGCTCACCGCCAAGATTGAAGCCGTCATTGCGCATATGCTCGACCACATAGCGATCGCCCACCTGCGCCCTGACAAGCGTGAGCCCGAGGCCTTCGAGAT
This sequence comes from Alphaproteobacteria bacterium, assembly GCA_046582565.1. Classification (GTDB taxonomy): domain Bacteria; phylum Pseudomonadota; class Alphaproteobacteria; order JAAXGF01; family JAAXGF01; genus JAYGED01. Next base: position 7,376 of record JAYGED010000047.1, read on the forward strand.
AGCGCTCCAGGCCGAGGTTCGACATCACCGTGCCGACCACACCGCCGCCGCGCAACTCGCCGGCGAGCAGCCAGGAGGTGGCGATCAGCGCCAGGAGCTGGTCACCGTCGGCCAGTTGGCCCGCTTCGTCGGACACCACCAGCCGGTCGGCGTCGCCGTCCAGGGCAAATCCCAAATCGGCCTCGTGAGCGACGACCTGCTCGCACATGTAATCGCTCGCCATGGAGCCGCAGACCGCATTGATGTTAAAGCCGTCCGGGTCGATGGCGATGGGCACCACCTCGGCGCCCAGCTCCCACAACACTGTCGGCGCCACGCGATAGGCGGCGCCGTTGGCGCAGTCGACGACGATCTTCAGGCCTTCAAGATTGAGTGACTTGGGAAAGGTCGATTTGACATATTCGATATAGCGGCCCTGGGCGTCGTCGAGACGCCGCGCCTGGCCGAGCCGCTCCGGCGGGGCGAGATCCGCCGTCATATCGGCATCCATGCGCGACTCGATTTCGCCCTCAATATCATCGGACAGCTTATAGCCATCGGGACCAAACAGCTTGATGCCGTTGTCTTCATAGGGGTTATGCGACGCCGTGATCATCACCCCGAGATCGGCGCGCAAGGATCGCGTCAACATGGCGACGGCGGGCGTCGGCATGGGGCCGACCAGGATCACGTCGAGCCCCATGGAGATGAAACCGGCGGTCAGAGCGGGCTCGATCATATAGCCAGAGAGCCGCGTATCCTTGCCGATCACTACCCGATTGCGATAGCCGCTACGGGTGAACTGCCGCCCCGCCGCGAGGCCGACACGCAAAGCCGTCTCGGCGGTCATCGCCCCCCGGTTCGCGGTGCCGCGTATGCCATCGGTGCCAAAATATTTACGGATCACGATTTGGACTTTCCGGTTTGAAGATAACAGTGCCGTTAAGTATAGCGCTTCCGTCCGGCTCAGGCGAGGATACGCTCATACTCACTATGTGAGCCAATCCATATCCATGTCACCGTATCATCCTCAAGAAGACCTAAGGCACGATATCCTCCGCTCACACGAACAGAAAAGAGCGGCTCGCGGGTGTAAACGCGTTTGAAATGAAGGCTGGGGTGATATGGATTGTCGCGCCACAATTGGTAAGACTTCCGCGCCTGATCGCGGATACCAGCGGGCAATGCGTCGAATTTTTTCCAGAACGACCGTGTCGTCTGGGAATTCATTCAGGCTTGGTGGCAGGGTCCATGGGCAGCACATCGCCACGGTCGATCTCGTCGCGCGCCTCTTTTACGAGTCTGCTTAGCGCGTCCTGTGATTTGGCGAAAGACGCCTGCCAACGGGCCTCGTCCTCGATCTCCTCAAGGACAATGCTGGCGATAGCATCCTGCTCGTCATCGGGCAGGGCGGACACTCGGTCGAATGCCTGTTTGAGTAACTTGGTCATAACTGCAGGATATCACCTGTCGGCTAGCTACTCAAATCCGCCGCCAGGGCCTGCCATACGGCGAGGGCCTGGGCGGTTTCGGCGACGTCGTGGACGCGCAGGATTTGTACGCCCTTATCGAGACCGGCGAGGCCCGCCGCCAGGCTTCCGGGCAGGCGCTGCTTGGGCTCGGCTGCTCCGCCCAATCGGCCGATGAAGCTCTTGCGCGACACACCGAGCAGCAGCGCGCAGCCGAGACCGTGCAGCAGTCCGAGGCGCTGGAGGATTTCCATATTATGGCCGCCATGCGATTTACCAGAGGGCGCGGATTTGCCGAAGCCGATGCCGGGATCGACGATTATGTGATCGCGTGAAATACCGGCCTGGATGCAAGCCTCGATGCGCGCTTCAAGATAATCAAAGACGTCGAGGGGCGCGCACTCATAATGGGGCTCGTCCTGCATGGACTTGGGGTCGCCCTGGCTGTGCATCAGCACCACGGGCACGGCCCTGGCGGCGACCAGGGAGAGGCTTTCAGGATCGAACGTCAGGGCGCTCACGTCGTTGACCAGGGCGGCGCCGGCGTCGAGCGCCGCCGCCATGACCGAGGCCCGCCGGCTGTCGATGGAGACCGCTAGGCCGTCGGCGGCGAGTGCCCGCACCACCGGCAGAACGCGCATCAGCTCGACCTCCGGGTCGACCGGGTCGGAACCGGGCCGGGTCGATTCGCCGCCCACATCGATGATGTCGGCGCCGGCCTCTCCAAACGCCCGCCCCTGGGCAATGGCGGCGGTGGGGTCGGCGAGATCGCCGCCGTCGGAGAAGCTGTCAGGGGTAACATTGACGACGCCCATGATGGCCGGGCGGTCCATGGCGATACCGCAGAGCGGGGCGCGCAGGCTCGCCAAGCGTGCAAGCCGCGCAGGCCCGCCTGCTATGGCCTCGGCCTCGGCGACGGTCGCCATAACCGCGTCGCCCTCCCGGCGTAGAATTTCCACGGCAGTAAAGGCCAAGCGGCCACCGGTTAAGGACCGCGCCGAACCATTCTCAACAGCGGCGCGAGCGGTCCCCCCGGACAGCAGCCCGATGGGATTAAGATAGAGGCTGGGTTCTGCAGTGATGGTTTACGGCGCTCAGGAACCGGGCTGGGGCTCGGGTTCAAGCCCGGCGGCGGTGCCTTTACCGCCACTCGACGGCACCGAGGCCCGTTTGCCGGCATCCTCGTCCTTATCGGACGAGTCGGGGCGAACGATTTCCTCGCCCTTGAGCAAGGCGACAATCTCATCGCCGGTCAGGGTCTCATATTCCAGCAGGGCCTTGGCCAGGTCGTGGAGGTTATCGAGATTGTCCTTGAGAATTTTGTAGGCCCGCTTGTAGCAAAGATCGACGAGGCTGCGCACCTCGGAGTCGATGATTTCGGCGGTGGCTTCGGAGACATGCTTGGTCTGAGTCACCGAATGGCCGAGGAAGACTTCCTGCTCATTTTCGGCATAGGTCAGCGGGCCGAGTTTTTCGCTCATGCCGAACTGGGTGACCATGCTGCGGGCGAGAGAGGTCGCCATCTGGATATCGGATGAGGCGCCGCTGGTTACCTTGTCAGAACCAAAGACCAGCTCCTCGGCGATCCGCCCGCCCATGGCGACGGTGATATCGGCCAGCATCTTTTCACGCGACATGGAAAGCCGATCGGTCTCCGGCAGGCGCATGACCATGCCCAGCGAGCGGCCGCGCGGAATGATCGTCGCCTTGTGAATGGGATCGGATTGCGGGCAATGGACTGTAACCAGAGCATGGCCACCCTCGTGATAGGCGGTCAGGCGGCGTTCGTCCTCGGTCATCACCAGGGATCGCCTCTCGGCGCCCATCATCACTTTATCCTTGGCGGATTCGAGCTCGGACATGGTCACAACCCGCCGCCCAAGCCGGGCCGCCAGCAGCGCTGCCTCGTTGACCAGATTGGCGAGATCGGCGCCCGAGAAACCCGGCGTGCCGCGGGCGATGATCCGGGGCTCCACATCGGGCGCCAGCGGCACCTTGCGCATATGAACCTTGAGGATTTTTTCGCGGCCCAGAATATCGGGATTGGGCACCACAACCTGACGGTCGAAACGGCCGGGACGCAACAGCGCCGGGTCGAGCACATCGGGCCGGTTGGTGGCGGCGATCAGGATAACGCCTTCGTTGGCCTCGAAGCCGTCCATCTCCACAAGCAGCTGATTCAGGGTCTGCTCGCGCTCGTCGTTGCCGCCGCCGAGACCGGCGCCGCGATGGCGGCCGACCGCGTCAATTTCGTCGATGAAGATGATGCAGGGGGCGTTTTTCTTGCCTTGCTCGAACATGTCGCGCACCCGGCTGGCGCCGACGCCGACAAACATTTCGACAAAGTCAGAACCGGAGATGGTGAAGAACGGCACATTGGCCTCGCCGGCGATGGCGCGGGCCAGCAGGGTCTTGCCGGTGCCGGGCGGGCCGACCAGCAGCACGCCCTTGGGGATCTTGCCGCCGAGGCGCTGGAATTTTTGCGGGTTCTTGAGAAATTCGACGACTTCCTCGAGTTCTTCTTTGGCTTCGTCGATGCCGGCCACGTCATCGAAGGTAACGCGGCCGTGCTTCTCGTTCAGCAACTTGGCGCGCGACTTGCCAAAACCCATGGCCTTGCCGCCACCCGACTGCATCTGACGCATGAAGAAAATCCAGACGCCGATGATCAAGAGCATGGGGAACATGGACAGCAGGAAGCCCGACAGGGACGTGCCGTCCTCTTCATCGGGCCCGGCGCTGATGCGAACACTATTTTCGCTCAAGATCGTGACCAGATTGGGATCATTGGGCGCATAGCTGTTGAACGGGCGACCGTCTTCGAAATTGCCGACGATCTGGCTGCCCTGGATCGTCACGTTGCGGACATTGCCGCGTTTAACTTCGCCAATGAAGTCGGAATAGGCCAGGTGGTCCTGGGGGCTCTGCCCCGAGGGTGACTGGAACATGTTAAACAACATGATCAACAGAAACCCAATGACCACCCACAACGCGAGGTTACGCCCAAATTTATTCACGTTCTAAATTCCTATAGTCTCACAGCCGGCCAAAGAGGGGCAAACCAAGGAAGCGCCTCAAGCCGCTGACTGGAGGAATACACTATCCCGTGGTCGCGACAAAGGCAAAGACGGCTGGCGCCAAGCCTTGGGCCGGTCTGAATTCGGCGCTGTAGGCCCCATCTTTTCCATACTCTAAACCCCGCCTCATATATCCTAAATGGGGGACAGCAACGATCCCGTCAAGGTCGCATAATGCAGGTAAGCTGGGCCTTACCGCGCCCGGAAGCCTGTTCCGCAAGACCTTGCGATCCTGTTTCGGGATGAGCGACCAGCTTTCCCGATCGAGTCGGCGCACCATTATGGGGGTTTCCCCAGTGCCCGCGGTCAAGAGAAACCGGCCATCCCACAGCAGGGATTCGCAGGCCAAAAGCCGCACCGGACCTGAAACGACCCTGGGTTCACGGCAGATCAGGATACTCCGGCTGCTCGGCAAAACACGACAACCGCCGAGGGTGCGACCGACGGCAAGGGCGCCATCGGCCAGGGCCCCATGAAGCCGCTGCAAGCGCTCGCCGCGCGGCCCATAGTCAGCCCCACCGATACAGAGCAGCATTCGCGCCAATGCCCGTTTGGCAATTTCGTCGGGCGCGGCGCGGTAGGCTTCCCCGTCGAGCCGGCAAAATCCCGCCGGGTGAATCGTCACGGCGGCGGCGAGGAAATTTGCGACCGCCCCCTCCATGACAGCACGGGCGCGGCCGAGGGCGGCGGCGGTGCTTGTCAATCGCTGCGTGCTGACGCCGTCGGCGGCGAGGGTCGGCGCCAGGCGCCGCATACGCACCCGCCCGAAAGCCAGATTTCGGTTCGAGGGATCATCGATCGAGGGCAGGTCTTGCGCCGCCAGGGTCGCGCGCAGGCGCGCCAGGGGCAGGGCGAGCAGCGGCCGGAGCAATCGCAATCCATTCCCTTCGACAACCGCCGCCATGGCGGCAAGACCATCGAGGCCGCTGGCGCCGGCGATTCGCAACAACATGGTTTCGGCCTGATCGTCGCGATGATGGGCGAGAAGCAGATGGAGAATGCCTTTGTCCCGGCAGTAATCGCCCATCAGGCCGTAGCGCGCCGCCCTCGCTCTAGCATGGACCGCCACCGAGATGTCGGGGCCATGGCGGGTCAGCAGGGCATGCTCGATGCCAAAATCGTCAAGCCAGCCACCAACCCGCAGGGCTTCATCAGTCGATTCAGGCCTGAGCCGATGGTCGACTACCAGCGCCAGAATACGCCCTGACCGCCGCTTCGCCCACCTATCGGCGAGCAGGCAAAGGGTCATGCTGTCGGGTCCACCCGAAACGGCAACGGCAAGGGTCGGGCCCTCCTCGAAAGGCCCGAGCATAGCCATCAGCTGTTCGAATTCATCAGCGCCGATCGGCGCCGATTGGTCAGCCGCAGCCAGCGCGTTGGCTTTCGAAAGCCGCCCTTTGTTTGATCGACGACGGCGCGTCGGGGTAACGCTCGGAGAGTTCCTTGAAGGTCAAGCAGGCCTGGTCGGTCTGATCAAGATTGGCCAGAGACATGGCCAGCTTCAACAGATTGTCCGGCGCCTTATTGCCGTCTGGAAAGTTTTTGTAGCCGGTGGCGAAATACCCGGCGGCTTTTTGAAAATCACCCCGCACGTAATAGGTCTCGGCCAGCCAGTAGTTGGCGTTGCCGGCGAGGGGATCGCTGGGATGCAACTCGATGAACGCGGTCAGAGCCCGTTCGGCCTCGGTGTATTCCTGCTGGCGCAGCAGACTGAAAGCATAATTATACTGCTCCTTGACCGTCCCGGCGGGGAGCGCCGGCGCCGGCGGAAGCGTCGAAACAACGGTCTCGCCATCGGCGGATAGAGCGCCCACCGACATAGTGCCGAGGGTGCCGGGCGTGGTCGAGGCCGCCGATACGCCGCTGAGTTGCTGGTTGCTGAGCGGCTGGCCGAGGAGGGTTGCTTGCTGGGGCTGACTAAATTGCGGCACCGTGCGCGCCAAAGCCTGTTCCTGCGCCTGTTCGATGGCGTTGAGCCGGAAATCGACGTCGTTGACCAGCTTCTCGACCCTGTCGGAAACCACGCTGATACTGTGAGCAATTTGCTCGATCTGGCCGGTCAGGGTGCGGAATTGATCCTCGACCACGCCGAACCTGACTTCGAGTCTCGCCGCGACCTCGTTGCTTTCAGCCGCCCCCTGGGCTGTGCCGGATTCGATAATCGATGGGGCTGGTCCTTCACTGCGGAAGATAAAGAACTGGATATCCTTGATATCGTTGCGCAGACGCTGAAGGTCTTCGCTCAACCCAGCGAGATCGGCATCCTGCGCAGTGACCGGGGCCGCGAATAGCCAGGCCGCTGCGAACGCCGACAGTAGAAGCCGCGAATTTATCCTCATATCAATCCCGCCCCGTGGATCCGCACCAATGAAACTAGCCCGAGCAGTCGACCGCAAAATTATGTCGAGATTATGTCGGTCGAAAAATGAATCGGCCCGGCCCTCGCTAATGAAGCGGGGACCGGGCCTGGATAACCTATCTGGAGGTCATTTTAGAGCGAGTGGCAACCTGCTCAGCCGCCACTCAAGCGTGGCTCCTTAATTTAAGGTCGAAACACCGCGCCGATTTTGCGACCAGGCAGCTTCCGAATGACCCAGTGCGTCGGGGCGCTCCTTGCCGTAACTGATCGTCGCAATTCGACTCGAACTGACGCCGAGGGCAACCAGGAAATTCTTCACCGCCATCGAACGCCGCTCACCCAAGGCCAGATTGTATTCCCGGGTTCCCCGTTCATCGGCGTGCCCTTCGACCGTGATGGTCACGGTGGCATATTGGCGCATCCACGCCGCTTGGCGTTTAAGGGTTTTCTCGGCAGCAGCGTTGATCACCGATTTGTCGAAACTGAAGAAAACACGGTCACCAACATTGATGGTCAAATCTTCCGCAGATCCGGGCACCGGCTCAGACATCATGCTGTCCGTTGTCGCCTCTGTCGCCTCTGGCGTCACGGCTGTGCCGGTGACACCTGAACTCGATCCACTGCTCGAAGAGGTGGTCGTTCCCGCACCAGATGTTGAAGCCGATTCATCAGGCGTGGTTTCACACGCAGCTACGAGGAACAGCGCCGCGAAAAGGCTAACTAATTTGGTCCGCATCTAGAAGCTCCCTCCTGCCGGGATAGGGTTATGATTCATATGACGTATACGCGATTTGGGTGACGTATACGCGATTTGGGCGGTATTA
>JAYGED010000107.1:0-7737 GCA_046582565.1 Alphaproteobacteria bacterium
CCTTGAAGACCTGGACCGGTTCCGGGATGTTCTTGACGTCCCGCGCGCCCAGGTCCTCGAAGCCGACCTCGACCTTGGCCTTGACCTGGTCGAATACGTTGCGCGCCACGCAGATGCCGCCCGGCTCGGCCAGGCCCTCCAGGCGCGCCGCGATGTTGACCCCGTCGCCATAGATGTCGTCACCCTCGACGATGATGTCGCCCAGGTTGATGCCAATTCGAAGCTCAAGACGCTCATCGTCGGGCGCCCCGGCCTGATCCGCTGAGACCGCCTTCTGAACCTCTACGGAGCAGGTGACGGCGTCGACCACGCTGGCGAATTCGACCAAGGCGCCATCGCCCATAAGCTTGACGATTCGGCCGCTATGAGCCGCAATGATTGGATCTATCACGTCGCGGCGCAGGTCCTTGAGACGGCCAAGCGTACCCGTCTCGTCGGCCGCCATGAGGCGACTGTAGCCGACCACATCCGCGCTCAAAATCGCGGCGAGCCTGCGTTGGATATTGTTCTCTGCCACGGTAGAGTCCCTAACCCGAAAAAGAATGTAGCCGGTATTCTATGAAACCTCGATTGGCGAGTCTAACGGCTTGAGAGAGGGCTCAATACCGCTATAGAGCCGCCCGCCTCGACAATGTGCGGTAGGCCTCGATGACGGCCTTGAGCTGATCCACGGCTTGCTTGTCATCGCCGTTGATATCGGGGTGAAGGCGTTTCACCAGCTCCTTGTAGCGTGCCTTGATATTATCGTCGGTCGCCATGCCCGGCAGGTTCAAAACAGCCCGCGCCTCACGCTCCTTGAGTGGCATGCGGTGCAGGGCCGCGTCCTCCTCATTGTCGAAAATGCTATAGGGATCGCCAAAGTCGCGCCGTTGCCAAGCCGAGTTAAGCCGCGCCTCGCCATCGATCCTGGCTTTGCCGCCCAGACGCCAGGTCGGCCGGTGCCAGGTCAAATCGGCCTTCGTATAATCCTCGATCTCTTTGCGGTCCATGCCGAGGAAAAAGTTCCAATCGGCGTTGTAGCTACGCGCATGATCGCGGCAAAACCAGAAATAGCTGTCGAGTTCATCACGGGACCGGGGGGCGCGATGCTCCCCGGCTTCCGCGCAATCCGGATGATCGCAGTCGCGTTCGGGGCTGGCGCTACGCGCATCGGCCTGATTTTTGGACGAGGAACCAAACATCTCAAAATTATGGCGTCTTAAGAAGCTACATTCAAGCGCCACGCAGGGAGCACTTGGGCGGCCGTAAAAAACCACGGCAAAATTATGATTTTCCCGTGAACCATTCAGGATGCTGTTCGCGCACCACTTCGCCGTCGCTGGCCAGGGCGTGGCATTGGTCGAGATAGGGCGGCTTGGTCTTGGGCGGTTCGCCGCCGGGCACATTCCGGCGCGCCGCCCAGATGGTCTGGAAGGCCACGGTGGCCACGGGGCGCAACAGCTCGACGAGATGGGTGCAGCCATTGACGCCACCCAGCCGCTGGCGAACCTCGCGGCCCCAACCGCGCCCCAGGGTGACGCCTTCGAGCTTGGCAAAAGCGGGGGTGATCGCTGGGCATATCTCGAAAGGTGATTTATCGGTCGAGGCCTCAACCCGGCGAATGACGAAGCCGTCGTCGAGGGTCAGCCTGAGCCACATGTCATGGATCGCCTCGCCGGCCTTGATCTCGCCCCGGTGACTGTTCTCGAACGAATAGGTCTTGGTGTCGACGATGCGGGCCTCGATATCATACAAGCCGTCTTCGCGGCGAAAGCCGTGACATTCGATGGATCGGTGATGCAGCGCCTCGCGGGCGACGGGCTTGGACAGGGGCATGGGAACCTCGGGTAGGAATGGGAGAACCCATATAGAAAGAGACGCCGCCAAATGCAAGGCCCCCAAATGTCTTCAGATCAGAATGAAGCTCAGCAGCAGGGGCAGGGTGGCGAACGAGATCAGGGTGGACAGGACGATGACTCCGGCGACTTCCTCAGGCTCGCGGCGGTAGGTCTGTGCGAACAGGTAGTTGAACACCGCCGGCGGCATGGTACATTGGATGATCAACACGCCGCGCGCAACACCTTCAAAGGCGAAGAATTCGGCCAGGGCGAAGCCGACCGCCGCCCCCATGGCGAGGCGTAAGGTAGCCAAAACCGATGCCCTCTTGAAGGTCTTCACCCGCATGGAGGCGAGGGAAACGCCCAGGGTCAGGAGCATCAGCGGCACCGTCATGCTGCCCAGCAGATCGGTGCTGTTATAGAGCCAGGCGGGAACCTCGACGCCGGCGCCGCGAAACCCCAGGGCCGCCGCGACCGCATAGGGCAGCGGCATGGTGAGAGCGGCTTTCGGCGTCGGCTCGCCGGATACCAGCCAGACCCCAAGCACCATCATCACAACCATGGAGACGGCAAAATAGGCCGCAGCGAGATCGAGACCGGCCTGGCCGAATGCAAACAGGCTGAGGGGCAGCCCCATGTTGCCGCAATTGGTGAAAACCAGGGACGGCAGATAGGTCGCCGACGATAACTTCCCCAAGCGTAAGATCACCGCGCCGATAGCCATGAAGCCGGCCACCGCGACGGCAGTCGCCAGGGCCATGTCGGTGAGTGCAGCACCACTTACCGTTAAACGCGCCAGGGATGAAAACACAAGGCAGGGCGCGCCGATGTTGGTGACCATCATATTGACCGCCGTGAGATCCATCGAGCGGCCGGATTTCACCCACAACCATCCGAGACCGACGCTGATGAAAATCGGCGCTATGATCGGCAGCATAACTTGGAACATGGCTACGGTTTTTCGGCTTCCTGCTCAGTCGATTCCGGGGCTGGCGCGGTCACTCTGAGAGAGGTGATCTGGTTGCGCTGGCGGGTCAGCACCTCGAAATTGAAACCGTAGAAAGCGAAGCGCTGGCCCACCTCGGGGATACGCTGGGCCTCGTGAATCACCAGCCCGGCGATGGTCGAGGCGTCCTCATCGGGCAGGGTCCATTCGAATTCGCGATTCAGGTCGCGAACCGTCACCGTGCCGCGAACCGCATAGGAGCCATCCGCGTTGATGCGCACGCCGGTGAAGGCCACATCATGCTCATCGGCAATGTCGCCGACGATCTCTTCGAGGATATCTTCCAGGGTGACCATGCCCATCAGGGCGCCGTATTCGTCAACCACCAGGGCAAAATGTGCGCGCCGCGAGCGAAAGGCCTGCAGCTGCCTCAGCAGGGTCGTGCTGTCGGGGATGAACCAGGGGGCGATCGCCGTGGCCACCAAATCGATGTCGTCCTCCTGCCCCGAATGGCTGTGAACCAGCCGCAGCAGGTCCTTGGAATGGAGAACGCCGATAATGTTGTCCGGGTCGTCGCGCCATAAGGGTATGCGGGTGTAGGGGCTAGCGATGACGCGTTCGATGGTCTGCGATGTCGGCGCGTCAGCGTCGATCACCGTCATGCCCTTACGATGGACCATGATCTCGCTGACTTCGACATCCTCAAGGTCGAGGATGCTGCCCAGCATATCGCGTTCCTGCTTGACCATGGCGCCGCCACGGCTATGCAGATCGATGGCGCCGCGCAATTCCTGCTCGGCCGAAAGAGCCTGGTCGCCGACATTTGCCGTGACGCCGAGCAGACGCAATGTGACCTGCACCACCGCTCGAATAGTCAGGGTTATCGGCGACAAAATAATCACCATGACGCGCATGACCGGGGCCACCGCCAGGGCGAAGCGGTCGGCATTACGCAAGGCGTAGGTCTTGGGCAGAACTTCGGCGAAGATCAGCACCAACAGGGTCATGATAATCGTGGCGTAGGCGATCCCGGCCTCACCGAACAGCCCGATCAGCACGCTGGTGGCGAGCGCCGAGGCGAAGATATTGACCGCATTGTTGCCCAGCAGAATGGCGCCGAGCATCTGTTCTCTGTTGTCGATCAGGCGGTTGACCATCCGCGCCCGCCGGTTGCCGCGCCGCTCAAGGTGATGCAGCCGGGCCTTCGAAACCGACGTCAAGGCGGTCTCCGAACCGGAGAAAAATGCCGACAGGAAAAGGAGAACAACGATCCCCGCAAGCACCAGCAGGAAGGTTATGGTCATGGCGTTGACACGTCCTCGGCATGGGATTGAGCGATCACATCGCGAACCCCGTCGAGGTCGACCTCGGCTTCGAGGAACGCCGCACCGATGCCGCGCGCCAGCACGAAGGTGATGCGTCCCGCGACGACCTTCTTGTCCTGGCCCATAATCGTCACCAGGCGGTCGGCCACGGCCCGGCTGTCATTTTCGCCGCCGATTGCCTGGCGCAGACTGGTCGGCAGGCCGCTGGCGGCGAGATGACGGCGCACCCGGCCCGCGTCTTCGGGCGGGCACAAGCCCATGCGCGTCGACAGGTCGAAGGCCAGCACCGAACCGATGGCCACCGCCTCGCCATGGACGATGTCGCCGCCATAGCCGACCGCCGTCTCGATGGCATGAGCGAAGGTGTGGCCGAGATTGAGCAATCCGCGCACGCCCCTCTCGCGTTCATCCGCGGCGACGATGCGCGCCTTGGCGGTGCAGGACACGGTTACCGCATGCCTGAGCGCGCCATGATCACCGCGCCACAAATCCGCGCCGTTGTTCTCCAGCCAGCCGAAGAAGCCGGGATCATCGATCAGCCCGTATTTGACCACTTCCGCATAGCCGGCCAACAGCTCGCGGCGCGGCAGAGTATCGAGGGCGGTAATATCGGCGAGCACCAGATGGGGCTGATGGAAGCTGCCCACCAGATTCTTACCGTGGCGCGTATCGATACCGGTCTTGCCGCCAACCGAGCTATCGACCTGGGCCAACAGGGTCGTCGGTATCTGGGCGACGGCGACACCGCGGCGCAGAATAGACGCGGCAAACCCGGCAATATCACCGATCACCCCGCCGCCCAGGGCAATGACCATGTCACCGCGCTCGATGCGGGCCTCGAGCAGGGCGTCGAGCAGGCCCTCAAGCTGGGTAAAATTCTTCGACCCCTCGCCGGGCGGCATAATAATTTCATGGCTCTCGATGCCCGCGCTATCAAGGCTCGTGCGCAAAGCCCCAAGATAATGGCCGGCGACGTTTTCATCGCTGACCACGGCGACGCGCCGGCCCGTCATGACCGCTTCGAGGTAGGGGGCCGCGTCGGCGATCAAGCCCTCGCCGATGATGATTTCATAGCTCCGGCTGGCGGCGTCGAGGCGCAGCCGTGTGGGAGCGCCGTCAGGTTGTTTCCCGGTCACGGCGCCGCGTGGGCCTGCAAGGCCGCAACAATTTTATCGACGGTCTCCCCATGCGGGCCATCGTCGGTCTCGACGGTGATATCGGCCTGGCTATAGATCGGATAGCGCTCCTCCATCAACGACGCGAGGATTTCACGCGGGTCGCCGGCCCGGAGCAGCGGACGGGTATCACGCCGCGCACAGCGCTTGACCAGAAGATCGAGCTCGGCGTTAAGCCAGACCGTGACCGCTTTTTCGGCCAGCAGGCGGCGGGTGTCCGGGTCGATGAAGGCGCCGCCGCCGGTAGCCAGCACCCGCGGTCCCTCATCGAGCAACCGGGCGATGACGCGGCGCTCGCCCTCGCGAAAAGCAGGCTCGCCGTGGCGTTCAAAAAAATCAGCGATGCTGCAGCCCGCGGCGGTCTCGATCTCGGAATCGGCGTCGGTGAACTTCATATTCAAGCGGGTCGCGAGCCGGCGGCCGATCGATGACTTGCCGGCGCCCATAAGGCCGACAAGAACGATGGCGCGATCAACCAGATTACCCGGTATGTTGCTACTGGTAGTGTTCATGGGTGCTGTGAGTCAGCCTGCGTCCCCACCCCGGTGCAGAGGATGCGCCATAGGAATTGAAGGCGTCATAAAAATTCGCCTGTCTGTAAGCTGCCGCAAAATAGCCATAAATCAAATCTACCATAAATTTTGCGTTCGTGGTCCAAATCAGGCATATGCTACCGAAACGACCACCGCAAGCCGTAGGTTTCAACCGAATATATCATGTCGCGAATATCCAAAATACTCACCCTATTGATTTTCATCGCCGTCGCCGGTGGCGCGGTTTTCCTGATGACCTGGGATATCCCCGCGCCCACGGCGCGAGTCGAAATAACGGTGCCCGATGATACTTTTAAGAATTAGCGCTGCCAGACTGCAGGCTCTGGTCGTCCTTTTGGCGCTTGTCGCCGCTTCGCCCTTGGCCGCCCAGCTGAGCTCTCCTACCGACCAGCAAAGTCTACCTCTCGACATAGTTCCCCTGTCGCCGGTGGAAGTCGAGCCGATCGCCGAGGAGCCCGTGATCCCGGTCGAAATTGTCGAGCCCCTGGAGGCAGCGCCGGATGACACGGTGACCGGCGACACGGTGACCGAAGAGGCGATAACCGGCGACGCAGTGACCGGAGAGGCGATAACCGGCGACGCGGTGCAGGCCGCCAGCCAAGCGGAAGCCATCGACGCCAATGTGGAAGTCGGATCCATCCAGGCGCCCGATCCGGAAGCCATTGGGCTCATGGAAGAGGCCGAAGGCGGTTTCCCCTACGACATGTGGCGCGGCAGCGACCGCGCGCTGATCGAGCGTATGCTGCCCAGGCTTCCCGCCGGGGGCACATCACGGGCGATGAACGACCTGGCGCGCCGCCTGTTGCTGAGTACGGCCGCGCCGCCGGCCGGCCCGGCGAAGGAAAACCTTCTGGCGATTCGCATCGAACGTCTTGCCGCCATGGGCGACAGCGTGTCGATGAACCATCTGATGCGCTCGGTGCCGCCCGATCTCTACGACTCCGCCCTGTTGCAGACGCGGCTCGATTCCCTGCTGCTGATCGCCGATTACGTCGGCGCCTGTAGCCTGGCGCGCGAACTGGTGCGCCGCGATGACACCCCCTATTGGGAAAAGGTGCTGATCTTCTGTCAGGCGCTGAACGAACGCCATGACGCCGCTGCCTTAGGCCTCAGCCTGTTACGCGAACGCAGCGTCGAGCAAGATTTAGGCTTCGAAACCCTGCTCAGAGCCCTGGCCGGCGACGGCTCGGCCAAGCTCGACAGCCTGCCGGCGCCGACGGCGCTGCATCTCTCCATGGTGCGCGCGGCCCGTCTCTCGGTGCCCGAGGATGCCGTCGAGGGTGCCGAGCCGGCGATCGCCAGGGCCATCGCCCTGACCGCCGGGGTGCCGCTCGATTTCAGGCTGCGGGCGGCGGAACGCGCCGAAGCCCTCGGCACCCTGGATACGGAGACCCTCGCCGAACTCTATGTCAGCGTCCCCTTCACCTCGGAAGAACTGGCCTATCCCTGGCGCCGCTTAAAGACCGACAAGGGGCCCATGGCCCGGGCCCTGCTGCATCAGGCCATCGCCATTCAGGTGGTGCCCGCGGCGCGCGCCGAAGTGCTGCGCGCGGCCTGGCAGCTGGGCGGCGAGTCCGGCGGCTGGGACGGCTATGCCACGGCGGCCAGGGTCACCCTGAGCGAGCTTATCGGCCTCAACCCCCTGCCCGAGCTGGTGTGGATCGCCGGTGACGCCATCCGCGCCCTGCTCGCCGCTGGGCGCCCCGATATGGTTACCGGCTGGCTCGACCTGGCCGCGTCCCAGGCGGGCGCCAACGCCAAGGCGGCGGCGGCGGTGGCCGAGCTATCCCCGATTATCGGCCTGGCCGACGATGAAGACGCGACGCCGTGGGACGACGCCCGCTTTGCCGCCTGGCGCCAATCCCAGAACGGCGCAACCGAGGGCATGCGCCGCCTGCGCACGGCCATGCTGTTCGGCCT
>JAYGED010000089.1:0-2732 GCA_046582565.1 Alphaproteobacteria bacterium
CTAAATGAGTTTCGGATGGTTGATGCTTTCTGGTGAGTTGATTTTCGAAGTTATTATGGGCATGGGTTTCGCCGGCGCCGTGTTCGCTTTTTTGAGTTTTGCCTGGCGCGCGACGCAAAATTCACATCAAGCGGCGCACTCACACCGCATCCAGCTGATGGCGGAAATAGGCCACATTGGTGATCAGGCCGGGCAACAGCCATTGGAACAGCCGGCAGATTTGAACAACCTCTTCAAGGCTGGCGTCGGCCTCGGCGGCCCGGCGCAAGTCATCCGATGAGAGAGCCCCGGGGTTCGGTAAACCCGAGGCGGCCAGCTCCGCGACCCGCTCATGGCAGGCTAGGCATATGGCCTCATGGGCAGGCGTTCCCGCCACCTCCGCCAAGCCCTCCCAAGCCAGGGCGAAGTAGCTCGGCCACCGGGCAAAGGCACGATAGTCCGTGTTGACAAAAGGCAGATCGAGAGTCGCCTTGATATCCTCATAGAGGGCCTGAGTCGGCGCGTCCGCGTGGTGCGCCTCCATAAGGAGAAAGGGCAGCTGAACGTCGGGGGCGTGGCGTCCCTCAAAACGCTCCGCCTCCGATCCGCCCGCCATATCACCGACCTCAAGCAGGTGCCGAGCGATAGCGGCGATCAGCACATAGGGCTGGTTGCCATGCGAGAACACGCTGTTCATGTCGCGGATGTTGTCGATTTCGCGAGGCGCATAACCGATCTCGGCCAACTGCCCAATCAGCGATTTCGGCGCCAATTCGGCTGTGCCTGTCTCGACGAAACCGCGAAGATCCTGAAAGGCACGGACGAAATCGATGCTCTCGCTTAACGGCCTTAACCCCTGAAAAAGTCGGGTAATGGGCATAAGCCATGGTCACCACGCCCATCCACGGCACCTGCAGAACCGTTTTGGTCTCCTCGTACCACAGGGCTCGCTGTCCGCTGGCCAGGTGTTCAGGCAGCGGATGCACGGCGGGAATGGGATCGGGACGAAGACGCTCTATACGGTGCATCATCTATTCCACATCGAGTGGCGCGCTCAAGCTGACGCCGGGCACCATGATACCGCCGCGCAGGCCGCCGACGGCAATTTCGCCATAGCGTTCGGCGTAGGCGGGAGGCAGTTCGCGGCCCTCGGGCGTGGATAGCCAGAGGCGCAGGAGATGGCGGCGGAGCGCTATATCCGCATGGTCTTCGTAGGCCGTGCGGGCATGGAGGATCTGGTGATTGTGCAGAAACTGCATATCGCCCGGCTGAAAGGCGATCTTCAGGTGAAACGCCGGGTCGGCGGCGAGGTCGTCGAGCAAATCCATCGCCTCGATCTGGAGCGCGGTCAGCCTCGGCACCTCGGCCATGCGCTGGGCCGCCTCGATGAAATCGCGCACGTAATAGACGGTGATCCGCCCGCCGTGGTCATGAAAGACCGGCATCTCGTAAAACGGCCCCTTGCCGACCGGTATCTCGCCCTTGCGATCCGTATAAAAAGGTTGACTGAGCACCGCCGCCAGATCAGGGCGGCGGGCCATCACCTCATGGTAGAGCGTGGTCGAGGAGACGATCCGGCTGGCGCCCCCGGAGATCGATTTGCGCAGGCAGAGCAGGCCGACGATATCGCATGAATCCACATGATAGGGCTGGCGGAAACTGGTCTGATAAATGCGGGTCACCGGGTTTTCCGGATCCTTGCCGATATCCTTCACATGGCCAAGCAGGTGGCCCTTGGCGTTCTGCGACACCGGATCGCCGAAATAGCGCGCGATCCCCCAATAGGCGAGGGCTGAGTCGCTGCGAGTCCAGGTCTCTACCGGCAGCCCGCGCAACAGCACAAAGCCCCGCCCCTCAATCAGGTCCCGCGAGATACCGTGCAAAATTCCGCCGAGGCGGGGCAAAGGAAAGTCGTCGCGGGTCACATCCAGCATATGGCGCCCGCGCTGCGCGGCGACGGCGGTTTCAATCTCGGCGATATCCTCGCCTGTAAGGCTATAGAGCCAATCCTCGCTTTGCGCCATTTCGGGGCCGCGCCAGACCGCCGGATCATCGATTGTCATCACAGGCTGGCCCAGTCGATGGGGGCATGGCAGTCGATGCGGTTGGTTGACGGCGGCATGGGGTATTTCAGGCCGGTGGCGCAATTGAACAGCAACGCACTCTCCCCCGGGCCGACCCGCCCATCGGCGCAGGCCTGCTTGTAGGCGGCATAGGTCGCCGCCCCTTCTGGACACAGGAGCAATCCCTCGATCTCCGCCGCTTCGGCCTGGGCCGCAATCGTGTCGTCGTCATCGATGGCGATGGCGAAACCACCGCTCTCTCGCACCGCGCGCAGGATCAGGAAATCGCCGATCGCCGCCGGCACGCGGATGCCGCTGGCGATGGTATGGGGGTTTTCCCAGGGCTCGGCATGTTCGACTCCCAGATCATACGCGCGCACCATGGGGGCGCAGCCGGCCGCCTGAACCGCCACCATGCGCGGGCGACTCGAGCCGATAAAGCCGATGGCTTCAAGCTCGGCGAAGGCCTTCCACATGCCGATCAGCCCGGTGCCTCCGCCGGTGGGGTAGAGGATCACGTCGGGCAAGCTCCAGCCGAATTGCTCGGCCAGCTCGAGCCCCATGGTCTTCTTGCCTTCGATGCGGTACGGCTCCCGTAGCGTCGACATGTCGAACCAGCCCACTCGCTCGACGCC
Organism: Alphaproteobacteria bacterium; assembly: GCA_046582565.1. GTDB lineage: Bacteria > Pseudomonadota > Alphaproteobacteria > JAAXGF01 > JAAXGF01 > JAYGED01. The sequence goes on from JAYGED010000089.1 coordinate 2,678, forward strand.
TTCACGCACCAGGGCGCCGCAGTGGTGAATCAGGCCGTTGACCGCGAACACCCGG
>JAYGED010000183.1:0-3333 GCA_046582565.1 Alphaproteobacteria bacterium
CTTGGACATGCCGGTTTCACGGTTCTACTTCGTCAATATCGGCGTGGGCATCGCCACGGCTTTTCTGTTCTTCGTTATGCAATTCGGCCCCTGGTTCGTCGCACCCCTTGTGGGCATCCCCGCGGGCTTCTTCCTGCCGACCATGTTTCTCAGTTTTCTCGCCGGCCGGCGCCAGACCAAGTTTACCTCTGCATTCGCCGATGCGGTCGACGTGATCGTGCGCGGCATTCAGTCGGGACTGCCGGTCGGCGAATGCATGCGGGTCATCGCGCGCGAGTCTCCCGAGCCTGTCTGTACGGAATTCCGTATGTTCACCGACGCTCAGAAACTGGGACTGACCCTCGATGAAGCGCTTGAGCGGGCGATCGAGAGGATGCCGACGGCGGAATTGAAGTTCTTCGCCATCGTGCTCAACATCAACGCCCAGACCGGCGGCAATCTGGCTGAAACCCTGGGCAATCTGTCGAACGTTCTGCGTGGCCGCAAGACCATGGCCGACACCATCCGGATCAAATCATCGAAAGCCAAATCGACGGCGATGATCATTGGCTCTCTGCCGTTCGCAATCGGCGCCATGTTGATGGTGATGAGCCCCGAATACGTCACCCTGTTGTTCACCAAAAAACTCGGAAATTATTTCCTTTATGGCGCAGCCACCTTGATGATCACAGGATCGCTGGTCATGAAGGGCATGTGCAATCTGAAGATGTGAGAGAATGATGTTCGCTCAAATGGAAGGCATTGAAGATGCCATTGGACAGATGTCCGATGGCTTTATCGATGACGCTCTGCGAGCGATATTGTCATACTTGCCCGACGTCGATTTTTCGCCCGGCGATTATATCGATCTGCCGACCGCCATTCTGTTGATGGCCATTATGGCGACGTTCATGGTGATCGTCGTCATCACGATGCCCTACATCAGGCAATACCAGATGAAATCGCGCCTCAAAGCCGTCGCCAAACGGCGTGAGGAGCTGAAGGCATTGCAACTGGCCAAGCGTCAGGAAAGTTCTAAAAAATCAGGGGTCAGCGAAAGCCAGCTCGGCCTGATGAAGAAGGTCGTCGAGATGGTCAACCTCCAGGAGCTCCTGGAGGCGAGAGAGTTGAAACTCAAGCTGGCGGGGGCCGGCTATCGCGGTGCTTCTGCCGCCATCATCTTTACGTTTCTGCGGGTGCTGACCCCGCTCGTCTTCGCCGGGGTTGCCGCATTCCTGCTGTTCGTCGCCAAGACGTTCGATGTGGATCACACCACAAAGATCATCATCACCGTGGTTTCCTTCCCAATCGGGTTCTATTTTCCGCACCTGATCCTGACCAGCCAGTTACAGGCGCGCCAGAAAGAATTCATCAGCAATTTTCCGGATTCGCTTGATCTGCTTGTTATCTGTGTCGAGGCGGGCCTTTCCATGGAAGGCGCCTTCAACCGGGTCACCGAGGAAATGGCGTCGACCGCGGCCGTGGTCTCCATGGAATTCGGCATGACATCCGCCGAGCTCGCCTATCTGGGTGACCGACAACAGGCCCTGGTGAATTTCCACAGCCGCATGGCCGTCGATTCAGTGAAATCCCTGAGCACGTCCCTGATTCAATCCGAAAAATACGGCACCCCGCTGGCCACCGCCCTGCGGGTCATTTCCTAGGAGCAGCGTGAAACCCGCATGGCGAAGGTCGAAGAGAAGGCGGCGGCCCTGGGCGCCAAGCTGACGGTTCCGATGATCGCCTTCTTCCTGCCGGTCATCTTCATCGTCGTTCTCGGGCCGGCGGTCATTCAGATGATGGAGCAGTTTTAAATCTGAATCATCGGCCCGTAGAGCCAGGCCAGCCACAGGCCTATGGCCAGGCAGGCGCCGCCTGGTATGCCTTTGCCGCCCTGTGACTTGATCATCGAAGCGAGCATCGTCATGACCAGCAACAGGACCGTCACATCCGGCAATCCCCGCCAGGAAAGCCAGGCGCCGCATGCGCAAACCAGCGCAGCGCCCTGGCTGCCCAAACCCAAATGGCCGTAGAGCTTTTGGTCGGACTGATCGAACATCCTGCCCAGGACAAACCCCACAACCGCGCCGATCAGGTGATCGATGATGGTTCCCGGGGCGGCAAACCAGGCGACCGCCAGTCCCAGGGCGGCCAACGGCCAGATCAGTATCTTCGCGCCGGGCAGGCTCTTATGGGTGTGATTGATAAGGATCAGGGCCATCAGGTTCCAGCCCAGGATGCTGGTGACCCAGACCTGCCATCCGGTATATTCAGTCCAGGCCCACAGCACCGCGCCGAGCGCGACAATTTCGATGGCCGGATAGAAGGCGCTGATGCTGACCCCGCAGTGGCGGCAGCGACCCCGCGTGGCCAGCCAGGTCACCACCGGCAAAAGATCGATAGCGCTCAGCACATGACCGCAATCATCGCAGGCCGAACGGTCCAGGCCGATATTTCGCCCCGCCGGAATGCGATGGTAAAGCACACCGAGAAAACTCCCGGTAATCGGCGCAATGCCGATTAAAATAAGTATCGATAGCAGGTCGTGCTGGGTCATCTTGCGTCTTGGCTGAAATTGCGTCTGGACGGGCGGAAAAACCTATGGCAAGCCTTGAGCTTAGGTGATCGCGTGATTAAGGGGTAGGGTAGGATTATGAACGAATCCATAGATTCGCAATGGCATAGAGTTGCGAAAACCGACGAAGTTCTCGATGACGAACCGAAGGCCGTGCAGGTCGGCAATGATTATATTGCCCTCTACAGGCTTGAGGATAAGTTCTACGCCACCGACGACATCTGCACCCATGAATTTGCGTCGCTCGCCGAGGGTTTTGTCGACGGCGACTGCATCGAATGCCCGCTCCACGCCGGCAAATTTCATATTCCCACAGGCAAGGCCATGACGGCGCCGGTGACGGAAGACATCCGCACCTACCCGGTAAAAGTCGAAGGCGACGAGATTTTCATCAATCTGTCCAAGGCCTAGCACGGTGAACCAGGCGACATTCGTCGTCATCGGCGCTGGTCAAGCCGGCGGCCGGGCGGTCGAGGCCATGCGCGCGGCCGGCTTTAGCGGGCGTATCCTGTTGGTGGGTAGCGAAGCCTATGTCCCTTATGAACGACCGCCTCTGTCCAAGAAACTGCTCACCGGCGACACCGAAATAGAAACAACCTACCTGCAGGATCCGTCTTTCTATGACGATCAGCGGATCGAGATGCGCCTCTCTGTCGACGCCGTCGCCATCGACCGCGAGGCCCGGACCCTGGAGCTTTCCAGCGGCGAAACCTTGGTCTACGACAAGCTTCTGCTGACCACGGGCGCCCGTGTGCGCAAGCTTTCCATTCCGGGCGCGG
>JAYGED010000227.1:0-4958 GCA_046582565.1 Alphaproteobacteria bacterium
GTCGATGAGCGTGGCGTTGGTGGTGCCCAACACGCCGTCTTTCCCGGGGTAGCGATAGCTCCACATCCATTGCTGAGCCATCACCTCAACCCGATCCGCCCCTTCGGGCACCGTGATGTACTGGTTCCAGACAAACAGACCGGGCGTCAACATGATCACCACGCCAATCGCCGTCAGCACGCTAAGCTGGATCTCTAACTTGGGATCCTCGGGTTCGTATTCCGCTCGTCGACCTTCCTTGTAACGGTAACGCACCACGCAATAAGCCATGAACAGGAGGACGGCGATGAACACAACCCCGGTGACCCAGAACGTGAGGACGATGGTGTCGTCCATGTAGCCCCAGTTCGAGGCGATGGGCGTAAACCACCATGGGCTCCATATATGGAAAGCGACGGTGCCGGCGGCGACTAGGACAAGCGCAATTGAGACGACGATCCACATATTCTTAAGTACCCCTGAGCGCAAAAAACTCTGTCTTCGAAACTCAAAACCCGGCTCGGCAAAATCGACATCTCAAACAAGAATATCGTAGATCGCCAAGCACCAAAAAAAATGACACACCTGGGATTCACAATCAAGGTGTGCCGTGGGAACCTACAACAGCTTACCCCCTCAGGCCAACTGTTGTTCGTCACACTCAGCAAGGTGCCGAACTAGACTAGAATTCTATAACGCGATATAACACGTTTTCTCAAATTTGAGTAAGATGAAGTTGCGCCATAGCCGGTTCTGGGTCACATTTTGTCCTGAAACCGATCAGAACTAACGTTCGGGATGTATGGGCATGACAGATGAACAAGCGATGGACGCGGTTGTCGGTTCCGATGAACCGATTGTCCACACCATTGGGCCAGGGGACCTTAGAGACGCTTTAGTCAAAGGCATATCTGACTTTGAGGCCATGCCGACCCATTTGATTTTCCTCTGTATTCTATATCCCTTCCTCATGCTGGTGATCGCCAGGCTTTTTGCCGGCTACGACGTGTTGCCGCTGGTTTTCCCGCTCATTGCCGGATACACGATTATCGGCCCCTTGGTTGCTACCGGCATGTATGAACTAAGCCGCCGTCGCGAGGAAAAACTCGATATCTCGCGGGGCCATGCTTTCGAAATCATCCGGCTGTCGTCCATCGGCTCCATCGCAAAGCTCAGTGCTATATTGATGACGATCTATTTCATCTGGTTGGGTGCAGCCTGGATGATCTACGCACAAACGGTGGGTGACGCGGTGCCCGAGTCGCTCATCGATTTTGCCGTGCAAATTCTCACCACCCCAGCTGGTTGGGCGCTCATATTCATCGGTTGCGGCACCGGCTTCGTCATCGCAACCATCGTGTTCACCCTGAGCGTGGTCTCTTTTCCGATGCTCGTGCATCGCGACGTTAGCGTCTCGTTGGCGGTTCACACGTCGATCAGAGCGGTTGCCGCGAACCCGATAACCATGGGGATGTGGGCTTTCATCGTTGCCGGCGCCCTCGTGCTCGGCGCCCTGCCGTTCTTCGTTGGGCTCTCCGTCGTGCTACCGGTGCTCGGGCACGCCACGTGGCATCTCTATCGCAAGGTTGTCGAGCCCGGCGGCGCCGCTTTCCATTAAGCAGACGACTCGATCATTCAATTTGAAATCGAAGAACGCCGTATGAATTGACGGGCAGGTGAATTGATGGGCCGTTACTCCGCCGCGTCCTGATAGGCCTCCATGGGCGGACAGCTACAAACCAGATAGCGGTCGCCGTGGACATTGTCGATGCGTCCCACGGGCGGCCAGTATTTGTCCTCGCGCTGGGCACGCAGAGGGAAATACGCCTCTTCCTTGGTATAGGGATGGGACCAGGGCGATTCGAGCAACAGATGGTGGGTATGGGGCGCATTGGCCAGGAGGTTGTTCTTCGGGTCCGCCTTGCCCTGCTCGATATCGGCAATTTCGCGGCGTATAGAGATCATCGCGTCGCAGAAGCGATCAATTTCGCGTTTCGCTTCGCTTTCCGTCGGCTCAATCATCAGGGTATCGGGCACTGGGAATGACATGGTCGGCGCGTGAAAGCCATAGTCGACCAGCCGTTTGGCCACGTCGTCGACGGTAACACCGCAGGTTTCTTTGATCGGCCGTAGATCGACAATACATTCATGGGCCACCATGCCGTTCTTGCCGGTATAGAGAATCGGGTAATGGGGCGCTAGGCGATGGGCGATATAGTTGGCGTTGAGAATGGCAATTTGCGTCGCCCTGGTCAGGCCGCCGCCGCCCATCATGGTGATATAGGCCCAGCTTATGGGCAAAATGCTGGCCGATCCCCAGGGCGCTGCCGATACGGCGCCGACGGCGCCGACTTCGTTTTGCGGGCCGTCCGCCGGGTTGACCCCTTGTACGACCGGATGGCCGGGCAGAAAGGGCGAGAGATGGGTAAGAACGCCGATTGGGCCCATGCCCGGGCCGCCGCCGCCATGGGGTATGGCGAAAGTTTTATGCAGATTGATATGGGCCACATCGGCGCCGATTTCGCCGGGCCGGCAAACCCCGAGCAAGGCGTTGAGATTGGCGCCGTCGAGATAGACCTGGCCGCCGTGATCGTGAATGATTTGGCAGATTTCGCGGATCGATTCCTCGAACACACCGTGGGTCGATGGATAGGTGATCATCAGCGCCGCCAGATGGTCGGCATGCTCGCTCGCCTTGGCCTGAAGGTCGGTGACATCCACATTGCCCGCATCGTCGCAAGCCACCACCACCACTTCGAGCCCTGCGAGATTAGCGCTTGCCGGGTTGGTGCCGTGGGATGAGGCCGGTATCAGACAAATATTACGGCGCTGTTCGCCGTTGGATGCATGATATTGGCGGATCACCAGAAGCCCGGTGTATTCGCCTTGACTGCCGGCGTTGGGCTGCAGGGAAACCGCGTCGAAGCCGGTCACCTCGCAGAGCATGGCCTCGAGTTCCTCGAAGAGCTGTTGGTAGCCCTGGGTCTGATCGAGCGGCGCGAAGGGATGCATGGCGCCGAAGTTGCGCCAGGTCACCGGAATCATCTCGGTGGTGGCGTTGAGTTTCATGGTGCAGGAGCCGAGCGGAATCATCGAGCGGTCGAGAGCAATATCCTTGACCACCAGCCAGCGCAGATAGCGCAGCATCTCGGTTTCGCCGTGATAGAAATTGAACACCGGGTGGGTGAGATACTTGCTGGAGCGCCGTAGTTTTCCGGTGATGCACTCGGGCACCATGGCGTCGATTTCGGCGATATCGAGCTTTGCGGCGGCGCGGGTCGCAAAGACCTCCCACAGGGCCTGCAAATCCTGCTGTTTGGTGGTCTCGTCGAAGGAGATGCCCAGGTGGTCGGCGTCGATAACGCGTAGATTTATGCGTGATTCCCGGGCCTTTGCCGCGATCCGCCGAGCCTGGCCGGGTACGGCTACGGTGATCGTGTCAAAGAACACCTCGGTGGCCACTTTGACACCGAGACGCTTAAGGCCCTCGACCAGAATTTGGACCATGCGATGGGCGCGCTGGGCGATGGTTTCGATGCCGTCGGGGCCGTGATAGATCGCGTACATGGCGGCGAGCACCGCCAGCAGCACCTGGGAGGTGCAGATATTGCTGGTCGCCTTTTCCCGGCGGATATGCTGCTCGCGGGTTTGCAGCGCCATACGCAATGCCGGATTGCCTTCGGAATCGACAGACACGCCGATGATGCGGCCGGGCACCGAGCGCTTGAATTTATCGCGGGTGGCGAAAAAGGCCGCATGAGGCCCGCCATAGCCCATGGGTACGCCGAATCGCTGGGATGAGCCGAACACGATGTCGGCGTCCATCTCGCCGGGCGGCGTCAGAATGGCGAGAGCCAGCAGATCGGTGGCGACCGTGGCCAGGGCGCCCATGGCATGGGCCTTCTCTATAACGCCGCTGATATCGCGCACCGCGCCGCCTGTACCGGGATACTGAACCATGACGCCGAACAGCCCGTCCTCAAGCTCGCCGAACACATCGCCGACGATCACATCGATGCCCAGGGAGCGGGCGCGCGTGCGCACCACTTCAATGGTCTGGGGGTGGCATTCGTCGGACACGAAGAAACGATCCGATTTGGATTTGCAAAGCCGATGGGCCATGGCCATGGCTTCGGCTCCGGCGGTCGCCTCGTCAAGCAGGGATGAGTTTGCGAGTTCCATGCCGGTCAGGTCGATGATCATCTGTTGATAATTGAGCAGTGCTTCCAGCCGGCCTTGGCTGACCTCGGCCTGATAAGGCGTGTTGGCGGTATACCAGGCCGGGTTTTCGAGCACGTTGCGCAGGATCACGCCGGGCACGACCGTGCCGTAATATCCCATGCCAATCATCGATATGAAGACCTTGTTGCGGGCCGCGATTCTGCGCAGGGTCGACAGGGTCATGCGTTCGCTCATGGCGTCGTCGAGATCAAGCGGCCGCTCGCTACGGATGGCCTTGGGCACGGTCTTGTCGATCATCGCATCGAGGGATGCGAGACCCATGTCCTCCAGCATTTCGGCGATATGTTCGTCGCCCGGCCCAATATGGCGGCGGATAAAATCGCCGCGCAGTTTTAAATCTTCCAGAGAACGTCTGGCCTCACCCATTATAAAATACTCCTGCTACTCACGGCCCCCATAAGCTTGTTAATGGCCTATTCCAAGCCTTCGACAAATTTCTTATACGCGGCTTCGTCCATCAACGCGTCAATCTCGCCTGCGTCTGCGATGCTGATCTTAAACATCCATCCGTCTCCGGTGGGGTCGCTGTTCAAAGTCTCCGGCGCGTCTTCCAAGCTGTCATTGACGGCGAGAATTTCACCGCTGATGGGGGCATAGATTTCGCTTGCCGCCTTGACCGATTCGACCACCGCGGCGTCGTCATTCTGTGCGAAGGACTTGCCGACATCGGGAAGTTCGACAAAAACCACATCGCCGAGCTGTTCCTGGGCATAATCGGAAATTCCCACGATGGCGGT
>JAYGED010000117.1:0-4890 GCA_046582565.1 Alphaproteobacteria bacterium
AGGAGCCGTTGGGATTGGGCTGATTAAACAACTCAAGGAACGGATCAGCTTGGCCGCGAACGCGGTAGGCATAAATTGTGCGACGATTGCGCTCGAGCTACGCTCGGATAGGGCAGCTCATCATAGGCGTTGTCGCCGGGCCTCATTCATTTAACAACCTTTCATCGTCAGGCCCGCGTCACCGTCACCTCGACACCGTGAACGCAGGTGCTCTCGCCCATATCGCTCTTGATGCCGGGGTTCAGTGCATTGACGTTCACCCGGATGCCTTCGCGCTTGGGCCAGCGCCCCTTAGGCGTAAAGGCCACGCCGATGGGGATCATATCGCTGATCGCCAAGGCCAGGGTGAGGCGGCCGGTCTGATTGGCAAGCATGACCTGATCGCCCGCCGCAAGGCCTCGCTCTGCGGCGTCGTCGGGATGCAGGGTGACGGTCGCCTCGCCGAGCTGCTCGGTGATCTTGGGATCGTTGGCATAGCTGTCGTTCATCAGCCAGGGCGAGGCTGGAGACAGCAGCCGCAAGCGGCCCTCATCCGGTCTCGCATCGGCGTCGGCCGTGGGCACGCGCGCCAGGCCGTGGCCTTCGGCGCGCTCGCAGGCGATCTCGATACGGCCGCTCGGGGTGGGAAACTTTAGATCGGCGAAATGCATGACCGGCTCTTCGAAGACCGGCATGGTGCCGACTTCGGCGAGCGCCGCGAAACCGCCGGCAACGCCGACACCCGACAAGATTCTCTCGATTATGGCGCCATCCTCTTCAAACAATTCGGGCTCCTCATAGCCCATGGCGGCGGCCAGCTTTCTGAATATCTCCTGGTTAGGCAGGGCGTCTCCCAGGGGCGCCTCGACGCCGACCTGGGCCGAGACATTGAGATGAAAATAGGGCAGGACGATATCGTCGAACTCCAGGAAACTCGCCGCGGGCAGAACGATGTCGGCGTAATCGACGCTGTCGGTGGCGAACAGATCGATGACCACGGTGAACAGATCTTCACGTTTGAGCGCCTTATGCAGACGCTCCTGCTCCGGCCCCGAGGCCGCCACATTGATATTCCACGAGATCAGGGCGCGGGTTTTATCAGAGTCTTCGAGGTAGGAGGAAAGCTCCATATGGCTGATCGTGCGCGCCTCGGGCTTGCGCAGATGGGACGCCGTTAGATAGTCGCTGTCATTGCCGCGAAAGGCCGAACCGTTGAGGAAGCAGAGGCCGGCGCCGGGCTTGGCAAAATTGCCGGTAACCGCCGGCAGCATGGTGCAGGCGCGGAAAATGTTGCCGCCGCCATATTGCCGTTGCACCCCCTGGCCGAGCCACAGCATGGACGGGCCTTGGCCGTAAAGCCGCGCTGCCTGTTCGATCAGGGCGGCGGGAACGCCGGTGGCGGCCTCGCCCCAGGCCGGATCGCAGGTCTCGACCGTGGCTTCAACCTCATCCCAACCCAGAGTATGAGCGGCGATGAAAGCCTCATCGAGCAGGCCGTCTCGCCTCAACACATGGAGCAGGGCGAAGGCCAGGGCCGCGTCGCTGCCGGGGAAGGGCTGGAGATAGAGATCGGCGGCTTCGGCCGTCGGATGGCGCACCGGATCGATGACGATCACCTGAGCCGGGGATTCACGCAGCCAGTATTTGTGGGCGTGGGGCGCCGAGGACGATGGATTGGCGCCCCAGACCATGATGCAGGCGGCGTCCTTTGCAGTCCTGGGATCGAACCCGATGGAGGACGAGCCGAGGATATAGTCGAGCGCCACATGGCCGGCCTTGTTGCAGATGGTGTCCGGGTCGACCTCGGTGGCGCCGAGACGGTTGAAGAATCGATCGGGAAAATGGCCGGCGATCTGCGAACAGGTGCCGGTGTAATGAGCATTGATAATGGTCTCGGGCCCGCTGCTCGCCACGATGCCGGTCAGCCGTTCGGCGATGATCTCGATAGCCTGATCCCAGCTAATCGCTTCGAAGCAACCCTCGCCCTTGGGACCGTTGCGCTTGAGCGGCGTGGCCAGGCGGCTTTTCGGATCACGGAATACGCCGTTGTAGGCGAGGGCGCATTTGCCGCACAACGCGCCCCGGGCCACCGGATGATCGGGATCGCCGAGCAGTTTGGTGACCACGCCGTCGCGTTTGATGGCGACGATCCCGCAACCGTCATAGCAATCGCGCGGACAGGTGGTGCGGATAAGCTGTTTGCTGCCGGGCATGGCGTTTGTTCCTTGGCGATGAAGGGCCAATAATCTAGCATCACTGCCGCCCATGACCCAACCCCCAGAACAAAGAAACCAAATCCGCACCTCCCAGGCGCCGCTCGCGGGTATCGCCTGCATGGTCGGCGGCAGCGCTCTGGTCACCCTCAATGACACCGTGGTAAAATGGTTGAGTGCGGATTATTTGATCGGCGAGATCATGAGTTTGCGCGGGGTTTTCATCTTTCTGCCCATCGCCCTGATCACCTGGCGGGCGGGCGGTCTGCGCGTACTCGAAATTCGCAATCTTGGCGCCCAGGGCGCGCGCGCAGGCCTGACCATGCTGTCGACTGTATTTTATCTCACCGCCCTCGCCGTCCTGCCCCTCGCCGACATCGTTGCCATTGCCTTCGCCGGCCCCCTGTTCCTCACCATGCTGGCCATGCCGCTGCTTGGCGAGCAGGTCGGCTGGCGCCGCTGGACGGCCGTTATCATTGGGTTTTTGGGAGTCGTGATCATGGTCCGGCCGGGGACGGGTTCCTTGCAGGCCATTGCCTTGCTGCCTGTTGCCGGCGCCCTCATGGGGGCGATCAGGGACATCATCACGCGTCGCATTACAAACCAGGCGGTGGGCGCTGAGACTTCAGTCGCCATCCTCTGCTTCACAACTCTGGTGGTGACGGTGGCCGGCCTCCTGACCCTGCCCTTTGGCTGGCGAATGCCGTCACCGCTTGATTTTGGGCTCTTGGCCCTGTCGGGGTTACTTCTCGGCACTGGCCATTATTTTCTAATCGAGGCCTTCCGCCACGCCGAGGCCGGGTTGATCGCGCCCTTCAAATACAGCTCTATCGTCTGGGCGACGGTTCTCGGCTTCCTGGTGTGGGGCGATATCCCCGACCGCTGGATCATCATCGGCGCTAGCCTGGTGATCGGCTCGGGCCTCTATATCTTCCATCGCGAGACGCTTTCGCATACAAGAACGCCATGACTGACAGCGACACAGATACTAAAGAAACCGGACAGGCCAAAGAAACCGGACAGGACTTCATCCGCGATATAATCGCCGCCGATCTCGCCGAGGGTCGCGAGAAGACGGTCATCACCCGCTTCCCGCCCGAGCCCAACGGCTATCTCCACATCGGTCACGCCAAATCCATGTGCCTGAACTTCGGCGTCGCCGATGAATTTGGCGGACACTGCAATCTGCGCTTCGACGACACCAACCCGGCCAAGGAAGAGCATGAGTATATCGACAGCATCCAGGCGGACGTGCGCTGGCTGGGCTTCGACTGGGGCGACAATCTCTATTTCGCCTCGGACAATTTCGAGGTCCTGTATGGCTGGGCCGAGCATCTGATCTCCGCCGGTCTGGCCTACGTGGATGATTTGTCGCCGGAAGAAATTCGCGACTATCGCGGCACCCTGACCGAGGCCGGACGCAACAGCCCCTATCGGGATCGGCCGATAGCGGAAAGCCTCGATCTTTTCCGACGCATGCGGGCCGGCGAATTCGCCGAAGGCTCGCGGGCCCTGCGCGTCAAGATTGACATGGCGTCGGGCAACATGAATTTGCGTGATCCGGTGATCTATCGCATCCTCCACGCCGAGCATCCACGCACCGGATCGGATTGGCACATCTATCCGACCTATGACTTCGCCCATGGCCAGTCGGACGCTATCGAGGGCGTCACCCATTCCCTTTGCACCCTCGAATTCGAGGATCACCGCCCGCTCTATGACTGGCTGGTCGACAACCTTCCGGTCCCTCACAGGCCCCGGCAGTATGAATTCGCCCGGCTTAATCTGGCCTATACGGTGCTGTCGAAGCGCCGCCTCATCGAGCTTGTCGAGGCGAGTCATGTGGCGGGCTGGGATGACCCCCGCATGCCGACAATTTCTGGCTTGCGCCGGCGCGGCTATCCGGCGTCGGCGCTGCGCGAATTCATCAACCGCATCGGAGTCGCCAAGTCCGAAAATCTGATCGATATGGCATTGCTGGAATATTGCGCCCGGGAATCGCTTAATCTGGTTGCCGAGCGCCGCATGGCGGTGCTCGATCCGCTCAAGCTGGTGATCGAGAACTACCCGGAAGGTGAGAGCGAGACTCTCGAGGCGATCAATAATCCCCAGGACCCATCGGCGGGATCGCGCCAAGTGCCGTTTAGCCGCGAGATCTATGTCGAGGCCGCCGATTTCATGGAGGAGCCTGCAAAGAAATTCTATCGGCTCAGCCCGGGCCGCGAGGTGCGCCTGCGCTACGCCTATTTCGTCACCTGCCGTGAAGTGATCAAGAACGAGCAGGGCGAGGTGGTGGAGCTGCGCTGCACCTATGATCCCGAGACCCGTGGCGGCAACAACCCGCCCGACGGACGCAAGGTCAAGGCGACCCTGCACTGGGTCTCGGCGGCCCATGCGGAGCACGCGGAAGTGCGCCTCTATGATCATCTCTTCAAGGTTCCCGTGCCCGGCGCTGACGGCAACGTGATCGACGATCTCAATCCGGACTCTCTGACAGTCCTCAAGGATTGCCGCCTCGAGCCCAATATCGCTGCCATTACCTCGGGCGAGGCGATCCAGTTCGAGCGCCTGGGCTATTTCAGGGCCGACCCCGACTCAACAGCGGAAAAACCCGTCTTCAACCGAATCGTGCCCTTACGCGACAGCTGGGCGAAGCTCCAGGCAAAGACGTAAATTATGGGGTATTAAGCAGGATCGT
>JAYGED010000308.1:0-1912 GCA_046582565.1 Alphaproteobacteria bacterium
GGGCCCTTAATTTTGACCCGCTAACTTTTGGCATAAAGCCAGATTAAAATATAATCTGAAGACGAATTCGGCAAACTGCATCTGTTTGGATAAAGCAGCAGGTGTACGACGTGTTCTGCGTTAGTTATGCGTCACCGCGCCTCTCTAATTCAGACTGTATGTCATCCAAAAGTTTGGATATTTCTATCTGGCTACGAATATCATCGGTCAAGCGATAGGTCTCCTGAAGCCTGTAGTAATGTTGAATAAGTTTCTCTGAAGACGCGTTTGGGAGTGACTTGCGGATGATCCCCGTGGACGCTGTCGTGAATAAACGTGAAAACAATCCCATTATGACCCCAATACATAGCCCTTCTCGCTTAAACACCGAGCAACACTCTGCTCTTGCTCTTCGATCGGCTCGTAAGCGCCCACAACTACACCTATCACACCACCTACAACCGCGCCGATAGCCGCTCCTTCGGGTGAGTTCCCAGACAATGCTCCAATATATGCGCCATGGTATGCGCCATATGCAGAACCAATAACCGCCACCCCAAGTCCATTCAGAGCGACATCCAGAACCGTACCGCCTCGGCAGTTGTCGAGGTCCACTGTGTATTTGGTTTTATCGAACGTTGGTGCGCGGCTATCCACAGTCGGGCTGGCGCAGGCTGCTAGCCCGCATTATTCATGACCGTCGGATAATCTGAGGCGAACGAGCCTTATCGGCCGGGTTGACGGCGGTTTTCGAAGTGTGTTTTTGAAGGGGTTGTAGGGGGCGCGGTATCCAAGGCAGGTTTACAGTTATATTCACACAGACTCGAAGACATGTTTCTGGAGGGCAGGGATGGATACCGTTCCCTTGACGGTGGAATGGTGGTACGATTTCACTGAATTTGGGGGTTATCTGGGAAATCTCAGTTAATGTGACAATGCCATCTGGGACCTGAAATACCCTCGGCCCTTCGACTGCGCCGCATGCCTTCGTGCCAAACGTTTTATTGCGGTCGAAAATTGGCAACAATTCCTATATCGACATCTCATCTGGGGAATATTGGTGAAGAAAATTGTGTTTTCTCGAATGCTTTGCGACATCGGAACTTGTTTGAGGGCGCGAGCGGACTGAGTGCGATCTCGTGACCAGAGGGGAGGGAAAGTATGCCGGCTGCAATGGGACAGGAGCGCCCAATGATCATTGACGGAATGCAATACAACAAGCCGAACCGTGAGCGGTTCCTGGAGTGGCAGGCGGGCGGCGTCGGCTGCGTGCATGTCACCATCGCGATCTGGGAAGATGCCCGGACGACGCTTTCTGCAATTGGCGAATGGAACCGCTTGTTTGAAGCCAATGCCGATCTTGTGGAGCTAGCAACAAACGGCGACGACATTGACCGTATTTGCGCGTCCGGCCGCACAGCAGTCATTTACGGATTTCAGGATACCTCGCCGATTGAAGACGATCTCGAACTCATCGAGATCTTTCACACACTTGGCGTCCGCATCATTCAGCTGACCTACAATGTGCAGAACCGCGTAGCCGTGGGCTGCTGGGAAGATGATGACCGGGGCGTATCGAAATTCTTCGGCGTGAACGTCATTCGCGAAATGAATAAGCTCGGCATGGTGATCGATCTTTCCCACTGCAACGAGCAGACCTGTCTCGACACGGTCGAGCATTCATCCCGGCCAGTGACCATCACGCACGGCAATCCGGCGGAATTCGTCGGCCAGGAGATTGAGCTGAAGCGGCGCAATCGCTCGCTTGCGACGATCAAGCGCATTACCGAGGCGGGCGGCTTGATCGGGCTTTCCTTCTACCCGAAGATCATGCGCGACGGATCCAACTGCACGCTTGAGACATTTACCGAAATGGTCGCCTGGTCGGCGGAGCGCCTTGGCGTTGACGCCATTGCGATCGGCACGGATTACT
>JAYGED010000002.1:0-2175 GCA_046582565.1 Alphaproteobacteria bacterium
GGTCTGGCAGGCGATTAGTTAACGGACCTTCACCGTCGAATTCCCCAAATCACTCAATCGCATCGAAGCGGACACCGGGTAGGCCGTCGAAGCACAGCAGACGCGGCCATCCGCGCGTTGATACGCCGAGGAGAATGACCCGCCTATGACAAGCACTAACCTAACGATCAAACAGGAGAATTTCTGTCAAACCTACGTCGAGACGGGCAACGCATCGGAAGCTTACCGGCGGGCCTACGACGCCAAGAACATGAAACCAGAGGTGATTGCCGTAAAGGCATGTGAGCTTATGAAACACGGTAAGCTCACGGTAAGGATTGAGGCCTTGAAAGCGTCTCACGCCGAGCGCCACAACGTCACCATCGACATCCTGACGGAAGAGCTGAACGCCACGCTGGACTTGGCGATGAAGAATGGCAACCCGTCGGCGGGAGTCTCGGCGATCATGGCCAAGGCGAAGATCCACGGCTTCCTGACCATGGACAGGCCGAACGAGCGCGACCCGATCAAGGATATGAGCGACGAAGAATTGGATGCGCGCATTGCCGAGCTTAACGAGATTGAGGGAAGAAGAAGAGAACGCCTCCGCATCTAAGAAGAAATGTCGCATTGACGCCGCTGGACGCCTATCGCCACGCCGGGATCCTGACGGCGCGGCAGTTCGAGGCTGGGAACTGGCTGCGTACGACCTGGCGGGCGGCTGGGCGGCAGCCGCTATTGACGGCGGCGATGGATGGTATGGTCAGCGGGGCCTCGGGTGACGGCGAGATTGGCGACGCTCGCGACCTGGAACGGACCCGGGCTTGGCGGCGTTTCACGGCGCGGCTCGCGCGGCTCGACCCGATCACCGCGAGTTGCGTCTGGAACGTGTGCTGCATGGAGGAGGCGGCCGAGCACTGGGCGGCACGCAACGGCAAGCCGGCGCATCTCGGGCTGGGGGTGCTGAAGGCCGGGCTTTCCGGTATGTTCGGCAAGAAGGAGAAGGACGTATGACCCGCCCCCTCGCCGACAAGCGCCCGCTGCTGTGAGCCAATGACACTCACCAATGCCCTGCGCCAACACGTCGAGGTCCTGACTGTCGACATCGGGCCACGTACGGTGCACGCCGGCGACGGCCTCGACCGCGCGGCGAGCTACATCCGCGGCTGTCTCGAGGACGCGGGCCTTGAGGTAGACGAACAGGCGTACGACTACCGCGGCCGGCGCGTCACTAACCTGATCGCGACTCTGCCAAGCGCCGCCGGGGCATCAGCGTACTATCTGGTCGGCGCCCACTACGACACGGTACCGACTACGCCGGGCGCCGACGACAATGCGAGCGCGGTGGCGGTTATGCTCGAGCTCGGCCGCCGATTGACCGAAATCCCGACCGCGGCGCCGGTCAAGCTCGTCGCCTTCACCCTCGAGGAGGCGCCGGCCTTCCATACGCGCCATCAAGGGAGTCGCGTCTTCGTGCGCGAGCGCAAGCGGGCCGGCGACCGTATCCTCGGTGCCGTGGTACTCGAGATGGTCGGCTACACCTGTCCCCGGCAGCATTATCCGGCGGTGTTGCACTGGGCGGGCTATCCCAGGCAAGGCAACTTCATTGGCGTCGTCGGCGACTGGCGCTCGCGCCGCTTCGGCCGCGCCGTGCTCAAGGGCTTCAAGAAGAACGGGCGGCTGCCAGTCGAATCGCTGTTCGTGCCTCTCAGGGGCTGGGTGCTGCCGTCGACGCGCCTCAGTGACCACGCGTCGTTCTGGGACTCGGGCATCCCGGCGCTCATGGTCACAGACACCGCGTTCTTCAGGAATCCGAACTACCACCGGCCGAGCGACACCATCGACACTCTTGACTTCGAATTCATGGCCCAATTGGTCGAAAGCCTCACGCTCGCGCTGGCCGAACTGCCGCCTCTTCGCTAACCGCCGAAGAGAATACAGTTTCACCGGAAATCTGGTGTTTGAGCAGAAATGTCCGCTTTGCCCCCGATTTCGTCCGCTTTACCCCCAAAAGCGGACATTTTAGGTAGGCATCAAAAAGGTCTGCTTTTGACCCAGGCTGTGTGAAAACGTGAGGTCTGATAGAATCCCGCCATGATATTGGTGAGGTTTCGTGATGAAGCGTTTCATTGAGGGTGTAGACCGCTCGCAGGGCACGTTGTTTCCGGATCGACTGGAAGACTGGATCGGCGATGA